>CAZZHN010000124.1:0-13920 GCA_964654065.1 uncultured Solibacteraceae bacterium
GCTACGGTTTCCATCCCGCGGTCAGGGTGTGCGAGACCACTTGCGAGTGCTCCTCGATTTTATCAAGAATCGCCAGGGCCACACTCAATGTTTGACGCGCCGCGGCGCCGGAACATTTCGCCACCGTGCGGCTTTCCACCCCGTCCAGAAAGGCTTCCAGCTGCAGCCGCAGAGGTTCGCTTTTTTCCAGCTTGGCCTGCTGAAAACCGATCTGCCGCGCGTCATCGACTGAAAAAACAGCAAGGTCCTGGCGCGCGTAATCGAGTGACAGGTACTGCCGCGGCTGGAAGAGCCGCAACTTGCGCACCCGCTCCGTGGAAACCCGGCTGGCGGTCAGGTTGGCCACGCAGCCGTTGGGGAATTGCAGCCGCACGTTGGCGATATCCACTTTGGACGAAAGAATACAAATACCGGCGGCCCGGATTTCCGATGGTTCGGCGCCCGCCAGCGCCAGCACGATGTCTACGTCGTGGATCATCAGGTCCAGCACCACGTCCACATCCAGGCTGCGCGGGCTGAACAGGTTCAGACGGTGAATCTCGAAAAACAGCGGCAGCGTGGCACGCCGCTCCAGTTCCACCACGGCGGGATTGAAACGCTCCAGGTGACCCACCTGCAGGACGCGGTCGTAGCGGGCGGCGCTCTCAATGATGCGCCCGGCAGCGGCGTCATCCACCGCGATCGGTTTCTCGACCAGGACGTCGATCCCGGCTGCGAGCAGCTCGCACGCCACCGCCTCATGGGCGCTGGTCGGCACCGCGACGATGGCGGCATCGGCTTTGCCGGCCAGCTCGCGCACATCGGTGAGGGCCTTGCCGCCGTGCGCGGCGGCAGCTTCTTCGGCTCGTGCCCGGTCGATATCCACCACCGCGGCCAGTTCGGCGCGCTCCGTTTCCTGCGCCACTCGGCAATGGTTGCGGCCAAAGGCGCCCGCTCCCACCACCGCCAACCTGATTTTCGGCATAGTGATTACCCGTGCCCTTCGCGCCAGGGCTGTGGCGCACGCACTCCTGCGTGCCGCGTCGAGTCTCTACTCGACGCCTGTGCGCCCGGGTCGGCAGGCGTCGGCAGAGTGCCGACGCGGCACGCACGAGTGCGTGCGCCACGCCTACGGCGTCTGCAGCACGCCGGCCTTCTTGAAGTCGCCTGCCTTGACGAAGCTGAAGGCGGCCGCATCCACGTGTTTGCGGAACGCCGCGTTCACCTCATCCAAGGTGAGCGTGTCAATCCTGGCCTCCAGCGCCTCGTCAAATTTCATGGTGCGGCCGAACCGCTCGCGGGCCAGCAGCAGGTTGGCCAGCGATCCGTCTTCGGACCGCTGCAGGTTCAGTGCGTCCTTCCACGCCTTTTTCTCCGCCGCCACTTCGCTCGCCGTGAAACCGTCTTTCAGCGCGCGCGCCAGCTCTTCGCGGACATCCGCCTCCACCTTGGGAGCGTTCTTGGGAGCGGAGATGGCGGATACAGTGAACGAAGTGCCATCGTCCTTGTTGGCGACGCTGACCGCAGAGCGGACATCGTAGCTGAACCCGTCCTGCTCCCGGATGCGATGCACCAGGCGCGAAGAGAAGCTGGCGCCAAACATACGGTTGGCCAGCATCATCGCCGCGTAGTCCGGATCGTCCATCGCCAGCGGCGTGTTCATGCCTGCGTTGAATACGGCGTTTTCTTTGTCGGGCGTCTCGATGACGCGATCCATCGCATCCACCTTCTTATACGGCTGGGTGATGCGTTCGAAGTGTGCGGGGCTTTTCCAGTCGCCGAACAGCTCGCCGGCCAGCTTCTCAATGGCCGCTGCGTCGAACTGTCCCACCACCACCAGTTCGGCGTTGCCGCCGCCGTAGAACCGCGCGTAAAACTTCCGCGCGTCGTCCAACGTGACCTTTTTGATATCGTCAATCTCTTCCTCGAGCGTGCTCACGTAGCGGGCGTCGCCGCGCGGGAACGGCTTCAGGTGGCGCTGCAGCTCGATCGGGCCCAAAGCCTGGGGCTCGGTCTTCGAAGCCTCCACGCCGGCCAGGCGCGTCTGCCGCGCCGGCTCGAATTCGCTTTCGGGGAAGGAAGGCTCGCGAAGAACCTCCGCAGCCAGCCGCAAAGCGCCGGCCAGATTAGCCTCGACCGTCTCGATGCTGGCGCTGGCGCCCGTCACGCTGCCGCTCACGTTCAGCTGGGTCTTGAGCCGGTCCATCTCATCCTGGATCTGCTGCCGCGACTTGTTCTTGGTTCCGCGCATCAGCAGCGTGCCCGTCATTTCCGCCGCCGTCTCCAGGTTCATCAGTGATTTTTCGTCGCCGTAGCGGATTCCCAGCTGCGCATGAACCGTGCCGCCGCGCGTTTTCTCGGGCAGCAGCACCAGTGTCATTCCGTTCTTCAGCTTGACCCGCTGCACGCGCGACTCAATGTTGGCCGGCGACGCATTGAACACCTCGCCCTGCGAAATCGCCTCTCCGCCTTTGTAGTTCTTGAACACCATGGCCAGGTCCGGCGTCTTGGGGATTTCCGCCCGGTCCGGCGTCTTATCCGGGACGAATTCGCCCAGCGTGCGGTTCGACTCCTTGAGATAGGCCTTGGCCACGCGCATCACGTCTTCGGGCGTGATGTTCTTGAGTTCGTCGCGCTCCAGAAACATCAGGCGCCAATCGCCCGCCGAGAGCACCTCGCTCAGCCCCAGCGCAATCGATTGCGTATCCGCCATTGCGAGATCGAACTCCTTCAACAGCCGCGTCTTCACGCGCTCCACTTCCTCCTTGCTGGGACCCTCGTTGACCAGGCCCTCGACCGTCTTCAGCAGGATGGCGCGCGCATCGTCCAGCGATTGCTCCGGGCGCAACATCGCGAAGGCATAGACCACGCCCGGATCATGCAGTTCGAGCGACCCCATGCCGGCGTTGGCTGCCTTCTTATTATCGACCAGGGCCTTGTACAACCGGCCGGAAGGGTTGTCGCCTAATATGCCGGTCAGCACTTCGAGCGCGACCGTATCCGGGTGCCCCTCGGCAGGCACGTGATACATGACCGCAACTGCCTGCTGGTTCCCTACGCGGCGCAGCATCACCGTGCGCTCGCCATCCTGCGCCGGCTCGACCGTATAGGTGGGCTCCAGCGTGCGCGTGGGCCGCGGAATACGGCCGAACGTGTCCGCCACCCACTGCAGGGTCGTGGTTTCGTCGAACTTGCCCGCCACGGTCAGCACCGCGTCGTCGGGTTGATAGTACTTCTCGTAGAAAGCGGCCAGATGAGGGATCGAGACGTTCTCGATATCGGAGCGGTTGCCGATCGGCAGGTGGCCGTATGCGTGCCACAAATACGCCGTCTCCAGCAAACGCTGGAACATGATGTTGATGGCGTTGTTCTCGCCCATCTCGAACTCGTTCCGCACCACCGTCATTTCCTTGTCGAGGATGGCTTTTTCGATGCGCGTGTTCACCATGCGGTCGGCTTCCATCTCCAGCGCCCAGCGGAGATTGGCCTCGTTTGCGTTGACGGTTTCGAAGTAGTTGGTGCGGTCCCAGGCCGTGGAACCGTTCATCTGCGCGCCGTGGTCGGTCAGTTCCTTCTTGATGTCGGTGCGCGTCTTCGTCTCGCGGAACATGAGGTGCTCCAGCAGGTGCGCCATGCCGGTTTCGCCGTACCCCTCCTGCCGCGAGCCCACCAGGTAGGTGACATTCACCGTCACCTTCGGCTTGGAGGTGTCGGGAAACAGCAGCACGTGGAGGCCGTTCGGGTACGCGTACTCGGTGATGCCCTCGACCGCCGTGACCTTCTGCACGCCCGCTGGCAGCGTCTGGGAAAACGCGGCGGACGACAGCAGCAAGGCTGCCGTACCTATTGTGAATCGCAAAGTATGACGCATGGATACCTCTTTGTCCGGATCATTTGTGTGACGTCCCCCGCGCCGCTTTGGTCACGCGAGGTGATTCTGAGCCGCGACCGTCAGGGAGCGGTCGGCTGGTCTGGAGCGGAATGCCACACTAGGCCGAATTATAGCAATAGGTGGGGCGCACTGCCCTGCCAACCCTCACGCCTCGATGCCAACGATCGCGATGTCGGCTTCGTTGGCCGCTTCCAGCATCTCGGCGCGGTCCAGCAGCAAGGTGCGGCCGGTTTCTACCGCGAGCACCGTCGCTCCGCACTCGCGCATCACCGGAATGGTGGAGCGGCCGACTGTCGGCACGTCGAACAGCAAGTGCTCGCGGCGGCGCGCCACTTTCACCAGCGCCAGGCGCCGGCCGTTGACCAGGCCGGCCGCGCGGCGCAGCATGGCATCGGTGCCTTCCATCGCTTCCAGGGCCACACAGGCGCGCTCCGAAATCGCCACCGCCTGTCCCACGTCGAGACCGGCCAGCGCGTTGGCCACGCGGCAGCCGTATTCCACGTCCGCCATTTCCTCTTTGTCCGCCTTGCGCCGCGTCATCGCGCCCGCCGTGGCCAGCAGCGGCTTCAACAGCCAGGTGGAATCGCGCAGGTGAATGCCTTCGCCTTCGAGCACCTTCACCACGCCGCCGATCAGCCCGTCGGTATTGCGCGACGGCAGCGATGCCAGCAGCTTCACCAGGCGCCAGTCGGGCACAATCGACGAAAAGATTTTGGCGTGCTTCACCTGCCCGCACATCACGACTTCGGTGATCTCTTCGTTCTTGAGAATCTCGATCAGCTTGCTCAACTGCCCGAGCGAGATCCAGTGGCACCGCGGCGCCAGGCCGACGACTTCGGGCGACGCCTCTTCTTCAATGGCAATCACCGTGACGTCGAGCCCCAGCCGCGCCGCGCTTTCCAGCGCCAGCAGCGGAAACCGCCCGTTCCCGGCAATCAGCCCATATCGCATTTATTTGCGTCGACGATTTGGATGGTGGAAATTCGCGCGAAAGTAGTTGCCCGTCAGTTTGGCGATCCGCCTTGAAGGATGGATAGCCGAGGCTGCTCACGATTGCGCAATCGGATCAAAGTGAGAACCAAAACTCCTTGGGCAAGCACAAACGCACCTATGGGCAGCCAAAGCAGCGGCTCGGGACCAGGTAATGTCAGCCTTCCGTATTGATCAAAGTAACCCCCACCGCAACATCCGGAAATCGCGGCCTCCGCGGACGCTCCATCGATCGCTAAGCAACAGACTAAGGCCGCCCAAATGCAAAACCGAGCGAGTCTGCGCAGCCCTGCGTGCGTTCCACTGCAATTTTAACACCCGAACCGGCCAGGGGCAGGGATCTGGCGTGTGCACGACACAACGATGGCGAAACTCTCCTTTCCTAACGAATTCGCGTGGATTCGAGCGTGGAGGTACGCAAGGATTTGCTCTTGGTCTTGTATCAGGGCACGGCCTTGGCCGTGCCGTAGGATCGGAGAAAAGCATGGGCTTCAGCCCCTGCGGGTGCAGAAAAGGCGCAGTGGCTAAAGCCTTGGACTACCGGCCTCGCGGCACGGTTGAAGCCGTGCCCTGATACAAGGCGCCGAGTTCCCGCTCCTCTGTCGCACCCCCCGGGGCAGGTGGGTGCCGTGGAGCGCCTTAACGCCCTATTTAATGATGCCGCGCTCGGAGGCGCGGATGAAGGCGATCAGTTCCCCGATCTCGGGCAGCGCCGGCACCCTGGCGCGGATTCTGCCTTTTGGTTTGTATCAGGGCACGGCCTTGGCCGGACCTCGGCGCGGATTCTGCCTTTTGGTTTGTATCAGGGCACGGCCTTGGCCGGCACCTGGCGCGGATTCTGCCTTTTGGTTTGTATCAGGGCACGGCCTTGGCCGGCACCCTGGCGCGGATTCTGCCTTTTGGTTTGTATCAGGGCACGGCCTTGGCCGTGCCGTAGGATCGGAGAAAGGCATGGGCTTCAGCCCCTGCGGGTGCAGAAAAGGCGCAGTGGCTAAAGCCTTGGACTACCGGCCTCGCGGCACGGTTGAAGCCGTGCCCTGATACAAGGCGCCGAGTTCCCGCTCCTCTGTCGCACCCCCCGGGGCAGGTGGGTGCCGTGGAGCGCCTTAACACCCTATTTAATGATGCCGCGCTCGGAGGCGCGGATGAAGGCGATCAGTTCCTCGATCTCGGGCAATGCCGAAACCTCGGCGCGGATGCGGTCGATGGCTTGCGAGGTATTGAGGCCGGCGCGCGTCAACAGGCGAAACGCCGTGTGCAGGGCTTCGATGGCCTCTTTACCCACGCCGCGCCGTTCCAGGCCGATTGCATTCGCGCCGAACACCGCCGATTCCGGCTTGTGGCTGGTCAGGGAATAGGGCATCACGTCCTGCTTGATCACGCTGTAGGGACCGATAAACGCGTGCTTTCCGATGCGGCAGAACTGGTGGATGCCGCTGAACGGGCTGACATCCACCCAATCCTCGATGATCACGTGCCCGGCCACGCCCACGCTGTTGCCCAGGATCACGTGGTCGCCGATGCGCACGTCGTGCGCCACGTGCGCCTGCACCATGATCAGGTTGTCGCTGCCGATGGAAGTGACGAGGCCGCCGCCAGCGGTGCCGCGATGGATGGTGACGAACTCGCGGATGCGATTGCGGTCGCCGATGCGCGTTTCGGCGCGCTCACCTTTATACTTCAGGTCCTGCGAAGCCACGCCAACCGTGCTGTAAGGGAAAAAGACGTTGTCTTCGCCGATCCAGGTGGGGCCTTCCAGGTACAGGTTGGCCATCAACCGCGTGCGTGCGCCGATCTCCAC
Organism: uncultured Solibacteraceae bacterium; assembly: GCA_964654065.1. Lineage (GTDB taxonomy): Bacteria > Acidobacteriota > Terriglobia > Bryobacterales > Bryobacteraceae > Bog-375. The sequence goes on from CAZZHN010000124.1 coordinate 6,663, forward strand.
CTCCGGCCCGACAATACAGTAAGGGCCTATGTCAGCGCTTTCCGCCACGCGCGCCCGCGGGTCCAAGATCGCGGTCGGATGAATCGGCATCGGCTACGCCTGAGCGGGGCCGCTCTCGTCCTTGTCCGCCAGCTTGCACATCACTTCCACCTCGGCCACCACCGCGCCATCCACCGTAGCCACGCCCGCCATCTTGGCGACGGTGGCCTTGCGCTTCAGCAGTTTCATTTCCATGCGCAGCACGTCGCCCGGCACCACCGGCTTGCGGAAGCGCGCGTTCTCCACCGCCACCAGCAGCACCAGCTTGCTGTGCCGGTCCGGAATGGATTTCAGCACCAGCACTCCGGCGGTCTGCGCCATGGCCTCGATTATCAGCACGCCCGGCATGACGGGGAATTCCGGAAAGTGCCCGGTAAAGAACGGCTCGTTGTTGGTGACGTTCTTGATGCCCACGATCCGCTCGGCTTCGAGTTCCACGATCCGATCCACCAGCAGAAACGGATACCGGTGCGGCAGAATATCCCGGATCTCGTTGATATCCAAAATGGCCATGAGAGTGAGTATTATAACAGCCGTGGATCCGATACTCCGGCACGTAAGAGGTTACCAGGCCGAAATTGTGGAACTGATCGGACGCCTCGTCGAATGCGAATCGCCGAGCGACGATCGCGCGGCGGTGGACCGGTTCGTCGACCTGGTTTGTGACACGCTGGCGCCGGTGGCGCGCGTGAAGACCGTTAAGGGCGGGAGCTTCGGCCGCCACCTGATCGCCGAAATGAAGCTGCCGGGGCGCAAGAAGGACGGGCAGATCCTGGCGCTGGGGCACTCCGACACCGTCTGGCCCCTCGGCACGCTGCGCTCCATGCCGTTCCGGAGCTTCCGCGGCCGCCTTTGGGGGCCGGGCGTGCTCGATATGAAAGCGGGGATCGCATTCTTCCTCTTCGCTGCCCGCGCGCTGCGCGAGCTCGATTTGCCCGTGCCTTCGCGGGTTGTCCTTCAGCTCAATTCCGATGAAGAGGTGGGCAGCACGAGCTCGCAGGCACTGACGGAAGCCAACGCGCGCCGGAGCCACACGGTGCTGGTGCTCGAACCCGGCACCGGCCTCGAAGGCAAACTGAAAACCGCGCGCAAAGGCGTCGGCGCGTTTACGGTAACGGTGCAGGGCAAGGCCTCGCACGCCGGCGTGGATTTCCAGGCGGGCGCCAGCGCCGTGCTGGAACTGGCACGGCAGCTCGAGGTCATCGCCGGGTTTACCAAGCTCGACCGCGGCATCACGGTCAACCCGGGCGTCATCGCCGGCGGAACGCGCTCCAACGTGGTGGCGGCCGAAGCGCGCGCCGAGGTGGACATCCGCGTGGCGCGGCTGCGCGATGCGGCAGGACTGGAAGGAAAATTCCGCGCTCTCCGGCCCTTCGACCGGCGCTGCGCGATCACCGTAAGCGGCGGGCTGAACCGGCCGCCTTTGGAACGCAGCGCTGCTGTGCGCCGGCTGTTCCGCACCGCACGAAAGCTGGCGGCGGAGTTGGGAATCGTTCTCGAAGAATCCGCGACCGGCGGCGGCTCGGATGGCAATTTCAGCGCCGCTCTGGGTGTCCCCACCCTGGATGGTTTAGGCGCGGTTGGCGAAGGCGCCCACGCTCCTCACGAAAGCATCCTCGTCAACCGCATCGCCGATCGCACCGCGCTGCTCGCCAAGCTGCTGCTGGCGCCGCCATCGGAAATTTGAAACGGCCGCAGAGGAACGTGGCGACCGCGCGCGGGCCGGGCATGCCCGGCCCTTGCAGATCCTTTGTGGGGCAGGTTGATAACCTGCGCGCCGAATGCCATTCGGCGCAGCCGGGCAACGCCCGGCCGTCTTTGGTAGGACAGACGATCGTCTTTTGTCGTCTGTCATTCTTTCATGCCCAAATCGACAGACCACAAAGCCCGATGACCCCCTATCCGAGGGGCCGGGCAAGCCCGGCCCGTGTGTTCCAGTCACACGGCATCCCCCCAGTTCTTCCAATCACTTACCTCCCGAATCCCTTGACACAGCACTTACCCTGAAATTGGGACTGTGGCGCCAGGCACCGCTGCGAGTCCTTTTCCCTGGCCAGGGATCGTTGCACTGTAGTGATACTGAACTTCCGGCGCCCCTCAAAGGCCTGCGGGGTCCCCTAATGGGTCGGATCCTCGACGGAAGACTTTGAATTCTGGAGTTCATAACCGCCGGCGGTATACGGATAGCGTTCGTCGCCGCCCGCCGGATATCAGAGAGCAAGGAACGAATCGACACCGTAATGCTGAGCCATTAAAGCGAGCCAATACATCGAAGTTCCTGCCCAATTCATCGGGCGGCCGAAACGCACTGCGACAAGTCAGCGAAGCCCCGGCCACCCGCAACGAATCTCATTCTCTTTCTCTCACCCTATCGGCCGTAGTGTCCCCATGCGCCTCGGACCGCATCATGCCCGGAACGCCGGCCTCCGGTGGGACGGACCATCGGTTTGTGTGGTCTGTCATTTTCGAAACCGCATGGCAAGGTTGACTGGCGGTACAAAAAGGCCGACAGACGACACATATCGATAGTCTGTCCTACCGGCAAGAAGACGGCCGGCTTTCGCCGGGCTGGGCCGGTCGGCAACCTGCCTCACCCCTCACAACAGCACCAGCCCGCGGCGGATGCCGATGGTGACCGCCTCGGTGCGGCTTCCCGCATTGAGTTTCCCCAGGATCGAAGCCACGTGAAACTTCGCCGTGTGCTCCGAGATTCCAAGCTTCCAGGCAATTTCCTTATTCGCATCGCCTTCTGCCACCAGGCGCAGCACATCCAGCTCACGGGCCGTCAGCGCGACGGACGCGGCGGAGGCCGGCGCAGGCGCCGCAGCGGCCAGCAACGGTTCTAGGTCGCCCGGTTCAATCACCGCCAGCCCGCCGGCCGCCGCTTCCACAGCCGCCAGTATGGCGCCCGGAGAGGCGTCACGCGCCAGCACAGCGCGCACCCCCATCTTGAATGCTTCGTGAGTGAACAAGGGCTGCGATTCGGAGCTGAGCAGAACAATAGCAGGAGCGCGGTGCGCCATCGGCTGCAGATCTTCCAGCGCGCCCGCGACCAGCAGCACATCGGGACGTAGTGCCTCGGCTGCGGAGGCGTCGGGGAACGATCCGGCCAGGTGCAGGCCGGGCGCTGACGCCACCAGAGTTTCCAGGCCGGCGCGCGTCATCGCGGACTGCGCGGCGATGAGCACACGAATCACGCCGCCTCCGCCGCGCGCGCCCCCAATCGAACCACGGTTTCACGCACCGGCAGACGGCCGCCGGAAGCCGAGCCGCGCAGAAACCGTAAACGCAGCGCCGGCTGGCCCGAGTCGAGCCCGGCATAAAGCTCGTCGAGAGACAAGAGCAGCAAATCGCCGGCCTTCAGCGAAGCCTCGGCCGCGGCGCCGTTCGGTTCCACGTCCAGGATCAGAACACCTGCCTCCACGGGACGCAGCGTGACACCGAGCGACGGGCGCGGGCCGCGGCGCACGAACTCGGCGGCGTCGCTGGAAGGCACGGCGATCCCGAGCCCGTTGATGATGGCGGTGTTGATGCCGATCACCCGGCCTCCGGCGTCGGCCAGCGGGCCGCCGGAATTGCCTGGGGCCAGCCGGACCTGGGCGCGGATCCAGGAACGGTTCCCCATTCCGCGAATGGGCCCGACGGAGTGAACTACGCCGGTGGAAACCGCGCCGGCAAAGCCGAGCGGGCTGCCGACTGCGATCACCAGCTCACCGGGCCGCAGCACGGACGAATCCCCGGCCGCGGCCGCATCGAGCGACGTCGCCGCCATCCGCAGCGAAGCCAGGTCACGGCGGGCGTCACGCGTCAGCACGCGCGCCGGCAGCCGGCGCCCGTCCCAAAGCTCCACTTCGAGCTCCGCGCTGCGCGCCACATGAGCGTTGGTCACGACCAGCCCATCGCTCGACCAGAGGACGCCGGAGCCGCTGCCGCGGCCTGCCTTCGAGTGCACCTGTACCGTCGAGCGGCGGAGCCGCTCAGCCACCTCGCCGAATCCCCGCATGTCAGCTCCTCCGCGGCCGCTCGCCGATGGTGATGGCGATCGATCGAGCCGCGCCGCCGCGCACCACCTGTACTTCAATCGCACGCCCGACGCCGGTGGTTTCGAGCGCGGTCTGTATGTCATCGGTGTCCGCCACCGCGGCGCCGCCGATGGCGACCAGCACGTCGCCGATCAGAACGCCCGCCTGCGCCGCCGGTCCCTGTGGTTCGAGCGAAAGAACGATCAGGCCTTTTTGATGATCGGGCAACTCCACCGGTTGCAGACCGACACCGAGGTAGCCGCGCGCCACCCGCCCGCGGGCGAGGACCTCGTCCACCACCCGGTTAACGGTGGAGGCGGGGATAGCGAGGCCGGCAATGCGGGACAGCGCCGAAGTTGCAATCCCAATCGCTTGCCCGGCCGAGTTCAGCACCAACCCGCCGGAAGAGCCGGGGTAAAGCGTCAGATCAAGCCGGATGTAGCGGTCCAGCCGGCCGCCGCGCCAGGTGCGCCACGGACCGCTCACGGCGCTCACGATGCCCAGCGTGGCGTTGATGCCCGAGTCTTCGGAACGGCCGAGGGCGAGCGCCAGGTTGCCGGGTGCCGGATCGTCCGCGGCCGCCACCGCCGGCGTGCCCGGGGCGTCCACCTTGAGCACCGCCAGGTCCGTGCCGGGGTCCGTGCCGGCCAGCGCAGCGGCGGCGCTGCTGCCATCCGGCAGCGTCACGGTGATTTCCTCTTCGCGCCGCACCGTGTGCTCGGCGGTGACCACAATGCCGGGGCGCCAGAAGGCGCCGCTCGAAGAAAACCGCGGCCGCGCGTGCACCGCCGCCACAGAGCCCGCGGCCCGCTCCACCACCCCCGCCAGTTCCGCCGAAAAAGCTGCCAGTTCGTTTGCCATCCAAATCCTCCCAGTGATCCCAGGATGACGGATGGCGATGTTTCGCACATCAGGAAATCGGGTAGGTGAAGGCTAGCCGGAAGAGTGGAGCGGGCGCAGGCAGCGGCGTACCGGTACCGTGCACCACGCTCAAGAGGTTAAATGGTTTGCTATGTTGTCGAAACCGCTGTAAGCCATTGGTAACTATGACCTACATCAAAATTTTCAATTGGACGCGGCTGCTCGCGCGGTTTAGTTTGGAACATGGGAACAGCGATGAGGATGGCAGTAGCGGATGCTGAGGTAGGCTTGTTGCACAGAATTAGCAACATCGTCAGCTCGGAGTTGTCAGTTGACGAAATCTTGGGCCAAGTGCTGGGCTTGGCGGCGCAAGCTACCGCTTGCGACGCGTGCCTGGTTTACCTTTTTGACCGGCAATCGAACGAAATCGTGTTGCACGCGTCGTTGGTGCCGCACGCCGCAGATTTGGGGAAGCTGCGGATCAAGGTTGGAGAGGGAGTGACGGGCTGGGTGGCGGAGCATAAGTCGGCGGTCGCGCTGTCGAAAGACGCCTTCTCTGACCCGCGGTTCAAACACTTTCAGACGCTGATCGAGGACACGTACGAGGCGTTCCTTTCGGTGCCGCTGGTGAACGCCGGCGACCTGATCGGCGTCGTGAACGTGCATCACCGCCTGCCGCACGAGCACAGCACCGAAGAAATCGGCGTGATGAAGTTTATCGGCGAGCAGCTCGGGGTCACCATTTCCAAGTCCCTCCTGGAGCAGGAGAATGCGCGCCTGATGGAGGAAACGGCGGAAATGAGGCGCGAGCTGGAAACGCGCAAGATCGTCGAGCGCGCCAAAGGAATTCTGCAGCAGAAGTACGGCATCACGGAAGAGGATGCCTATTTCCGGCTGCGCAATCAAAGCCGCCGCCTGCGCCGTCCGATGCGGGCGCTGGCCGAGGCCATTATTCTGTCGGAAGATCTGGACCGCGAGCCTTCCGCCGCTCCGCACGACACGCGCGTGGCGTAGCCCCACTCCACATTGCACTCCGCCCACTGGCGGAAACGTGCCTGCGACGCGGCCGGCCCGGGAATTGGCCGGCCGCTAGTCTCTGCTGACTGTATCTGTCCATTCTTTCTCCCCGCCCGAGATCAAGCCAACCCTAGCGCAAACGGAGGTAATACTGTGAAACACAGCTATGCCCGTTTTGCGGCAGTGCTCGGCATGATCGTGAGTGCCGCGCCGGCAGCACGGCCGCAAACACCAGAACTTTCCGTCTGGAAGATCGATGTGCAGAGCGCGGCAGGTGAGTCTCTGAGCCGCTACACGGCCGAGATTTACGACCGGCTGCATCAGAGAACCGACTCGGCGAACATCGGGTTGGACAACAGCTTCGAGTTTCGCCAGGTTCCGTGCGGCGAATACCTGTTGGTCGTACGCGATGCGCGCGGCGAGGCGGTACACCAGGAATTCGTATCCGCCGGCGGCTCTCAGCGAGCATCGATTCAATTGCCGAAAAAGAAGGCGGCCCAACCTCCAGCCGGCCCGGTTTCCGTGATGGAACTGCGCCACCCGCCGGCGCGAAAGGCGGTGCAGGCGGCGTTCGCGGCGCAGAAACTCGGACAGGGAGGAGATTTCGAAAAGGCTGCGCTGCAATTCCAGAAAGCGATCAGGATCTCGCCGGACTACGCCCTGGCCTATTCCGGCCTGGCGGCCAGCCACCTTCGCACCCGCAACTATCAGGAGGCGGCTCGGGAGGCCAGCCGCGCGATGGAACTGTCGCAGCCGAATCCCGTCGATTTGTGCAACCTGTCCCAGGCGCAGTTTCATTTGGGGCAGTTTGCGGAAGCCACGGCGACGGCGCGGCGATGGCTGGCCATGACGCCCGGGAATCCGAGGGCGGACTGGATGCTGGGGCTGCTGCTGGCACAAAACCGGCTCACCCTGGCCGAGGCCAGCCTGCATCTGGAGCGTGCCGCGCGAGAGGTGCCGGCGGCGCGCCCGCATTGGGAAGCGGTTCGCCGCGGACTGGCGGCTGCGATCGCCGTTGCCGCGCCGCTGGCGGGGCCGGGGCCCGACTGAGGAACGGCGACTGGCTTAGCCCAGCTGTTCCAGCTCGCCTTCCAGCATCGCCACGTGCTCTTCTTCTTCGGCGGCCAGTTCGCCGCAGAGGTCCTTCTCCAGGCCCGCCGGCAGGCTACCCGCCAGCTTGCGGAAATGGTCGCGCGTGCGGCGCTCCATCTCGAGCGCGAGCTGGTACAGCTCTTTCAGGCCCGTCTGCTGGTCGAGGTGGATGCCGTGAAACAGCCAGTTCGCCAGCAGCTTGTCCTGGTCGGCGGAGAGTTCCACGG
>CAZZHN010000125.1:0-13644 GCA_964654065.1 uncultured Solibacteraceae bacterium
CTGCTGGCGGCGCTTGGGATCCTTACATGGCGCCAAAGCTCCACATATCGGGATACCGAGACCTTATACCGGGCTACCTTGGCGCGCAATCCGTCAAGCTGGATGGCGCACACCAATCTGGGCGTCGTGCTGGCGGAAACTCCGACCCGCCTGCCCGAGGCGGTCGACGAATACAAGGCGGCCTTGCGGCTGAAACCCGACGACGCGCAAACCCACGCGAACCTTGGAAACGCGTTAGCGCAGATGCCGGGGCGGCTGCCGGATTCGGTTGTCGAGTTCCGCACGGCGTTGCGGCTGAGGGCGAATTCCGCGCAAACCCACAATGACCTGGGAGTCGTGCTGTCACAGATCCCCGGCCGGCTGCCGGACGCGATCGCCGAGTTCCAGGCCGCGGTGCAGTTGAAACCCGAGTACGCAGAGGCGCACGACAACCTGGGGGTCGCGCTGACCCAGGTTGCCGGCGGGCTGCCGGACTCGATTGCCGAGTTTCGGGTTGCGCTGCGGATCAGGCCGGATTACGCGGACGCTCATAATAACCTCGCCCGCGCTTTCGCGCAGACGCCAGGCCGATTGCAGGAGGCCATCGGCGAATACGAAGCCGCGCTTCGGAACAATGCCGATGATGCCGGGACGCGCAATAATCTGGGCCTGGCCCTGGCGCAGATGACGGGGCGGCTGCCGGATGCCATCGCCCAGTTCCAGGCGGCGTTGCGCCTCCAGCCGGATTTCGCGGACGCGCACAACAACCTGGGGAACGCCCTTTCGCAGATTCCCGAACGCCTGCCGGATGCGATTGCCGAGTTTCGGGCGGCTCTCCGCCTGAAGCCGGATGACGCGCAGGCGCACAATGACCTGGGCGTCGCCCTGGCGCAACTGGCTGGGCGAGCGCCGGACGCAATTGCCGAGTTCCGTGCCGCGCTGCGCCTCCAGCCGGAATACGTGGACGCGCGCGAGAACCTGGCCAACGCGCTCACGCAAACGCCCGGCCGGCTCGCTGAGGCGATCGTCGAATACGAAAGAACGCTACGCATCAAGCCCGATGACGCGCAGGCGCACAATGGCTTGGGGGTGGCGCTGGCGCAAACACCCGGGCGGCTCGCTGAGGCGATCGCGCATTTCCAGGCGGCGCTGCGCTTGCAGCCGGACTACGAGGCAGCGCGGAACAATCTGGCGCGGGTCTGCCCCCGGTGTCCTTCCGTGGCTCGCTAAGCGCACGGACCACTGGCCTCTTCTCAACGGCGGGCGGGCCTTGACGCGCTAGCCCCATGTGTGAGTACATGGAAGCCGAGACTGGGTCCAGGCCTCAGGAGGCCGATTGCAAATCGGATGCATCTCCGGGCGGCGGAGCGTTGTCCCCGCGCCCCGAACAAGGACCGGGACCGGTCATATCTTCAAGAGTTGAGGGCAACAGGCCCAAGGAATCTGCGACAAGAACGCAGTGCGGTTCGCTGATGAAGGCGTATGTGATATTCGTGGCCGCGTTGGCGCCCGTCGTTCTCGCAGCTTGGGCTCCCCACAAACGCCTGCCTGCGGCCGCCGGCGCAATTCGCGTCGATTACCCTACGGAGGGTTCCGTTTTCCCGCCTGACTTTGTCGCGCCCACCATAGAGTGGCGCGATGCCGATCCGCGCGCCAAACGATGGATCATCGAATTCGCGTTCGGCGACCGCTCCGCACCGGTGCGGGTCCAATCGCAGGGCGAGCGGAGACAACCTGGCCCGATTGACGAGCGATGCGCCAAAGCCGGCGCTGTTACGCCGAAACTGACTCCCAACCAGGAGGCCGGGCACGCCTGGCGGCCGGACCAGGCGACCTGGGACAAGGTGAAAGAGCACGGCGTCAGGCAGCCGGTCACGGTGCGCTTATTCGGCTACGACGATACGTCGAAGAAGCCGGTCTCCAGCGGGGAGCTTACGCTGCGCATCTCCCGCGACCCGGTCGGCGCACCGGTCTTCTACCGCGACGTGCCGCTGATTTCGGTGCCCGTAGGCGAGCACGGCGTAATCAGTCCTTTGCCTCCGGATGCGGTGCCCCTGATCGCCTGGCGGTTGATCGACCTTTCGACGGGGCGCAGCCGCGTGATGATGGAAGGCCTGCCGACCTGCGCCAACTGCCACTCCTTCTCGCGCGACGGCAAATGGATGGGAATCGACGTGGACGGGCCACAAAACGACAAGGGCTTATACGCGCTGGTGCCGGTGCGAAAAGAAACTTCGATCCGCAACGACTATGTGATCCGCTGGAACTCGTTCTCCAACGATCCGGCGAAGAAGCGCTTCGGCTTCATGAGCCAGATCTCTCCCGACGGCCAGTACCTGATTACCTCTACCGAACCACCCAGCGCGCAAATGAAAAGCGTGGATGACCGGCTCTTCAACGGGTTCTACAAAGACTATGGTTTTGGGCAGGTTTTCTACCCGACGCGCGGCATCCTCTCCTGGTATAGCCGGGCGACCGGCAAACTGAATCCGCTGCCTGGCGCCGACGACCCCGACATGGTTCAGACCAGTGCTTTTTGGAGTCCCGACGGCAAGTACCTGGTATTCTCCCGCGCCAAGGCGCGCGACCCTTTCCCCCCGGGCGCCAAGGATCCTGAGTACGCCAACTCACCCGACGAGACGCAGATTCAGTACGACTTGTACCGGATTCCGTTCAATGGCGGCAGAGGCGGCACGCCCGAGCCGGTGCAGGGCGCGGCCAACAACGGGATGAGCAACAATTTCCCTAAGGTTTCGCCCGATGGCAAGTGGATCGTCTTCGTCAAGAACAAGAACGGCCTGCTCATGCGCCCCGACAGTGAACTATACATCGTGCCGTCTGAAGGCGGCACCGCGCGCCGCATGAGCTGCAACCTATCGCCGATGAACTCCTGGCACACGTTTTCGCCTAACGGGCGCTGGCTTGCCTTCTCATCGAAGGGACGATCCCTGTTCACGCAGTTGTTCCTGACCCACATCGACGAGAGCGGCAACGACAGCCCGGCGATCCTGGTGGAGAACGCGACGGCCGCTAATCGCGGGGTGAATATCCCCGAATTTGTGAACATCGCTCCCGACTTTATTGACGCGATGAATGCGCCCGCCACTGAATTCTATCGGCTGTTCAACATCGCCATCGGGCATCAGGGCAAGGGCGAATTGGATACGGCGATCACCGATTGGAAGACCGCGCTGGCGGTGAGCCCGGACGAACCGGCGGCGCTGTACAATTTGGGCGTGGCGCTGAGCGATGCGAAACGCGACGAGGAGGCCCTGGAGCCGCTGCGCAAGGCCGTGGAACTCAAGCCCACCGATGCGCGAACGCGCACCGGACTGGGAATGGCGCTGCTCCGCACGAAACATCCCGATGAGGCGCTGGAGCAGCTGCTAAAAGCGATCGAGCTGAATCCGGCTGACGCCAAGGCACAGGGCGCACTGGGGAGCCTGCTGGCTGAGCGCGGTCAGATCCAGGAGGCGATTCCCCATTTTGAACAGGCGCTGGAGTTGGATCCGAAGGACGCCGATACTCAGAACAACATTGCCGTGGCGCTGGTGCGGGCTGGCCGGGCCGAAGCAGCTCTTCCTTACTTCGAGAAGGCCTTGGCCGCCGATCCAAATGCCGCCGAGCCGCACGGGAACATGGGTCTGATCCTGTTCCGGCAAGGCCATTTCGACGAGGCGATTCCGCACCTCGAGAAGGCCCTCTCGGGTGGATTCGACGCGGCTGAAGTTCAGCGCGCGCTGGGGCGCGCCCTGGCAGGCAAAGGGCGTTTCGAAGAGGCGATTCCGCACTTTGAAGCGGTAGCCGCATCCGATCCTGTCACCCTCGGCGTCCTCTCGTCGATCTACGCGAAAGTCGGCCGGTTGGGGGATGCGCTCAGAGCCGCTCAGCAGGGCCTCGCTCTGGCCACCGATCGCAATGACCGCGATTTGATCCAGGCTCTTACCAATAGTATTTCCATTTACGAAAAGGCCGCAGCGGAGGTTTCCCGCCGTCACGGTGAGGCGCCGGCGCAGCATTAGTCAGCCGGCGCAGCGAGTCCGGCTGGGAGGCTACGGCTGATTGGGGTCGGTGATCTTCCGCAGCCGCCTGAACTCCTCGCGCTCGCGCTCGGCGTCGGCTTTACGGCCCAGTTTGGCATAGGCGGTTGCCAGGTCGAAGTGCGCCTCGGGGCTGGCCGGCGCCAGGCGCACGGCGGCTTCAAATTCCCGGACCGCGCCTGCATCATCGTCGGCCTCGCGCAACACTCTGCCCAGGGTTACGTGAGTGGCGAAATCGCCCGGCGCCAGCTTCACAGCCTTCTCGGCATATTGCCGCGCAGACGTCGCCTGGTCGCGTTTTAGGTAGATATTGGCCAGGCTGACAAGCGCCGGAATGTGATCAGGCTGCAGCTCAATCGTCTTGCTGATTTCCTGGATCCCACGCTCCGGATCCTCCTGCATCAGAAAGGCGCCGTAGCGGAAGCGGACGTTGGCATCTTCGGGGTAGTCCCGCACCACGATGCCGAATTTCTCAAGCGCCTGCTTCGAATCCTGTTCCATCACCGCGGCCATCGCATCGCCCAACTTGAAAACCTTGTCACGCTCCGATGCGGGCACCTCGGGCGGAATCCAGGGCTCACGCAGCCCCGCGATCCCGGAGGCCACGACGATCTCCGGCGTTTTCTTGTCGTCTCGGGTGAGCCGGACCAGAGTGGTGATGGCATTCTCAAACCGGCTCAGCTTGATCAGAACCAGGGCCAGGTGGAGCCGCGCGGCGCGGGTCAGGTCGGCGCCTTCCGGGAATCCCAACCGCTGCGCCTGGAGCAGGCTCTTGAGCGCCGCATCGTAATCCCGCAAATGGTATTCGCAAAGTCCCGCCATGGTCCAGCCGGGCGCCTGGTCTGGTTTGAGCGCCGCCAGCCTCCGGAAGTCCGCCGCGCACTCCTTGTACTGGTCCTGGTCGTATTCAATCGAGCCTGCCTCCCACAAGCCGTCAGCCCAGTCCGGCTTGATCTGCAACGCCTTCCGGAAGAGGGCCAAGGCTTCCGCCAGCCGTTTGGTGTCGCGCGCCTCGACGGCCTGCCGTGACAGCGTTTCGAAGGATGGTCCGGCGCGCGGCGTGGCCGGCGCGGGGCTCGCGGACGTGGCCTGCATCAGCAAAGCTGCGGCAATTGCGATCATGCACTTCTACTGATGTTATAGCAGGCTCCTGCGCTCGCGGCCCGGTAAACCTGCGAGATGGAAATCGCATTCACACGCGCTATGCTGGCGAAACCATTGCGAACGCCGGGCCGTTTCCAAGGGTACTGGCGGCCGGCTCAGTTGCTGTCGTCCACAACCTCAATGGCGTTGACGCAGGCGTAATTGGTGACTGGCACAAACGACAACTCGATCTTGCCCTGCGCATTGGGAGTGATACGGCGAAAGGTCTTTTCTACCGCGCGTTGCGGCCCGCCAGCCGCATGGAATACGTCGAAATTTCGCAGCAGCGCGAGTCCGTTGCAGTACACATCGAATGTGCGGCTGCCATCTCCGCCGCCGCCGGGCCTGCCGGCGCCGAACCAGGTCTCCGCAAATCGCAGGGTCACTTTGTACCGGCCGTCTGTGGCGGGGATCGAGTACTTGAAGTTGCCGAAGCGTTCGGACTTAAACATCTCCGGGTCCGCCGTGTTGGTGACCGGGTCGGAGCGCGGCACGGCGAAACCATTGGTGAAGTACCGGTCCGCGCCCCACGCCACCCCTTTTTGATCGGTGTAGCTTCGCGGACGGGCCACAATGCGCACTGGCCGCATTTTGCCCGGGATGCCAGGTACCACCTCCAGGGCATTGAGGAAGGGGGCGCCATTCACTAAACCGGCGAATTGCACATGGAGCATGTTGTCCTTCGCCGGTGACAGGTCCTTGAACACTCTCTCGTCGGCTGTGTTGCTGCCACCCGCGTCGGAGAGCGGGTCGAAGGTCCACATGGCGACTTTTCCGTTGATCAAAATCTTGAAGACCCGGCTGGACTCGCCGCCCCCCGCGCCGTTGTCTTCTCCGAATATTGTCTCGGCAAAGTACAAGTGCAGCTCATAGACGCCGGGCTTTAACGGTATGTCATAACTGAAATCGCCCTCGCGTTTGTGGCGGAACAACTCCGGATCCGGCGTCCGGAAAATCGTGTGGTTGGGAGTGTCGAAGACTGATCCACCTCGGAAGAAACGGTCGCCGGACCAGATGTTTCCGGCCCGGTCCACGTGCCGCGCCGTGGAGGAACCGCACAAAATCCGGATTTCGTCCGGCTCAGCACCCTGCGCCGCGGATGTGGTTTTCGCCACGCTGACGGCTTTGCCCGCCAGGCGCAGACGGAAAAACCAGACGCCGCCGGCGATCAAAGCCACTGCCATCACCGACAGCGACAGAAGAAGGGCTAGCCTGACCCCCACGCGACGCCTTGGCGGCACCAGGGCGGGCGGCACGACGATGGGTGGGGCCGACGCCAGAGCCCGTTCGCGAATCGGCGCCAGCGTGCTTTCCAACGCGGCTTCCTCATCGGCGGCGTGATCGCGGCCCAAATCAGAGTCAGCATCGCGCGCCTCGCCGCCGGCTGCGGATCGGCCATTCTTCAAGAACATCGGCACGTATTGGCCGGATGGAATCACAATACGCGTAAGACGGTTGGCGCCCTCGTTCTCGTAGTATTGCTTGAGCCGCTTGCGCAGCCGCAGCGCCTCCACCCGGACGATCGAATCCTGCTTCGGATCGAAGCTGGGCGGACGGCCCAGAGCCTCCACCGCAATGCTGTATTCCTTGATCTGATTGGCTTGGCCCTCGAAGTACTTGGAGCAGATGTACTCAAGGACCAGCGCCAAACTGGGTGCTTTCGCGAAGATCCCCGACGCGATCAGCGCCCCCAGCTCGGCCCTACACTCGTCCTGATCCGGTGCACCCGACATCGGCCTTTCCCCAAGGATTTCAATGATTAACGGATTCTCTTGGAGAGCGTTAACCTCTCCAGAAAACCCGGTAACCGAGACCAGATTAACAGTAACGCTTCTGAAAGGAAAGCGGTTTTCCCTGGTAACTACGCCGTTCGTCGAAGTTAACAGCTTTAGCCTTTACGGCCTCCTGTAGTAGATTTATATTACCTTGCGTCTCGTTCGTGCAGCAAAGGCTCGTTTCTTGGGGGTGGAGAGGTCCTATGAAGAACCGCACCGTAATCCTTGTCGGATTGGCGTTATTGATGTTGTCGGCCATGAACTTGCAGGCTCAGTTCACATCCGCCACTCTGACCGGAGTAGTGAACGACCCGTCCGGCGCCGTTGTGCCGCAGGCCAAGGTCAAACTCGTTAACGAAAAATCGGGCGACACACGCGACACCGTGACGAATAATGATGGCTACTACACCTTCGTCGGTGTTGCCGTAGGCGATCTCAGCTATAAACTGACCGTTGAAGCCAAGGGCTTCGTGACATATGAAGCGCCGGGCATCTCGATGCTGGGCGGCGAGAAGCGCAACGTCAACGTGACGCTGAAAGTTGGGAGCGCTGCGGATAAAGTCGAAGTGGTCGGTGTAGCCGATTCGATCGTCCCTGTCGATTCGGGTGAGAAGTCGGAAACACTGACAACAAAGGAGTTGCAGAATTACGTACAGGTCGGCAGCAACGCCGCCGAGTACATCAAAATCATGCCTGGGTTCGGCATCAGCAACGGCACCAACAACAAGGCGAATTACACCGGCGAAGTAATCGGCATCAACGCCAATGGCGACGCTGGCAGCATGAGCCCGTTGAACGGCGCCTTTTCGTACAACGGGTTGCCCGGCAATTCGCTGGACATCACTTCGGATGGCGCCCACGTTTCCGATCCCGGCTGCAACTGTGATACCCCGGTCAATCCCAACTCGGATATGATTGCCGAGTTCAAAGTGCTGGCGGGCAACTTCAGCGCCGAGAACCAGAAGGGACCCATGGTCCTCAGCACGGTCGCCAAGTCCGGCGGCAGCGCTTTCCACGGTTCCGGTTTCTTCTATGCGCGCGACTACGCGCTCAACGCCACGGATTGGATTGACAACAAGGACGGCATCGCGCAGCCGCAAAACAAGTACTTCTATCCGGGCGGCACCATCGGCGGCCCGGTCCTGATTCCCGGTACCAACTTCAACAAGAACCGCAACAAGCTGTTCTTCTTTACCGGCTTCGAGTACTTCTACCAGGTCCTTGACACCGGCCTGCTGCGCGCCACGGTGCCTACCGCGAGCGAGATGCAGGGCAATTTCTCCCCGTCGTCGATCGCCGGGGAAGGCGCCATCACGGCCTCCGGCGGACCTCCCGGAGCACTCAACGCCGGGGCACTAGCACAATTTCCTGGTGGCATGCTTCCGCAGAGCGCAATTGATCCCAACATGGTGGCGCTCATGAAACTGTATCCGGCCGCCAATGCCACCCCCAGCCAGACTGGCGGTTACAACTACGTGCAGTCGGAAGTCTTCAACGAGAACAACGTGCAGTGGATGACGCGCATGGATTACAGCATCAGCGACAGCACCAAGCTGTTCGTGCGCTACAACCTGCAGCGCGAAACACAGCAGTTCCCAGTGGGCCTGTGGTGGCGGCAGACCGATCAGGTTCCCTACCCGACTTCGGTTCTGGGCAAGAACAAATCCGACTCGGTCAGTGGTTCGCTGACGCACGTCTTCAGCCCGGCCATGACCAATGAGTTCGTGTTCAGCTACACCTATATCGGCTTCCCGAACGTGTTCGCGGATCCGGCGAAGGTGAATCGCACGGACGTGGGCTACAACTACACCGGGCTATACAAGAACGGCGTGGCGCAGATCCCATCCTTCGGCGGTGTTGGGTGGACTGCCCAGGAGGCCGCGCTGGTTTTCAATCCTGGTGGATTCGAAGTGGGTGGCGCTTCGGCAGGCCTGTATGCGGACAAGTGGATGCCCAATCTCAGCGACACGGTCACCAGAGTGGTGGCGACGCACACGATCAAAGCCGGCTTCTTCTGGGAGTGGATTCGCAACGCGCAGCCGGCCAATAATAACACCAACGGCCAACTGCAAGTGTGGTCGGCAGGCAACGCCAATACCTACGGCAACGAGTACGCCGACCTGATCACCGGCAACCTGTTCGGCTACAACGAAACATCCTATGGGAACCTTCATGACGAAGCTTACAACACGTATGAGGGCTTCGTGCAAGACGACTGGAAGGTCAACAAGCGGCTAACTATCAACTTCGGCATTCGCCTGACGCACTTCACGCCTTGGGTCGACCGGACCGGAAACGGGTTCTCCATTTTCAACTACGCGGATTACAGTCCCAGTTGCACCCCCAGTGAATACTGTGGGTTCGAATGGCACAAGCGCGACCAGAGTGTTCCCTTGGGCGGCTTCCCGACACGCGCTCTTTTCTATCAGCCGCGTATCGGTGGCGCGTATGATCTGACGGGCAACGGCATGACGGTGTTGCGTGGCGGATGGGGACGCTACTACTACCACTCTGGACAGTTCACAACCGGCCTGGATGTGTCGGCGGGCGTTCAAAGCATCTCACTGGGTACCAACTACCTCGGCAACGGTGTACCTCTGTTCGCCAAGGAACTGGACACCCTCAGTTTCGCCAGCGCGCCGCTGACGCCTGGGGCGGTGGACAGCAAAGACAGCAACCAACTTTATACCGACAGCTGGAACTTCACGCTTTCGCGGCGCACACCGTGGTCCAGCTTGCTGGAGGTGTCTTACGTTGGCAACCGAAGCCGGGATCTGCCAAACGGCGCTGGAGTCGGTAGTGACATCAACCTAGTGCCGGTGGGAGCCATGCTGTCCTCGAAAAACGGCGGCGTGGACCCGAACGGCTTGACCGCGAATAATTTCCGGCCGCTGGCTGGCTTCTCCGACGTCGACCTGGCAACCAATAACCTCTATGCCAACTACAACGCTCTGCAGGTGACCTGGGTGCGCTCCAAGGGCCGCTACAACATCAACCTGAACTACACATTTGGTAAAGCGATGGGGATTGTCAATTCCCAGCTTGATTCGTTCAACCTGGTCAACGATTATGGAGTGCAGCCGGGCAACCGTACGCACATCTTTAACGCGGCCTACTCAATCGAGTTGGGGAGCCCGGCCCATGACAAGATCGTGGGCGGATTCGTGAACGGCTGGCAACTCTCCGGCATCACCCAACTGCAAAGTGGAGTCAACCTGACCGGGCTCAGCGGCGGCAACAACTTCGGCATGAGTCTGAATAGCTACAAGATGCCGGGTACCACGTTCAATGTCAGCAACGTGGCGCTGTTGGGCACCAACGCGATACAGCTGAACCCGATCGAAACCTGTAACCCCGCCAAGAACCTGGCGCCGCAGCAGTTCATCAACCCAAGCTGCTTTAGTTTCCCCACTCAAGTAGGGGAAAACGGGGGGTCGGTGCTGCCGCCGATTTACGGGCCGTGGTTCGTCAACTCTGATCTGGGATTGTTCAAGAACTTCCAGATCAGCGAAAACAAGAAGCTGCAGTTCCGTGTCGACGGGTATAACTTCCTGAACCATCCGTTGTGGTCCTTCTACAACGGAGAAAACCTGACGCTCGGGTTCGATGGCGGCACAGGTGCGGTGAACACGCCGTTGTTCGGTACCACCACCGACAAGCAGGGTCACCGTATCATACAACTCGCGGTCAAGTTCTACTTCTGATCGCGTTCTGAGAAAAACCCGCGCTGGAAAAGAGCGCCTCCATGACGGGGGGCGCTCTTTTCAGTTTGCAGCCCAAGACCTTTGAGCTTCTTGTTTTTGTGTAAACAAGGACGGAACAGAAGCGCCAATCCCTTTCTCTGAAAGACTTGAGCCGCATCGCCCACAAGACAGGCCGGTCAGGGGCAGAACACAGGATTTCGCTGGCTCTGACGAAACAGGATTTCGCTGGCTCTGACGAAGAAGATGGCTGCCTGCGGTTGATCAGCGAGGACATGCCGCGATCTGGGAGAGAGTTGCGACGGCCGAGACCGCTTCGGGGAAGTGTGAGTCTAGCTGAAGTGCTTTCACCAGGGAGCGGCGAGCTTCAACGGTGTTTCCCAGCTTCCACTGAGTCATGCCGAGTTCGTACTGAAACGTGGCGTTCTTCTGATCTCTGCTCGCGGCGTCCTCGAGGTACTTGACCGCCATGCTGTAAACCTGCTTCTTGTAATAAATCCATCCCAGCGTATTGGTGACCTCCGCGCTATCAGCCAACTTTTCCTTGGCTTGTTGGGCCAAAGTCAGGGCCACATTCAAATCACCGCCGTGGTCGGCCAGAACGGAGGCGAGATTGTTCTTGGCGATGGCATTGGAACCGTCCAATTGAAGCGAGCGTTCGTAGGCGTCGCGTGCCTCGTCCCAGTGCTGCAACCGTTCATAAACCATGCCCGCCTGAATCAACAGGTCCGCAGTCGCCCCGGGTTTGCGGGTAGAGGCCGCCAACAAACCGAGGGCCTCCTCAGCCTTGTGGTCGACACAGTAGACCTCCGCCAGCAAGATCTCGCTTTCAGGATTGGACGGCTCCAGCTTCATAGCTGCCTGCAGTGCTGAAATAGCCTCCGCATGCTGCCCACGGCGCAAATACGTCCGTGCCAACTCCATACGCAGCATGACGTCTTCCGGCCGGGCCGCGACCATTTGCCGCAATAGATCAATCGCCCCGGCGGTCTGTCCCTCGACGACATATCCCAGGACCACATCCTGCATGAGCTCCCTGGACGCCGGCTGCAGCTCCCACGCCAGCCTGAATTCCTTCCGGGCGGCCGCCAGATTGTTTTTGGCTAGGTTCAGAATTCCCAATTGACGATGGACATCCGCGTTATTTGGCGCGCTCTCCGTAGCTAGTTTCAAGACCCTTCCAGCTCGCTCGTAGTCTTTCTTGAAAATCAACGATTCGCTGTAGATCAACTGCACAGGAAGATCGCGCGGGTTGCTTTGCAAGAGTCTGACGCCATTCAGTATCGCGGCGTCTATAGCGCCCGTATGATTCTGAAGGCCTGCCAGGATGAGGCGGGCCGTCCTGTACTCGGGGTCGTAAGTTAGGGCGGTTTCCAGTTCATGCTTGGCTTGCTGAACTTCACCCCGGCGCACGTGGGCTTGGGACAGCCAGAAATGCAGGGCCGCCCAGTCGGGGCGATATTTCTCCACACTATTGAACTCGAGGACGGCTGCATCGAGGTTGCCATCAGCAAGCGCAAGCCTGCCTTTGATAAGGTGCGCATAACTGTCCTGCGGGTTTTTCTTAAGAAGAGCGTTGTTCAATGATTCGGCCTCTGTCCGGCCGTTCAGATTGAGATCAACCTCAATCAACCTGTGCAAATCATCGACATCATCCTGATGCTGTTTCAAGACGCGCTCCGACTCCTCCTTGGCTTTGGTCCAATTGTTCGTCCTCACATAAAACTGGGCGAGCGCCCCCCAATATGTTGGTTCGCTGGGATGAGAGGTTTGGATCTTCCTCACCACAGCTTCGGCTTCCGTCAAGCGATTGGACCCCTCATAGAAGCCGTCCTGGGCCTCCAGGATTTGAACGTTGTTGTTGGTGGTCTTAAGGGCCTGTGGAAAGAGCGGTTCCACCTCGGCGGGGCGTCCGGTTGTGAGATAGAACTTGAACAACGCCAGGTAGACCGGAACCGAGCGCGGGTTGTTTTCAAGTGCTAGTTTCAAGAAGCGCTCTGCTGCCGGCAGGTCATTTTCCTGCCGATTGACGGAAGCCAAAGACAGGAGCGCGCCGACATGGTTTGGCTGAAGCTCCAAAACGCGATTGAAGCTACCCTCGGCGTCTGTCGGCTTTCCTTGCATGGCCTGGAGCGTGCCCAGGTTCATCAGAGTATCGATATCGTCTGGAGTATGCTCTAGGACGAGTTCAAGCTCCTTCTGCGCTTCCGGCAGTTTGCCCGAGAGCCTGTAGATTTGCGCCATGCCCTTATGCGCGGGCAAAAGATCTGGCTTCGCGTGGAGTGCCTGCTGGAGTAACGCATAGGCCTGCCGGTAGTTTTTCTCTCGAAACTGAATCTCCGCGAGCGTGCTGGCTGCTTCGGCAAAATTTGGATCAATCTTCAGCGCATTGAGAAGCTGAAGCTTGGCTTCGTTCACTCGGCCCTTTTTCAGGTACTCAAGCCCTTTGCTGTAGAAATTCTGCTTTCGGACCTGGGGGTCCCGATTGCAAGCCGTGAATAGGATTCCACAAACCGCTGCGAGGCTCAGGAGGAGAGAGCGCAGGCTTATGTGCATTTCCTGCGTTCCAGGTTCAGCGAGGAGTAGTGTTCATGACAGGGCCGCATAACGGTCGACACAGCCCTCAACAGAAGGCTTAGATTCAATTGTCGTATGTTCGAGAGGTAAAGGGGAGTCACTACAGTACCGGAGAGGGTTCTGGAACCCCCTCCGGCGGAAGGAGATGCGGACACTGACTAGGCGATTTTCCGAAGCTTCTTTCGAAGAGCGATTCCGGCGACGACCGTACCGAAAAGAAGCACGCTTGAGGGATCCGGAACAGGCGAGGAGGTGTTCCAACTGACGGAAAGACCGTCGACACCAATCGTAGCAGGCCAGTCAATGAAATCGAGTTGGCTGACGCCGCAGAGGGAGCCGGACCAGTTTCCGATAAACTGAGGCGCTAATTCGCTGGATCCGGAGCCGCTATTTGGCGAATGGGTAGCGTTACCATTGGTCGTCCCTGGC
>CAZZHN010000126.1:0-13559 GCA_964654065.1 uncultured Solibacteraceae bacterium
GGTTTTCCTTGACGATGTAGATGACGTGCTCGATGTGCGGCAGCGGGCTGGTCTCATCCAGCTTGCTGTCGCGGTAGGGCGAATCGGCAAGCGCGGCCGCGGTCCATTTCTCGAGTTGTCCTTCGGTGAACGGTTCGATCCACGAGGCTGTTCCCGTCTGAATGCGCGCCACGTACTCCTCCGCCGCCAGGCCGCCATGCACGGGCTCGGGCCGCCGCGCCGGACTGGGCCCGTGCGGATTGGGATACGATCGCAGACCTTTGCCATTCAGCACCACGAGCGTCCCGGATGGCAGCACGCGGGCCGCCGTTGGATACCAGCCCGCCGGGATGAAGCCCTTCACGTAGCTGCGGTCGCCGGCCAGGTCCACCACGGCGACGGCGTTCGCGTCAGAGCAGGCGACGTACAACCTGTGGCCATCGGCGCTCAGCCCCAGTCCCGAGGGCGACATGCCCAAAGGCTGCCGCGGCGTCATGGACACGTTGATGCTTTCCACCACGCGCAGTTCCTTGTCCTCGCTCACGCCGACTGCGTACACGCTGTTGGTGTTGGTGGCGGCGACAAAGATGCGCGCCGCCCAGCGCGGCTCGCCCTCCACCTCTTCCGTGTTGCCGCCGGCGCGCCACACCATATCGGTGGGATGCGCGCCGATCGGCACCCGCGCCAGTTGGCCCGCGCCCGACGTATCGTAGTGACCCAGAGTGCCGTCGGCCCAATGAGTGACGAAAAACGACTTGCCGTCCGGGTGGAACAGAATGCGATAGGGCCTCCGTCCCGTCCGGATGTGATCGATCACCAGGCCCGATTGCGGATTGATCACCGCAATCGCGTCATGGTACATCTCCGCCGCGTAGAGCAGGCGGCCATCGGGCGAGAAGGCCACGTCGCCAATGAAGTCGCCGGGTCCGGGCTTGCCCCCGGCCGCTTCAAAAGTGCGGCCCGCCTCCAGCTTGCCATCAGCCAGGGAGAACTCGAATACCGCCGCCCGCGCTCCTCCACCCACGTAAACCCGGTTGCTGTGGGGCGCGAACGCCATTCCCAGCCACGCATCGGGCACCGGCGTGGTGGTGACCACTATGCCGGTCGCGGCATCCAGCACGGCGATCGAAGGCGGCCGGTAGCCGCAGTGCAGCACCAGAAGGTAGCGTCCGTCCGGCGATAGCGCCGTGGCCATGGGCAGGGTGCTGAGAGGTACCTGCTTCCCCGCCGGGTCCACCTTCCAGCCGCTATTCAGCAGGAACCCGCCGTGAGGAAGAGGTCCCACCTGTTCTTTCGGTTCCACCGGCTGCGATCCCAGAATCGCCGCCAGCGAAACCAGCGCCGCAGCCATCACAACTGCGCCGAGGGTTCTTGAAAACGATCGCATAAGTTTCCCTCCATTGTATAGCCCCAGTTTGCGCCGCGACCGTATCGGCCTGGTAGGAGCAGAAAACAACCGATGCCTTGGGCTACCGCACTTTGAACAGCACCGACCATCCGGCCTGCGCGATTGGCGTCAGGTCCCAGGCCCGTGGGTCCGCCAGCATGTCCGCGCCGATGAGGCTGTTGCCGCCGCCTTCCACCGGGGCAAGCACGTAGCCGAATCCGGCGCGCCGCAGCGCTGCGGTTGCCTCCAGTCGCAGGGGCTCCGCGCGGCTGCGCACGGCCAACGGGGAATTCGCCACCAGCCGCCATGAGCCGTTCAATTGTCTGGCCCAGATGTCCAGCGGCACGCCGGCGCCCGGTGCGCGCGACACCAATGCCACGCCGTCCGTCATCACCGGGATCGCGAAGTCGACTTCCAGCGTCATGCCAGACTCCATCGGCCGCCAAGTGCGCCAGCGGGTGGCGTAACTGTTGTCGAAAGCAAGCGGCGCCTCCCAAATGTTGGGCCTGGCGCGCACCGTCCAATCCGGGCGTGACGGAGCGGGTGCCCCGTTGGAGTGAACTTCCACCTCTTCCACCTCCCACTCCCCCCGTTGCGCAGCCAGCACGCGAAAACGGAAGCCGACTAGCGGCTGGGCCGGCCACTGAACGCCGCGCTCGTACAGCGCCTCCGGAGAACGGGCGGAGCGGAAAGCATCCGCCATGCGATCGCCTTCGGCCGATTGCCACCCCACCGTCACAGCGCGCGGCAGGTAAGCGCTGGCCACCGCATCGAAGGCAAAGATACGTGTGTCCGCAGGAGTGTTCCTCTCCACCATGCGCGCCACTGGATACTCCGGTATACTGCGCGCCAGGTAGTTTTCCTCGGGTTCGATCCGCAGGGCGGCGGCCAGCGGAAAGCGGTGCAGCCGAAAGACGTAATCCGACTGCCACAGATTGAGCGCCTGCGGCCAGCAGACAATCGCCTGCAGCGCCACCGCGGCCCAGGCGGCGCGCCAGCGCCATAGTCCCGCCAGCGCGGCTCCCAGGGCGAGCGAGGCCAGCGCCACCGAAGGCATCAGGAACCGGGCGCCTTGATTCGAAAACCACGGCAGCGCCAGCAGCCCGGCCGCCGCCAGAAGCAGCCTCGCAGCGCGGCCCCGCCATGCCAGCAAAACCAGCGGAAGGGCCAGCAGCAGTGGGCCGAAAGTGCCGCTCAGACGGTCGCCGAAAGCCAGCTGCCACGGCAGATCGATCGGCGCCACCTTGCCCCAGGCGGCCAGGTTCGCGGTCAGCGTCCGTTCTGACAGGAGGTGAAAGTAGGGATTCGGGAAGAGGGCGTTGCCAAATGGCGCCAGCGGATTGTGCGCCACCACCGCGTTGCGAGCCAGCCACGGCGCCACCGTCGGCATCGCCCCCGCCGCCAGCAGCGCCAGCCCGCGCCAGCGCTGCGCACTTCCCCCGACGACCACCCAGAGTGCTGCGCCCGCCCCGACAAGCGCACCCGGCAGTTTGATTGCGTAGCAGAATCCCGCCGCCAGTCCAGCCGCCGGCAGGTACCACGCCTCGCCAGTGTCCCGCCACACCAGCAACAGGTAGAACGCGGCCAGGGTATAGAACACCAAAGCGGCCTCGTTGTACGAAGTCGTCCCCGTGATGCCTGTCACGGGGGCGCAGAAGTAGAACACGGCCGCTACCAGCGATGCCCGGTCCGGCAACCGCAAACGCCGGCCGATGCGCAGCAGCAGGCCTGGCGTGGCGGCCAGAAACCCGAACTCCACCAGCTTGGGCGCCGAATGACGCCCGAAGGCGAACGCCATCGTGAACAGCATCTCCATTCCCTGGGGGAGCGCGTCGTAGAAAGTGAAGCGTGCCGGAAACCGGCCCAGCCGCGTGTAATCGAAGGGCAGGCCCAGGTGATAGGTGATGCCGTCCGGAGAAATCTCCGGCGCCAGCGCGTTCACGAAATACCAGACCCCGTACGCGCCGAGGATGGCTACCGCGGCGATGCGCCCGTTGCGGCCCAGTGGGTCGAGTTCCTGGTCCCGGAGTTTGACGCGGCCCGCGAACGGCAATGCTGCCAGCGGCGCCAACCCCACCGCCAGGTAAGCCGGCCACCCGCCCAGGTGCAGCATCAAGAGCAGGAAAACGAGCAGGCTCTCGACCGCAGCCCCCACCGCCAGAACAATTTCAGGGGGCGCGGCCAGGCGGCGCAGCACGATCGCCCCCCAGGCGTACGCTGCTGCCAGCGTCAGCGCCGCGCCAAAGAGGATCGAGATCACCGGCATGAGCAGGTCGGCCGATTGGCTGCGGGAGGCGGCCTTAGAGCAGTACCGTATCGATTTGCGCTTCTTCGCCGGTCTTGGCGCTCGGCGGAGCGGAAGGCGGCTCCGGCGCCGCATTTATCTCCGCGCCCAGAAAGCGCACCAACTCGTGTTCGGAGCCGCCGAAGAAGCCGGCCACCAGCTCGCGAATCGCGGTCCGGCGCATCTCATCGCGCGGTGTGCGCGGCTCGTACACGTATGCGCGCCCCGCCTTGCGCCGTTCCAGCTTGCCCTTGCGCACCAGGCGGTCGAGCACGGTCATGATGGTGGTGTACGCCAGCGGACGTCGGGCGGTGACGATTTCCCGCACCTGCTTGACGTTGCCTTCGCCCAGCGCCCACAGGGCGTTGAGGCATTCCAGCTCCAGGGGCGGCGGGACATCGCGGGCGGTCTTGGGCATCACTTTTCCTGATCCGGGACGGCGGGCTGCAGGGCATTCCGCAGTTTTCCGGCAAATGCGGAATCGGCTTTCGGTGCAAACAGGGGATGCGCCGGCGGAGCTTGTGAATCCGGTTTGGGCTGCGGCTCACGCGCGCTCTCGACCGCGTCCGCGGCCGGCGCGGCAGCCCGCGGCAGCGGCGGGTTCAGGAATCGGTCCATCTTCAGCGCGGGCCGCTCCAGTGCCGCGTTGTACGTCGTGAAACAGCCCTCCACCTGGCGGTCGTTTTCAATCAGCGCCCGCATCGCTTCCATCTTCGAGTCCATGTCGTCGAGGTAGTGCAGCAGAAGCGCCTCCGGAAACTGCGGCAGTTTGGGTGAGCCAAACTCCAGATGGCCATGATGGCTGAGGATCATATGCTCGACGAGCGTGCGCAAGGCGGGAGGAAAGTCCGGCAGCGCTCGCAGTTTATCCGCCACCATGCGCATCGCGATGTTGATGTGGCCGATCAGTTGGCCGGCCGGAGAGTAGGAAAAACCGCGCTCGTAATTCAGCTCGTAGATCTTGCCGATATCGTGAAGCACAACGCCGGTGAGCAACAGGTCCAGATCCACGCTGTAATGCGCCGCCGTAAGGCGGGCCAGCGTGCACAGCGAGAGCACGTGCTCGATCAGGCCCCCCAGGAAAGCATGATGGATCTGTTTGGCGGCCGGCGCCAGGCGGTAACGCCGCGCAATGTCCTCGTCGTCCAGCATGGCGCTGAGCAAGGCCCGTAAGTGTGGGTTGCCGGTGCCCTTCACCACCGCTCCCAGTTCCTGCCACATCTCCTCGGGGTCGCGTTTGGAAGAAGGGAAATAGTCGCCGAACTCGATCTCGGTGTCCTCCATGCGCCGCATCTTGTGGATCGTCAGCTGGGGCCGGTTGTGGAATACCTGGATCAGCCCCTTCACCTTCACGAAGTCATCGCGCTCGAAGCCGTCCACCACCTCGGCCACGTTGTCCCACATTTTGGCGTCCACGTCGCCGGTGCGGTCGCCCAGCAGCAGAGAAAGATACAGCTCACCCGTGCGCTTCTGGCGAATTTCTTTGGAATGCACGAGAAAGCTGCCGGTGATGACTTTGTTGGGTTCGAGCTCGTTGACGTAGGGCGACTTCATTGTTTGATCGGCGTGGTGGCGGGGGTGTCAGTCGCCGCTGGAGCCGGCGCGGCGGGCTTAGCCGGCGCCGCTGGCTCACCCAGCTTGGAGGTGTCGATATTGGGCGTGGTGCCCTTGGTGGCTGTCGTTCCCGGAATGGGCACGAATAGAACGTGCTTGTGTCTCTTATGCGAGGCCGCGACTTCCTCCTTGGTGGTGGTCTGCGGCTTGAGCTGCGCGATGTCGTGCCAGTGGGTGTCCTTGCCGGAGGCAGCGCCCGTATCCACGTAGCCATCCTTGATTTCGAGAAACGCCTCCTGCCGCAGCTTGGTGAGATAGGTGCGGATCCTGGCGTCCAACTGCGGCGCGGACAGCGTCTCCTGGATCTGCTCTTTGACCTCGTCGAACGAAGCCTGTCCCGCCTCATAGCGCTCGTCGATGCGCAGGATCACTAAACCCTGCGGAGCGGAAATCTTGATCGGGTCGGATACGCCGCCCTTCTTTTCCTTGAAAAGAAAATCTTCGACCGCGGGCAGCGACATGCCCTTCTCGCGTGGCGGCATCGCGCCGCCGGTGCGGACAGCGTCCGGATCGTCGGAATAGGCCGCCACAAGATCGGACCATTTCTCGCCGCGCCGCGCCCGCGCCGCCACGTCACGCGCCTTGGTTTCCGCGGCCGCCGTTTGCTCCGGCGTCTTTCCTTCCGTGGAGATCAGAATCTGGCTCCAGAAGACCTGTGCTTTGCGCACGAAATCCGCTTTATGGGCGTCGTAGTACTTGCGAAGATCGGGTTCCGGAATCGCGATCCGCGCCCCGATTTCCTGGCTCACAATCCGGTGCACCAGGTAGTCGTTCGTCATTTTCTGCTTGTACTCTTCGAAGGGGATGCCCGCGTTGTCACGGATATAGTCGTGAAACTTGTCCGGGTCGGTGATCTTGGCGACTACCTGCATCTCCGCCAGGCGCTTCGCCACATCGCCGTCCACGCTGATGTTCAGATCCTTGGCTTTCTGCACGAAAAGCAGTTGATCGATCTTGTCCCGCAGGAAGTGCTTCGACTCCTCCTGTTCCGCCTCGGTGAGCTCGACTCCCTTGAGGTGCCGCTGCTGGCGCAGGAAGGCCTCTAATTCCTTCTGCTGCTCCTCCAACTCGCCGCGGGTGACAATCTCGCCGTTCACTTTGGCGGCAATCTCCTCCACCACGCGGATGTCCGCAGCAACCGCCAGCGGCAAAGCCGCCATCATGACTACTACAAACCGGCGAATCATAGTTGGTATTTCTCCATTCTACCATCGGGGGCACGGCCTTACCCTCGGAGCAGCGACCGTTAGGGAGCGGTCGGATCGTTAAAGAGCGTTGTCGCTGTGCGGATCTGCACACTTCTCATTCGACTACCCCGTCTGCCGCATCTGTTCCAGTTTGGCGTCCAGGAAACCAAGAATCTCACCCGCCGACGTCTTCCCTTCCAAGGGGACTAGCAACACGCCTGCCGGAGTGAACTGCGCTCCCGGGGTCTTGGCGACCAATTGTAGGAGCCGCGCCGGATCCACCCGCGTTTCGCGATGGAATTTGATACTCAAGAGGTTATGGCGCCGGTCGATGGTTTCGATGCCAACCTGCTCGGCCGCCGTCTTGATCGCGGAGTAAGCCAGCAGGCTGCGCACCGCCTCCGGCACTGTGCCGAAACGATCCTCCAGTTCTTTTTCGGCACGCTCGCGCCCCGCCGGATCGCTCGCGCTCGCGATCTGGCGATACGCCCGCAATCGCTGATTCTCATCGCGAATGTAATCGGGCGGAATCCGGATATCCAGCCCCAGATTTACCGTTGAGTGGATCTCCGGCACCACTTCCTCGCCCTTCAGTTCGCGTACGGTTTCGTCCAGCAACCGTACGTAGGTGTCGTAGCCCACCGAGTTGATGTGGCCGTGCTGTTCGCCGCCTAGGAGGTTGCCCGCTCCACGCAACTCCAGATCGAGCGCGGCAATCTTGAACCCAGCCCCTAAGTCGCTGAATTCCTTGAGCGCAGCCAGACGCTTTCGGGCGATCTCCGTCAGTTCCGTATCCGGCGGCACCAGCAGATAGGCGTACGCGCGCCGGTTCCATCTCCCCACCCGGCCGCGCAACTGGTAGAGCTCGCTCAAGCCATAGCGCTCAGCATTTTCTATTACCATAGTATTTGCGCGTGGAATGTCGAGTCCATTTTCTATAATTGCAGTACAAACCAGGATGTCGAACTCGTGCTGCATGAAACGCAACATCGTTCGCTCCAGCTCCGCTTCCGCCATTTGGCCGTGACCGACGCCGATGCGGGCGCTGGGAACCAGCTGCTGAATGCTGGCGGCTCTCTCCCAAATCGAATCGACGCGGTTGTGCAGGAAATAGACCTGGCCGCCCCGGCCCAACTCAAGTTCCAGCGCTGAACGGATCAGTTCTGGCTGGAAGGGAGCCACCACGGTGTGTATGGCGAGCCGGTCCTTGGGCGGAGTCTCGATGACCGACATGTCGCGCAGTCCCAACAATGACATATGTAGTGTTCTGGGAATGGGGGTGGCGCTCATGGTGATGACATCCACCTGTTTCTTCAACTGCTTGAGCCGTTCCTTGTGCTTGACGCCAAAGCGCTGCTCCTCATCCACGATGACCAACCCCAGGTCGCGAAAGTGGATGTCCTGCGACAGCAGGCGGTGCGTTCCAATGGCGATATCGATTTTGCCTTCCGCCAAGTCCGCCAGGCCGGCTTTAATCTCCTTGGGCGAGCGGAAGCGGCTGAACATTTCCACCCGCACCGGGAACGGCTGGAAGCGGCGTTTGAAGGTTTCGAGGTGTTGAAATGCCAGCACCGTAGTCGGCGCCAGCATGGCGACCTGCCGCCCATCGCCGAGAGCTTTGAAGGCCGCCCGCATCACGACTTCGGTCTTTCCGTAACCCACGTCGCCGCAGAGCAGGCGGTCCATCGGGTGCGGACCTTCCATGTCGCGCTTGATGTCGCGGATGGCAGTCAGCTGGTCGCGCGTTTCGGTGAAATCGAATGCATCCTCAAACTCGCGCTGCCAGTTGCTGTCCGCGGAGAATGCGAAGCCTCCCGCCAGCCGGCGCGAAGCGTAGAGTTTCAACAACTCATCGGCCATATCGCGCATCTTGGCTTTGATGCGCGACTTGGTTTTGGTCCAGGTCGCGCCGCCCATGCGGTCCAGGACCGGTTTTGCCTCACCCGCGCCGCGAAAGCGCTCCACCAGGTCCATCCGCGCCAATGGCACGTAAAGCTTAGCCTCGGCGGCATACTCGAGCAGCATGTAATCGCCCCTGGCGTCGCCTTGCGAGATCTCGCGGAGACCCAGAAACTGGGCCACGCCGTGTTCGGCATGCACCACGAAGTCGCCGGGCTTGAGGTCGATTAAATCGGCTGAGAAAGCCGAAAGCGCCTGCTTGGCGGCGGGCGCCTGCGCTACCAGTTCGGATGCTTCAAACAGATCCTCGGAGCCGAAGACAATCAGTTTTGCATCCTGGAATGCCGTGCCACGGCGAACCAGCCCTTTGACCAGGTGAATGCTCGCCACCGAACCCGCCATGTAGACGCGCTCTGCGAGGTACGCGGGAGTGGAGTCGAACTGCTCCAGGCCCAGCTGGTAGGCGACGCCGTATTCGTTGAGGACGTCAGCCAGCCTTTCCACTTCGCCTGCGGCCGGCGCAAAGAAAACCACCCGATTTCCTGCTTCCACCAGCGTCCGGGCTTCGGCGATCGCTACCTGGACGTTGCCGTGAAAACGAAGCGATGGGCGCGTCGCGATGTGCGCCGCCGCGCCCACTCCGATTTCCAGTTCCTCCATCACGAGTTGCGGCCGGGCCTGGGCGGAAAGTTGGAACTCCTCCCAGCGGTAGAAGATGCTGCCGGGATTGTAAGCGGGCGAGGACGGCACCTGCTCCAGGCGCTTCCAGAGCCGCTCCGCGGCGCTTCGCACCTGGGTGGGTTCGTCCCAGATCACGATCGGCTTATCGGCCAGCGCCAGTACGGCACCGGTCTTCGGGCGCACCATCGCCGACAACGGTTCCCAGCCTGCGAAAGGCTCTCCGGCAGCAGGCAGTTCGCGCTCCGGCGTATCTGCCTCGATCATCAGCTCGCGCAGTCCGGCGAGGAGATCGCGCGATTTCTGGAATTCGGTGAGCGGCAGAAGGGTGCATTCGTCAATCTTCAGCACCGATCGCTGCGACTCCACATCGAAACGCCGTATCGATTCCACCTGATCGCCAAACAGATCGACCCGCACCGGCTTGGCAGCCTCCGGCGAAAAAGCGTCGAGAATGCCGCCGCGCACCGAATACTCGCCCACCATTTCCACCGGCTCGCGCCGCTCGTAACCCACGCTCTCCAGATGCGCCACTACCTCCTCGAGCGGCAGTTCGTCGCCCACCCTCAACCGCAATGCCAACTGGCGGTAATAGTCCCCCGGCTCGACGCGCAACAGAGCCGCGGCCACCGGCAGCACGGTGATGGGTGCGTGGCCGGTCGACAGCCGCCAGAGTCCTACCGCCCGCGCCTCCAGAATCTCTGCATGAGGCGAGAGCTTCTGCAGCGGTAGAACATCCAACGCAGGAAGCAATTGCGGCCGTTCATGGTCGTCCGTCACCAGCAGACGGAAAAACGTGTCCACACATTCCGCCAGAACCTCGGCTGCCTGGTTACCGTCTACGACAATTATAAGAGGACGGCCGGTTGCCTGCCAGAGCAATACGGAATAGACCGCTTTGGCGGTGCTGGTCAAGCCAGAGAGGCTGACGGAGCCTTTTTCACTGGAGAGCTTGTGGACGGCGCACGCGAAGCTGGCGTGCCGGCCCAGTTCCAGGAACAAATCTCGAATCGCGGGATGGGTCAAGATTACTGTCCGGAGACCAATTTTACGATATTTGTAGTGGAATAATCCGGTTCAAGCGGCAAGGTCACGACTTTCCCTCCAGCCGCCTCTACTTCCTCGCGTCCGGCCACGAAATGGGACCAGTCGGCGCCTTTAACCAGCACGTCCGGCAGAAGAGCAGCGACCAGTGCGCGTGGCGTCTCCTCGTCGAACAGGGTGACGGCATCAACGGCTTCCAGAGCCAGCGCCACTTCAACGCGGTCCTGTTCGGGAATGATTGGGCGCGCAAGGCCCTTCATGCGGCGAGTTCCAGCATCGGAATTGAGCGCCAGCACGAGCACGTCGCCCAGCGAGCGCGCCGCTTCCAGCGTACGGATATGCCCTGGGTGAAGCAAATCAAAGCATCCATTGGTGAAAACGACGGTTTTCCCCTCCCGCCGCCACCGCTGGCGCTGCTCCACGAGCTCCGCGTGACTGTAGAACCGGCTCAAGATCTCAAGGATAGTGTATCAACCGTCTCGCGACGCTAGGCTGGCGCAGCGGCTGCGCGCTGCGTGTGCTCGGCTGGGAAAAGAGGGTAAGCGGGGACGGCCGGGCCTTAGCGGTTTCTCAGCTTGCGCCAGGCTGTCTGTCGCAGAGCCAGCAACGCCACTCCGGCCATGACAAACGTGGAACTCTCGGGCGTGGTTGGCACCGGGCCGCCGTCATGATACTCGAGCCCTTCCAGCATCTGCGCCGGAGTGGGGTTGGACCCCGTGGTGGCGTTCTCATAAACGTAGGCGATGTTAGTGGAATTGCCGACGCTGTCCGCCAGATAGCCTTGCGCATCGCTCAGCACCGTTGCGTTGGTCGTATAGGTTCCGGTCGCTTCCTGCACCGTGCCGGTAGTGAAGGATAAGTTCGACCCTGTGTCCACGCCGTCCTGCGCGATTTTCCAGATAGCGAGTTGCAGGCCCGCAGCCTGATCATTCGTGGTCGGAGTCACGTTGTCCAGCAGCCAGGCGATTTGCTCCAGTTCGGCAGCAGTTGACGACGGAGCGACCTGGCTCGGCAAATAGACGCCGGTGTTGTAAACCTGGTACTCGTTAATGTCGACAAACAGTTGGACGCACATTGTGGTGCGGTTAAACGTGCCCGCGCTATTAATCAGTTGGATGTTGATGACACCGGCAAAATAGACATTCGCGTCTGTGCCGTTTTCCTTGACGTAGATATTGGAGTCCCCCAGGCCGATGCCTGTGACTTCAATCGTGGCCGCGGCAGCGATTCCGGACGCCAGAATCGCCACCGCGAACATCCGAAACATGCGTCGAACTGGTTGGCAGAAACCCTTCACGAGCCCGAGTGTACCTTGCGGTAAATGTTCGCAAAAGTCCCGCGGGTCCCACGCGTTTTAGGACGACGAGTGGGGATGCTTACGGTACTAAAACTGTGCGATTAACCACATCACCACTGCAGAATCAACGGCGTAGGGAAATCCCGGACCTGAGATAACTAACTCTCATATCCACCATGACCGCTTACACTCAGGAACGGGGTATCAGGTTCTTACCGGGGAAGAAAGGAGCAGGTAACAGGGGCTCACCGGCTCTTCAGCTGCTCCGGCAGCACCGCATAGCCCTCCGGAGGCGGGAAGAGCGACACCAGCAGCTCCAGCCGGCGACGCAAGTAACGGCTGGGCATCTGCCGCGGGCCGGTTTCCACGTCAATGTCGCAACAGGTGCCATGCAGGTATAGCGTCAGGGTATCTTCAAAGGCCTGCCGTGCGTAGTCGCGGAACAGCTTGGTTTCCTTGCGGACGTTGGTCTGCCGCCGTACCAGCGCCTGCTTGAGATGCCAGCCCTTTTCGTCTACCTCGCCGTGAACCTCGGCGCTCAACTCTTCGCGGATGGTGCGAAAGAACCGCTCCTGCACGTCCTGGCTCCAGCGATCGGCCGCCAGGGCGGCCAGCGCGTTATAGAAGCGGTAATGATAGTCGGCCACGTCGCTGTCCTTGATGCCGAACGCCAGCACCGTCCACTCCTCCAGGTCGCGCCGGCAGTACGCCAGATAGCGGCCCTCGGCCGGCCGCTCAAACCGAACCGCGTCTCCTTCCTTGCCATTGCCGCGCTCGAGATACGGCGCCAGAATGATGCCGACTCGGGGCGGTAAGGCAACCAGCGCAGGTGAAATGGCTGCGATCGGATCGCTCAGGTATTGCTTCAGCTCGTCTTCGGGGACGGGTAGGGTGGAGAAGTAAGAAAACCTTGTGCCGAGGGGAATCATTTCCCCGAGAAAACGCGCCGCGAGATCTTCGACCGTTAGTCTCGACCCTTCTGTTTCGGCTGCCATGGCCCGAATCGATTGTAACAACACGCCAGGGTAAACTTGGAACGAGTGGCGCGAAAAATCCTCGTATCGGCCGGCGAAGCATCGGGCGATCTTTATGCCTCGCTGGTGGTAGCCGAGCTGCGCCGCACCGCGCCGGGTATCGACTGTTTTGGCTGCACCGGATTCCACCTGCGGGCGGAAGGGGTGCGGACGGTGGTGGATGCCACCGATCTGGCGGTGGTCGGCCT
Organism: uncultured Solibacteraceae bacterium; assembly: GCA_964654065.1. Lineage (GTDB taxonomy): Bacteria > Acidobacteriota > Terriglobia > Bryobacterales > Bryobacteraceae > Bog-375. The sequence continues at coordinate 12,592 of CAZZHN010000126.1, forward strand.
GCTCGAGGTGGTGGGACACTTGCCGCGAATCTGGCGCGAGTACCGGAAGCTCGTCGCCTCCGCTCGCGCGGAAAAGCCGGACCTCGCAATTCTCACCGATTCGCCGGATTTTCATCTCCGCGTGGCGCAGCGGCTGGCGGTTCTTGGCATTCCAGTGGTCTACCTGGTGGCGCCGCAGGCCTGGGCGTGGCGGCCCGGCCGTGTGAAGACGCTGCGGCGCACCGTCACCCGCCTGCTGTGCATTTTTCCGTTTGAAGAGGATTTTTTCCGCGCTGCCGGGGTGCCGGCCACCTACATCGGCCATCCGCTGGCCGGCCTGGTCAAACCGTCGCTCAGCCGGGACGAGTTTTTCCGGAAACACAGATTCGACCCGGCCCGTCCATTGGTAGCAGTGCTCCCCGGAAGCCGCCGTGGAGAAGCGGCGCGGCATCTGCCTGCGCTGTTGGAAGCGGTTCGGCTCCTCTATCGAGAGCAGGCCATGAATTTTGTCTTACCCGCCTCGGCCACCACCGGGGCCGGGTTTTTCAAGGCTCGGGTCGGGGACGCGCCGCTGCGGGTGATCGAGGGGGAAAGTTGGGATGCCATGGCGCACTCCGCGCTGGCGCTAGCCGCTAGCGGAACGGTAACCGTGGAGGCCGCGCTGCTGGGTGTCCCCATGGTGACGTTTTACAAAGTCACCACGCCCAGTTGGCTGCTGGGGAAGTTGCTGGTGAAAGTGCCGTACTACACTATGGTCAACCTGATTGCGGGACGGCAGGTGGTGCCGGAGTTGATGCAGGGCCAGATGACCGGCCGGCGCATCGCCGCCGAAGCGCTGCGCCTGCTGCGAGACTCCAGTGAGCGCGCCCGCATGCTGTCCGGCCTGGAAGAGGTGCGGCGACGGCTCAGCGAAGCGGGACCGGGCGAGGCGCCGCGCCGCGCCGCGGCCATCATACAGGATATCCTGGAAGGACAGGTGGCTCATGTAT
>CAZZHN010000127.1:0-2420 GCA_964654065.1 uncultured Solibacteraceae bacterium
CGGTACCCCGTCCAACGTGAGAGCCTGCAGCACCATCAAGGACAAGGTGGATTGCAACATCTGCCACGAACACGAAAAGGAGGCGGCTCAGTACCAGGAGAGCACCCACGGCACACTGGCCGCACAAGGTAATCCCGATGCGCCTCTGTGCCAGGATTGCCATGGCACTCATGGCGTTCTGGGCAAGGTCGACCCGGCTTCGCCGAGCTTTTCGCGAAACGTCCCCACGCTGTGCGCCAAATGCCACCAGGAGGGACACAAGGCCGCCGTTCGCTACACCGGCAAGCAGGACCACATCGTAGATCGTTACCGGGAGAGCATCCACGGCACGGGGCTGCTCGAGGCCGGCCTGACCGTCACCGCCAATTGCGCCGACTGCCACACCCCGCACCACGAACTGCCCAGCCGCGACCCGCGCTCCAGCGTGAACCGCGCCAACATCGCTGAAACCTGCGCGCAATGCCACCGTGGCATCTACGAGTTATTCACCGCCAGCGTCCACAGCCCCAATGTCACCCACTCCGGGAAACCGCTGCCGGTCTGCGCCGATTGCCACTCCGCCCACAGCATCAAGCGCACGGACCTCTCAGAGTTCCGGTTGAGCATCATGGACCAATGCGGCCGCTGCCACCAGCAGATCACCGAGGCGTACTTTGAGACGTTCCACGGGAAGGTCTCCAAGTTAGGATACCTGAAGACCGCCAAGTGTTACGACTGTCATGGCGCGCACGACATTCTCCCGGTCAACGATCCACGCTCACACCTCAGCCGGAACAACATCGTCGCTACCTGCGGCAAGTGTCATACCGGCTCCCACCGCCAGTTTGCCGGCTATCTGACCCACGCCACCCACCATGACCCGAAGAAGTATCCCTTCCTGTTCGTCACCTTTTGGGGAATGACCACCCTGCTGATAGGTACGCTGGTGGTCTCCGGGGCACACACCGTGCTCTGGCTGCCCCGATCTTTCGAATACCGCAAACTGATCAAGAACGGACCGGTGGAAGCTGGAACCTACGTGCGCCGTTTCCGGCGGTTCCATCGCAACCTTCACCTGATGGTTATCTCCAGCTTCCTCGGACTCGCTCTGACCGGCATGATTCTGAAGTTTTCCTATGCAGGCTGGGCCAAGCTCCTGGCTCACCTCCTGGGCGGTTTTGAAGCAGCGGGCCTGATCCATCGGTTCTGCGCCGCCCTGACCTTCACCTACTTCGGGCTTCACCTGTACGATCTGTTGAAGCAGCGGCGCGCCAGCCGCAAGACTTGGCGCCAGTTTATCGCCGGCGAAGAGAGCATGCTGTTCAATCGGCGCGACTGGCACGAACTGGCCGGTTCGCTCAAATGGTTCTTCAAGCGCGGCCCTCGTCCCGAATACGGGCGTTGGACTTATTGGGAAAAATTCGACTATTTCGCAGTGTTCTGGGGTGTAGCCATAATTGGTGGCACGGGCCTTATGCTATGGTTTCCGGAGATTTTCACGCACCTGCTCCCCGGCTGGACGGTCAATGTCGCCACCACCATCCATAGCGATGAAGCCCTGCTGGCTGTCAGTTTCATTTTTGTAGTGCACTTCTTCAACACCCACTTCCGCCCCGAAAAATTTCCCATGGACACGGTGATTTTCACAGAGGGCATGCCACTCGAAGAGTTCCAGCGCGACCGTCCCAGGGAATACCGTCAGTTGGTGGAGAGCGGCGAGTTGGCCCAAATGATGATGCCTTCGCCCGCCCCCCGCGACGTGAAACTCTGGCGCAGGCTCGGTTTCACAGCTCTGACCATCGGCTTGGTTTTGATCGGCCTGATCGTCTACGCAATGCTGTTCGCCTATCGCTGAAGCAACGCTGTGGCCTTTGCCGCCGATGCCTGAAGGCCGCCAGATAGGGGCGCCGGCAGAAGCCGATCCGGAGGTGGTTGACCCAGGGAGCGTAAGAATCGGGGCGAGCCACCGGCGAAGCGACTTCCGCAACATTCCGACGGGGCGTTCGTGCGGGGCTCAAAACGCCCTGCGAGTCGATTCTGCTTTACGAGTGAGAGGGCGCTACAAACCTCGCAGCTTTGGATTCTGACGGCGCGTACCCGGCTCCCAAGACGATTCGTGAGACCCTCAAATGACCCACAATCTTGCGGATAAGCGTCGATTCACCAACTGGAATCAACGGTTTTTCAACGCTTTTTCAAGATCAATCAAGCGTTCTGTTGGAAGCTCTTGGGCTCACGCTTCCTGACCAATTCAGGCGATAACTGGGTAGACAAGCGGCAGCGGATCGGTCCATGGGTTCGCTCCACCGGGTTTCAAACGGAGGAAAGCTTAAAACGAAAACGAATATTGAAAATGGCGGCTCCGCTGCCTTTTTTATAGTGCCGACAAAATCAAGGTTCGAAGTGAGGAAACCCAAAGCAGGGTTTTAGCTCCCTGTCTC
>CAZZHN010000127.1:2520-13510 GCA_964654065.1 uncultured Solibacteraceae bacterium
GTATTCGCCCAGTTCACGGCCGATGCCCGACTGCTTGAAGCCGCCGAACGGAGCTGCCGCGTCGAACACGTCGTAGCAGTTCACCCAGACGGTGCCCGCTCGCAGGCCGTTGGCGATTGCCGTCGCTTTGGTGATGTCCTTCGTCCATACCGCCGCGGCGAGGCCGTACATCGTTTTGTTCCCCCGCTCGATGACCTCGTCCAGCCCGTCGAACGGAATGATCGACATGACCGGGCCGAAGATTTCCTCTTGAGCGACCTTCATTTCGTCCCGCACGCCGGCAAAGACGGTGGGCTCGATGAAATAGCCCCGATCCCCAACTCGCCCGCCGCCGCACCGCAGCTGCGCACCTTCCTTCTTGCCGGATTCGATATAGCTCATCACCTTGTCGAACTGCGCATCGTCAACCTGTGGCCCCTGTTCGGTGTTGGCATCGAATGGATCACCGACGGTGCGACGCCTGGCGCGATCCACGCTGCGCTCGACGAACTCGTCGTACGCCTTGCGCTCCACGAACAGTCGTGATCCGGCGCAGCAACATTGGCCCTGGTTGAAGAACAGGGCGAAGTGGGAACCCTCGATCGCCTGATCCATGTCTGCATCGGCAAATACAATGTTCGGGCTTTTGCCGCCGAGTTCGAGTGTGACGCGCTTCAGGTTCGTCTGCGCGGCGGCCTCCATGATCAGGTGCCCAACCTCGGTCGAGCCCGTGAAGGCGACTTTGTCCACGTCCATGTGGCGCGCGATCGCCTGGCCGGCAGTCGGACCGTAGCCGGGCAGGATGTTCACCACTCCTTCCGGGAAACCTGCCTCGATGATCAGTTCACCGACGCGAAGCGCCGTCAGCGGGGTCTGCTCAGCGGGCTTGAGCACGACGACGTTGCCGCACGCCAGGGCGGGCCCGAGCTTCCAGGCCTGCATGAGCAGCGGAAAGTTCCACGGGATGATCTGACCGACTACGCCGACCGGCTCGAGGCGGGTATAGCAGAAGTAGTTCCCGTTGATCGGGATGGTGCGCCCATGCACTTTGTCCGCCCATCCAGCGTAGTAGCGGTAGCACGCAACCGTGAGCGGCAGGTCGGCAGCGAGCGCGACGCGATACGGTTTGCCGTTGTCGAGGCTTTCCAGGCGGGCCAACTCGTCCGCGTGTTTTTCGATCAGGTCGGCCAATCTGTTCATCAGCTTTCCACGTTCGGAAGCCGCCATTTTGCGCCACGGCCCCTGCTCGAAGGCCTGGCGGGCCGCTTGTACCGCTCGATCCACATCCTCCTGGTCGGCTGCAGCGACCTGGCAGATTTCTTCACCCGTGGAAGGGTTAATCGTGGGAAAGGTCTGGCCGGAGGCCGCCTCCGTCCACCGGTTGTTGATGAGAAGTTTGTTCGCCGTGATCGGGATAGCCCTCTCCGGCGCGAATGTGGCTGTCGACATGGAACCCTCCTGCTGTCCCCGCCCCTCCGTGGGTCGCGGGACGACAGCGTTAGTATATGCACCGCAATCGTCAAAGGCAATGCCGACCGGGGATAGGAGCTAGAGCGATTCAAAACTGCCCCCCAGGCAAATCCGAAGGGGCGGGGAGGGAGGGGGGTCTGCGCCACCCGGTCCGCGCCAGCGACATCCTGTGGAGAGCGGCAACAATTCGACCAGCAAACGTCGCGCGGTGTCGCAACACGCGCCTGCGAGTCCGTCAGTGTGAGGCGATGCCCAACGCCAGGGGATGCTTCGGCTGGTAGAGACCTACGTCGCTCCCACCCGGTAGCCGGACCTTAGTAATCGAACCCCATCTCGCTTCCTGCACCTCCGAGCACCGGACACCCTTCCCCCTGAGTGCCAATATCTCGGCTTTCAGGTCATCACACATGAAATAGAGTTCGTGCCGGACGTTCTCGTCGGCTGGGTGGATAGCCACTTCTGCCGGAGGCAGCGCGAAGATCAGCCATCCGTGGCCAGCGTCCACCGACGCCAGATCGAGAATGTCCCGCAAGAAGGCGCGATCTGCCGCCGCATCCTTGCTATACACGACTACATGGGATCCAAAGATCATGGACGTTACTCCCCTCTCGTTCCGATGATCTTCGCATAGGCGGCTCGTCCGGTCAATTTGAACGGTGACCCGGTAGCGAAAAAATCGCCGGCGTTTGCTCTCTCGTCAGTCTACCTCGGTAGCTTCCGGGGTGACTTGCACCGTCGCGTTCGGCCCAACCTCGATTTCCTTCGCCTTCGAGCGCGCCAGAGCTTCACGATTGGCTCTGTCGTCACATCCAGTTCCTACGACGGCGGCCGCCAACATCTCGGATTTGGGCGGATTGTCCCTCTCCGGGCATCGTCATATACTGACTGCTTACCGCAACAGATTCCGACGTGGAGGCTCAGGCGGTTTCGATCTCGCCGGCGATAAGACGCGCCCCAACATCACCATCTGGTGCTGTCTCGCTGCGGAATTCGGGGCCGATTCTGATTTGAGATGGTTTCTACCGGGGGAACATCATGACTGACTGGACGCGAAGAGGATTTCTCGGATCGCTTTCGGGCGTTGCGGCTGCATCGTCACTAGCGGCTCAGCGAGAAGGGGGCCCGGCGCCGGCTGAAAAGCGGACCGGGCATGGATCTATCAAAATCACAGACCTCCGGTGTGCAATCATCGGCCGTAACCCGGTCGTCCGAATCGTCACCGACCAGGGTATCTCCGGGTACAGTGAAGCCGAGTCCACCAAACCGTATCTCAAGCCCATGGTGATCTTTTATAAGGACTATATTCTGGGCGAGGACCCGACAGACGTCGAACGGGTGCTCTTGAAGATCCGCCGGCTGGGTGGGTTCAAGCCCTGGGGTTCGGCGGTGAGTGCGATCGAGATGGCTCTCTGGGACATCGCAGGACAGGCGGCCGGAGTTCCTGCATATAGATTGTTGGGTGGGAAAATTAGGGATCGCGTTCGCGCCTACAACGGAGGCGTCCGTTTCCCGATGACGGGTCAAACGCCGCAGGATTACGCCGAGAATATGGCGAAGATGAAAGAATCCAAAGAGGGTTTCACCCTAATCAAGCAGGCGGTCGGTTTTCACAATCCTGCGATGATGCGCGCCGTGCCCAACGCGTGGTATGACGAACCGCGAACGGGTGCACCGCACTCGGATCGCGGTCTCATGACGGAACGTGGCTTGAAACATGTGATCGCCTGCGTGGAAGCCATGAAGAAAGTCCTGGGCGATGAAATCGGGCTCGCCCTTGACTGCGGACCTGGCTGGACAATCAAGGATGCGATCACGTTTGCGCGAGCGCTCGAACCGCTCCACATCACGTGGCTCGAAGACCTGATCACAGGCGACTACACACCGTATCCCAACGCTGACCTTTTTCGAGAAGTAACGCAGAGCACTTCCATCCCGATTCACACCGGAGAACAGATCTATCTCCGGGAGAACTTCAAGGATCTCATCGAAAAGCAGGCGATCAATGTGATCGGCCCGGATCCGGAAGATGTCGGCGGGATGGCGGAGCTGAAGTGGATCGCGGAATACGCCGACCTTCATGGAATCCTGGTTGCTCCGCACGGGATTTTCGACGGGCTCATAGGGCTCGCCGCGCATGTTCACCTCGGGGCCACCTTGCCACAGAATCACATCGCCTTCGAGTATCCGGTGGGCCAGCCTGAGTGGTGGTATGAGATTGTTGACGGGTTGCCGGACCCGATCGTCAAACGTGGCTTCATCGACGTCTGGGATCGACCGGGGCTCGGTGTCACATTCAACGTCCAGGCAGCTAAATCGCGCCTGTCGGACGAGGATCGTCACTTCTTCGACTAAGAATGGAACTCCCCAACCTCGAAAGGCCTATTGCGCGCGAAACAGAACGTCGTCGAAGGTAAGCCCGTCGCGGGCGGAGTGCCACACCACCTCCACTTCGTTCGGCTTACCTGCTACAGTCAGAATCTCGATTTCGCCGGTGCTTCCGTCTGAGGCGGTAAAGGTAAATTTCTGGGAACCGGAGCGGGCCGGCCCGGCGAAGCGAAGTTGAACGTCTGCCTTGAACTTGCGGCCCTTTGGCACGCGGTAGAGGCCGGTAAACGTGCCCGTCACCTGGTCGTTACCCTGGGTAATCGACAAGGTGGCGGATTTGGGCGGAAATGGGGAGCCGGAGGGAAATGCCTCCGAGTAGGCCCAGCGCCCCGCCACTGATGGCGCCGGCGGCGACGCTCGTTGCACCGGGGCCGGGGGCGGTGCAGATGCTTCGTGCGGCTGCGGCACCTTCAACACCTCATTGGCAGCCAGCCCGTCGCGGGTGGGGGGCTGAGCGACCCCGTTGGTCGCCGGCTGGGCTGGTGCTTGAGGTCGCGGGACCTGGGCCGAGGCCGGCGCTGCCGTAACCGGAACCGTCGAGGAACCCGATGAAAGTGCGGGCTTTTCCGGCTCGGAGCCGGCTGGTCGGCCAGCGGCCGCCGGCGGACTCAAATTCCGCTCCGGCGGTGTGACCACAGGCGCGGCTTGCTGACGGTTCGCCGCAGCACCACTGCCACCAGCGGAAACCGGGCGGGCCACCTGCGCCGCAGCGCCGGCCGCCGGCACGCCGCCGCGACCGGGTCGATCCCGGTTTGAGGGCGCGGCGCCGGCGCCGGGTTGCGCCTCTTGCACGGCTTTCAGGGCTTTTTCGAGCTGCTGGTTACGCGCCTCGGCCTGGCTCAGCTCTTGCTGGGCCCGCTCGGCTTCCGTGGCCAGTTCCTTCTGGTCCTGCGCGCCGTTACTCTCCGCCACCGCGTCCTGCGTTCCGGCGGCGGCGAAGGTAAGGTACCCCTCGGTGGTGGTTCCGCCCGTCAATTTCACCGTCATATGGATATCCACGGAGTCGGAATGCCGCGGGTACAAGACGCTGCCCGACATCACCTGCGGGGCATCCAGGGAGAATGACTCGGTAGCGGTGCCATCCGTAATCGAGATCGCGCCGCCCTGCACTCTCCGCGCCGGCAATGCGGCGCTTTCCCATCGAATCTCCAGCAAGCCGTTCCGCTCGGCAGCTTTCAAATGAAGCGCCACGGGCCCGGAGTCGCGTGACGGCAGCCAACGCATGAACGTCCACCCGGCCACGGCCGCCAATAGTACCACGCCGGCCAGCCACACCCAGATTGTCCTCGCAAAAACGTTCGACGCGCGCGCTGGCTCCGTGAGGCGAACGGAGGGTGTGGGATCTCCAGACTCCGACAATGGCGGAGCGGCGGGCTGCTCCAGAAGCACGGGCTCCGGGGCGAGAGCGAGAACGGCAGCGTCCGTGGGAGGCTGTTCCGGTGGACCCTGGACGGGCGGCTCAGCAGCAAAGTATTCCTCAGGCGCCCGCATTTCCAGCCCCAACGACCTTGTCCACGCGCCTCCGAGCCGGATGGCTGGCGGGTCAGGCGGTGCGCTCGGTATGACCGGTTCGGGGATCTCGCCGCTGCCCGGCCCGGTTTCCAGCGTGAACTCCAGGTAGCTCGAAGCGCTTCGCACCAAGCCCTCCGGCTCGCGGAAAAAGAACCCGGCGACGGTAGACGCCATGATGGAGGGCCGCACTACAAGCGCCACCTGCCACGATTCCGGGAAGAAAGTCGAGTAGATTTCGAGATCGGATTCGGCCAGCATCACGCCACGGCGGGTGTGCGAGACGTACCAGCCCACTACCTCCATGCCCTTCAGCCCTGGGTCCTGGCGTATGTCTCGAAGCTGCTCGGCTAGCCTGCGCCGGTCATGGTCTGAGAGCGCGAACACGGGGCCGAGGGCGTACTCGCACTCGGCAGGCCGGAAGGCGAGTATTTTCACTCCCCTCGGGTCGCGCGTGCCAAGCAGCACGCCGCCGATTCCCAGGCCGCCACGAAGCGCCACCAGCGCATCCCCCGCAGCCCGGTCTATCTTGCTCAACGCGGCGACGGAATATTCAATGGCGAACTGCGATTGCGGAACAAGCCACGTCCCTATCTGATCCGCAGTGGTCAACCTGCCTCTCCTGTTCTATTGTTCTATCCTACACAGAATTCGATGCGCCGTTGGCAATGGCTGGCCGCCGCGGGCGACTGGCCGCGACGAGATCTGAATCTCCTTTCAAAACCAGCCCTGGGACAGCTTCGGGGCCAGTTATATCCACGGCTCGGGCTTTCGGTCCCAGTGGAGTCGCTTAGGAAGCAGGGGCAGTGAAATGCCCGCCTGCCCCGACCAACACTCGGGGCAAGCGCTTGCTCTAAAATCAGGATAGTGCTCGCGTGGTTTGACCCACTCGTCGCGGAATGGTTCGGCGCGCATTTCGGCTCTCCCACCGAACCGCAATTGCGCGGGTGGCCGGAAATACGCGCGGGTCACGACGTCCTCATCTCGGCGCCGACAGGCTCTGGCAAAACGCTCGCGGCCTTTCTCACCGCGATCGACGGCCTTGTGCGGCGCGCCCGGCTTGGACCGCTGCCGGATGAAACCGAAATCGTCTACGTTTCCCCGCTCAAAGCGCTCAGCAATGACGTCCATAAGAACCTCGAGCTGCCATTGGCTGAGATCGCCGCGCTGGCGGTGCAACGCGGCATCGCGCTCGCGGCCATCCGCACCGCCCTGCGCACCGGTGACACGCCGCAGGCGGAACGAGTGAAGATGACGCGGCACCGTCCGCACATACTGGTCACCACACCCGAATCGCTCTACATTCTCCTGACCTCGGCGAAGCCGCGCGAAATGCTGGGGCGGGTGCGAACGCTGATCGTAGATGAGATCCACGCCGTGGCGGACGACAAGCGCGGCTCGCACCTGGCGTTGACCCTGGCGCGCCTCGACCGGCTGGTGCGGCAGAACGGCGGGGAAGTGCCACAGCGCATTGGGCTTTCCGCCACCGTAAGGCCGATCGAGGATGTGGCGCGGTTCCTGAGCGACCGCGCCAACGTGGTTCACATCGGGCACCGGCGCGAGATGGACCTGGCGGTCGAGGTGCCGCGCGATGAGCTGGGGCCCGTCTCGACCAATGAAATGTGGGACGAGATCTACGACCGCGCCGCCGAATTGATCCGCTCGCACAGGACGACCCTGGTCTTCGTCAACACGCGCCGCCTGGCGGAGCGGGTGGCCCATCACCTGGGCGAACGCCTGGGCGCCGGCGCCGTCATGCCGCATCACGGCAGTCTCTCCCGCACTCTGCGCCTGGAAGCGGAGCAGAAGCTCAAGCGCGGCGAACTCCGCGCAGTGGTGGCCACGGCATCCCTCGAATTGGGGATCGATATCGGCACCGTCGATCTGGTCTGCCAGATCGGCTCGCCGCGCTCGATCGCCGTCGCGCTGCAGCGCGTCGGGCGCGCCGGCCACTGGGTGGGTGCGCTGCCCAAGGGCCGGCTCTTCGCCACCACCCGCGATGAGCTGCTGGAGTGTGCGGCGTTGGTGCGCGCCATTCACGCAGGAGAACTCGACCGTCTCGAAATACCGCACAACGCCCTCGATATCCTGGCGCAACAGATGGTCGCCGCATGCGCCTGCGAGGATTTCGGCGATGACGAACTGTTCGCCTTGATGCGCGCCGCCGGCCCCTTCGCCGGCCTGCCAAGGGCCGATTTCGATGCCGTGCTGGAGATGCTCTCCGAAGGGATCGCCACATCGCGCGGGCACAGCCGCGCCTACCTGCATCGCGACGCGGTCAACCGCCGGATACACGCGCGCCGCGGAGCGCGCATGACGGCCATCACCTCAGGTGGCGCCATTCCGGAAACAGCGCAGTACCTGGTGGTGGCGGAGCCAGAGGGCGTCACCGTGGGAACCGTGGATGAGGACTTCGCTGTCGAGAGCATGGCCGGCGACATTTTTCTCCTGGGCACCACGTCCTGGCGCATTCGCCGCGTGGAAGCCGGCCGCTTGCGGGTGGAAGATGCTCACGGCGCCGCGCCCGGCATTCCGTTCTGGCGCGGCGAAGCGCCCGGGCGCACGCTCGAGTTGTCGCGCGAAGTCTCGCGCCTGCGGGAGGAGATCGACCGCGCAGGGGCCTGCCCCCCGGAGTGCGGCCTCGACGCTGCCGGCGCCGGACAGGCCGTCGCCTATGTGCGGGCGGGCCGCGCAGCGCTCGGCGCCATCCCCACGGATGCCTGCGTCATCGCCGAACGCTTTTTTGACGAAGGCGGCGGCATGCAGCTGGTGATTCACGCGCCTTTTGGCAGCCGGATCAATCGCGCGTGGGGCCTGGCGTTGCGCAAGCGATTTTGCCGCTCGTTCAACTTCGAGCTACAGGCCGCCGCCACCGATAACGGCATCCTCGTATCGCTCGGCGAGCAGCATTCGTTCCCGCTCGACATCGTTTTTGAATTCCTCCGCCCCGGCACGGTGGAGGAACTGCTTACGCAGGCCGTGCTGCCAGCCCCTATGTTTACGGCGCGCTGGCGCTGGAACGCGTCGCGGGCCCTCACCATCCCGCGCTTCCAGGGTGGCCGCAAGGTGCCGCCGCCCATCCAGCGCATGCGATCCGACGATCTCATGGCCGCCGTCTTCCCCGATCAGGCCGCGTGCCCCGAGACCCTTACCGGCGACGTGCGCATTCCGGACCATCCGCTGGTGAAGGAAACGATTTCCAACTGTCTCCACGAAGCCATGGACCTGGACGGGCTCCGCACCGTGCTGGCCGCGATCCATGAGGGCGTCATCAAGACGATGGCAATCGACACGCCCGAGCCTTCGCCTTTTTCGCACGAAATTCTCAACTCGAACCCGTATGCGTACCTGGATGACGCTCCGCTGGAAGAGCGCCGCGCCCGCATGGTGCAAATGCGCCGCACGCTGCCCGACGATTCCCAGGGCGCCGGCGCGCTGGATGCGTCCGCCATCGCCCAGGTCGCCGCCGAGGCCTGGCCGCCCACGCGCGACGCCGAGGAACTCCACGAAGCGCTGTGCGGCTGGAGTTTGATCCCGGTTGGACAGGTCGCCGGAAGCACCGATTTCGAAACGCTGGCAACCGCGCGCCGCGCCACCACCTTGACGGCGGCCGGCCGCGATTTCTGGGTGCCGGCCGAACGCCTCGATTTGGTTCTTCGCGTTTATTCGGACGCCACCTTTCACCCGCCAATTGCGCCCGCCGGCGGGTTGCGGGGCATCCCCGACTCTGCCGAAGCCTGCGCCGCCGAAATCCTGCGCGGGTGGTTTGAATGCTCGGGTCCGCTGCGCGCTTCCCACCTGGCCCAGACGCTTGCCATGCCGTCCGGATTGGTGGACCATGCGCTGGCCCAACTGGAGGTCGAAGGCCAGATTCTGCGCGGCCGGTTTACACCGGACGCGGCCGCGGGTGAAATCGAGTGGTGCCACCGCAACCTGCTGGCGCGGATTCACCGGCTGACCATCGGCCGTTTGCGCCGCGAAATCGAGCCGGTGACCACGGCAGCTTTCTTCGCCTTCCTGAATCGATGGCAGCATCGCGCCCCCGGTACGCAGTTGCACGGGGTGGACGGCACATTGCAGATCATCCGGCAGTGGCAGGGTGCCGAATTTCCCGCCGCAGCATGGGAATCGGAGATTCTGCCGCAGCACGTGGCGCGCTACCAGCCGGAGTACCTGGACGATCTTTGCCTGGCCGGCGAAGTCACCTGGGGCCGGCTCTCGCCGCATCCGGCTTTCGAGCGGCACCCGGAAGAGAACAAGGGACGCCGCGTGCGTCCCACACGCGTCGCTCCGCTCGCCATTTTTCTACGTGAAGACTCATCCTGGCTGCTGGCCGCGCCGCAGCCTTCGCCCGAGACATCTCTTTCCCACCCGGCGCGCGAGGTCCTCGCCGCGATCGAATCGCACGGCGCATCGTTCTTCAGCGACCTGACGCAAGCGACCGGCCGTCTGGCGAGCGAAGTGGAGGACGCGTTGTGGGAGCTGGTGGCGGCCGGCCTGGTGACGGCCGATGGATTCGAGAATCTGCGCGCCCTGCTCGATCCCCATCGCCGGGCGGGCCAGGGACGTGAGCGGAGCCGCCGGCCGCGCCACGCTCCCGGGCGCTGGGCCCTGCTGCGCCGAGCCGGCGTGCCACCAGCCGGACACGCGGAGATTTTTGCCCGCCAGTTGCTGTTGCGCTGGGGTGTATTGTTCCGCGATCTGGCAGCGCGCGAACCCGTTGCCCCGCCGTGGCGCGACTTGCTGGGCGCGCTGCGGCGCATGGAATCACAGGGCGAGATTCGCGGTGGCAGGTTCGTCGAAGCCTACCTGGGCGAGCAGTTCGCGCTGCCGGAGGCGCTGGACTTATTGCGGGCCATTCGCCGCGCTGGAGAAACCGCCCCCGCCTGCGATCTTCTTCCATCGCTCGCCGGTCACGCGTCCGGTGGGGGCCCCGTTGTCCGCGGCGCGGTTATTTCTTCGCTTCGAAGCGCAGCGCCGCAGAGTTGATACAGTAGCGCTGGCCGGTTGGCGCAGGCCCATCAGGAAACAAGTGACCCAGGTGGGCGTCGCATTTACTGCACAACACCTCGGTGCGCTCCATGAAGAGGCTTCGGTCGGTTTCCGTGCTGACATTGGCTTCCGCCGCCGGGGCGGAAAAGCTGGGCCAGCCGGTGCCCGAGTCGAATTTGTCAGTGGAGAGAAAGAGGTCGGTTCCGCAGCAGGCGCACCGATACATGCCTGCCTCGTGATTGTTCCAATAGCGGCCCGTAAAGGCGCGTTCGGTTCCTTTCTTGCGAGCCACCGCATACTCCTCCGGCGTCAGCTCACGCTGCCATTCGGCGTCGGACTTGACGATTTTTTGCACTCGAATAGTCTCCCTCTTCTTTCCATCGGAGAACACCACGAGAGGAATCCAGTTTCCTCCGCCACCTGCTCTCGGATCCGGCAGCCGCCGTTCGGGCCGCTGCGAAATCGCGACCAGCCCGGCGAAAGCGAGCGGCATGATCAGGAACACCCGCCGCGGAATCCGGTCCGTCTCATGCTGCTGCAGCGATTCCATCTGCCCTGATTATTTCACTTCTCCGTGGCATGGCTCTGGAACCGGCATGGAGCAGATTTAGGAGGTTAGTTTGTAAACTGCTGAAAATATGGTGGCCAGGGACGG
>CAZZHN010000128.1:0-13501 GCA_964654065.1 uncultured Solibacteraceae bacterium
GGCCGGACTGGATGGGCGCCATGAACGAGAGATTCGACGTGCTGGCCAAGATGCCCGAGGGCGCAACCAAAGACCAGGTGCCGGAAATGCTGCAAGCGCTGCTGGCCGACCGTTTCAAACTGGCGATCCATCACGATTCAAAAGAACGGCCGGTGTATGCGCTGATCGTGGGCAAGAACGGCTCGAAGCTGAAAGAGTCGCCTCCCGATGCACCCGCGCCGGCCGCGGCCGACAAGTCGGAGGCGGCCCCAGGCGAGCCGCCCGCCGACGCCGCGCCGCCTAAAGATGCGGCTCCTCAAATGAAGTTCCGCGCCAATGCCGACGGCTCGGGCACCGCCACTGTGCGCGGCCCGGATGGACCGGCCAAGATGAGCTTCGGACCGAACGGGATGCACCTGGAAATGGAGAAGATGACGATGGCCAAGCTGGCCGAGACGTTGACTCCGTTTCTGGACAAACCGGTACTGGATATGACGGAGCTGAAAGGCAACTACCAGGTTGCGCTCGACCTGGCGATGGATGACCTCAAGAACGTTGCCCGCAAGATGGGAGTGGCGACGCCTGGAGCTTCCTCCCTGGTGGGCGGAGACGCGGGCAAGCTGCCCTCCGACGCCGCTGCGGACCCATCCGGCTCGATATTCACCAGCGTCCAACAGCTCGGCCTGAAGCTGGACCCGCGCAAACTGCCGCTGGACCTGATCGTAATCGACCACATGGAAAAAATGCCGACCGACAACTAGTCGATGCCTGGCGGCCGCAGGTAGGACAGACGATCGCCTTGTGTCGTCTGTCAAAGTGGCACCCCTAAACGCAGCATGACAGACCAGGAGAGGCGCCGCATGACAGACCACGAAAGGCGATGGGCTGTCCTACTGCTCAGCGGATTATAATTGCCGTATGCCTGAAACTTCCTTTCCTCGTCGAAACTTTCTGCGAGGCGTGAGCGCGGCGACGGCCCTATCGTACTCGCGCGTCTACGGCGCCAATGAACGCATCCAGCTCGGCCTGATCGGCTGCGGTGAGCGGGGCCGCTACGACGCGGGCAATTTCGTCAAGACCGGCACGGTGGAAGTCGTAGCGCTGTGCGATATCTGGGGCGCGCAGATTGACAAGGCGAAACAGGATTCGCCCCACGCGCGGACCTTCACCGATCATCGCGCGCTGCTCGAAAGCAGGGACATCGACGTGGCCCTGATCGGCACGCCGGACCACTGGCACGTGCCGATCGCCATCGACGCGCTCCACGCCGGCAAGGACGTATACGTGGAGAAGCCGCTGAGCCTCACCATCGAGGAGGGACCAGCGGTGGTCAAGGCGGCGCGCATCAACAACCGCATCTGCCAGGTGGGCATGCAGCAGCGTTCCGGCAAGCACTATATTGAAGCCAAGCGCGAGTACATCGACAGCGGCAAGATCGGCAAAGTGACGCTGGCCCGCACCTGGTGGTACGGCAACGGCTATCACTTACGCAAAGCGCCCGACTATCTCAAGACCAAGCCGCAGGACCTGGATTGGGCGCACTACCTGGGCCGTCTGAAATGGCGCGACTGGGATCCACAGCAATACTGGAACTGGCGGGCATATCTGGATTTCGGCGGCGGGCAGGTGACGGACCTCTTCACCCACTGGATCGACGTTGTGCACATGTTCCTCGGCTCTGATGTGCCGAGTTCGGCGGTAGCCGCCGGCGGTGTCTACAACTACAAGGACGGGCGAACCGCCCCGGACACCATCAACGTCCTGCTGGAATACCCCGCCCAATTTACCGCGACGTTCGAGGCCACGCTCGCGCCGGGAATCGGTGGCGCCGCATTGGAGATCGCCGGCACGCAAGGACGCTTGTACATCGACCGGCAGCACTACGAATTCCGCGCGGCGGGCCGGGGATCCGAGCCGGTAGTGGTGCAGGCGGCCAGCAACATCGACATGGACCACGTGGAAAACTTCCTGGAGTGCGTGAAGTCGCGCCAATTGCCCAACGGCGACGTGCTAGCCGGGCACCGTTCGGCGCAGGCCTCGCACCTTGGCAACATCGCCTACATGCAAAAGCGCCGCATCGATTTCGATCCCGGGAGGGAAGAGATCCAGCCGTTCTAGCGGGGTGGGGCGGATGCCCGCGTCCGCGCGAGTTTTCGGCAGCGCTGGCGGTCTTGCCGCGGCGTTACGCGCAACCCGCGGTCGCGCGGCGGACAAGAGGCGTCCACCCTGCTGCCCTTACCGCGCGGAGGGAATCTTGGGCTTGCCTCCGCTGGTCTCGATCAACTTCGTGAGCAGGTCGACCGCTTTATCGATCGGGAGAAGATCGGCCACCGAGAGGGGAGTGCGGCCGCGCCCATCTTTCTCATCCAGCGGAGCCCCTTTGCCGGCGAGAAACTGTATCACTTCGCAAATCTGCTGCTGCGTGGAGGCGGCAGCCGTAAAGCTGACCGCGGCATGCAGCACCGTGGCGCCCGCGCTGTTGACGGCCTTTACGTCCTGGTCGAACTGATAGGCGTATTGGACCGCTTCGATACGGCCGCTGCCGGCGGCAGCCATCAGCAGGGTCGCGCCATCCTGGGCCTTGAGCTTAGGATTGGCGCCGGCGGCGATGAGCGCCTGCATCACCTGCAGTTGATGGGCGCGGGCGGCCAGCAGCAGCGGAGTCTGCTCGCCGCTGACGAAGCGGAACGGGTTGCCCCCGCCTTCGCCGCGGCCCGGCGGATCGGCCTTGGCCGTCCGCGCATTGGGGTCTGCGCCTTTGCTGAGCAGGTTTTTCACCAGCTCAAGCTGGCCCGATTGGGCCGCCAGATGGAGCGGCGCGTTGCCGGCGCGATCGGCGATGTTCGGATCGGCGCCCGCATCCAGCAGCGCGCCTGCAGCCGCCACCGACTTGTAGGAAGCGGCCACGTTCAAAGCCCTCACACCGTCGGGTAGCGCGGTATTCGCATCGGCGCCGGCCTGGAGCAGAAGGCGCACGCTGGGTGCGTCGTTCTTGATGGCGGCAAACACCAGCGCCGTGAAACCAGCTTTCGACGCAGTAAGGACATCGGCGCCGTGCGCAATGAGCGTCTTCACCACGTCGGAATGGCCCTCGGCTGCGGCCCACATGAGGGCAGTTTGTCCCTTGCGCGATTCGGCGGCATTGACGTTGACGCCGCGCTCCATCAGTTGATTCACCGCCGCAACGCTTCCCGCGTTCGCCGCGCTCATCAGCGCGGTGGCGCCGTCCCATCGTGCCGCGTTTGGGTTGGCGCCCGCCGCCAGCAGCTTCGCCACCAGTGCGGCATTGCCGTTGGCGCAGGCCAGTGTCAGCGGCGTCTCGCCGTATTCGTCCGCCGTGTTGGCGCGGGCGCCGGCTGTCAGCAGCAGGCCGGCGGCGTCGGCATCATCCAGGTAAACGGCCCAGGCCAGCGCGGTCGCGCCATCCGGCTGAGCGGCGTTCAAGTCGGCCTTGGTGGCAATCAGGGCGGCAACCGCCCGGTCATCGCGACGCTTCACGGCATCCAGCAGACGCAGGTCCGCGGCAGCCAGTGACGAGGCGAGCATCAGGGCAGCGGCCAGCACGGCCAGTTGAACCGGCCAGGACGGCGCCGGGTTGACAAGCGGCGCGCCGGCGATCGACCTGCCCCAGCAACGGGGGAATACGCCCTTTCGCACTGCCCTAGACACCAGCCAGGAGTTGGAGTTCCCCGGTGCTATCACCCAGTTTCTCGGGCGCAGGCACGCCGGCCCGGTCCAGCATGGACAGCAGCAGGTTATTCATCGGCGTCTCCTTGGGGTACCGGATGTGGCGCCCGCCGCGCACGTCGCCGCCTGCCAGCACCAGCGGCAGGTCATGATGCGTGTGCGCATTGCCGTCGCTGATGCTGCTGCCATACAGAATCAGCGAATGATCCAGCAGGGTGCCATCGCCGTCTGGCGTCGACCGCAGCTTGTTCAGCAGGTATGCAAAGGTCTCCACGTGCAGATGGTTGATCTTGACCACCTTCTCGATCTTCACCGGATCGTGCATGTGATGCGTGACGGAATGGTGGCCATCGGTGACGCCGATCGACCGGTAGCTCCGGTTACTGCCCTCGCGCGCCATCATGAAGCTGACCACGCGCGTCATGTTGGTCTGCCAGGCGATCGTCATCAGGTCCATCATCAGGTGGGCATGATCGCTGAATTCCTCGGGCACGGAACCTGGCCGCTGCATCAGCGGCACCTTCACCGCCGCGTTCTGCTCCTCGGCTCTCTGGATGCGGCGCTCAATGTCGCGGATGGAGTCCAGGTACTCCGCCAGCTTGTTCCGGTCGCCGGGCCCGAGGCTGTTTTCCAGGCGTCCAATATCTCCGCTCACATAGTCCAGAATGCTGCGCTGCTCCTTGAGACTGGCCAGCCGCTCCTTGGGGTCGGTGGATGTGCCGTCGCCAAACAGCCGCTCGAAGACGTTGCGCGGGTTCACTTCCACAGGCAGCGGTGTGGTGGGACTGCGCCAGGATATGGTGTTGGTGTACGCGCAGCTGTAGCCGCTATCGCAGTTGCCTGCCAGGGTAGGCTCCTCGAGCCCGATTTCCAGCGATGCCAGCTGCGTGGTCTGGCCGAATGTTCTGGCGGCGATCTGGTCGGCCGATACGCCGGAATGGATGTCGGCGCCTTCGGTCTTCTTGGGATGAACCCCGGTCAGCCAGGTGGCCCCGGCGCGCGCATGGTCGCCGGCGCCGTCGCCGAGCGCGCGGCCGTTCACCTGGGCAAGGCCGCTCATTACCAGCAGGCGGTCGCGGAACGGCTCCAGCGCTTTCATGGTAGGAGCGAACTCGAAGCCGGCGCCCTCCGCAGCGGGCGTCCAGCGGTCCATGATGATGCCGTTGGGCACGTAGACAAAGCCCAGCCGGAGCGGCTGCTTGGGCACACTGCTGCCGCGGCCGAGGGCCGGCACCATGGCATCGAGAAACGGCAAGGCCATAACGGCGCCGGCTCCGCGCAGAAATGAGCGGCGGGCAAGAGACTCCTTTTTGATGATCATGGTTCCCGGGTTCTCCTCATTTGAAAAGGCACGCTATTCACGATGCCGGTGATGAGAGCGGATGCGCGATAGTCATCGCCAGCCGCTTCACGTACAATCTGCCGCACCGTCGGCATGTCATAATACTCGAGCCCGCGCCCCAGCGAATAGGTCAGCAGCTTGGCGGTGAGGGTCGAAACAAACTCGTCGCGGCGCGCCGTTAGCAGCGCCTGCCTGAGCCCGGCCGGGCCGTCGAACAGGGTGCCGTCCGGCAGCTTGCCCGTGGGGTCGATGGGGCCGGCGGCGTCCTTCACCCGCCACTTCCCTACCCCGTCGTAGTTTTCCAGCGCGAAGCCGAGCGGATCCATGCGAGAATGGCAGCTCGCGCAAACGGCGTTGGCGCGATGCGTCTCCATCTGCTCGCGCAAGGTCAGCAGCCGGCCATCCTTGTCCTGAGGCTTCAACTCGGGTACGTCGGGCGGAGGCGGCGGGGGAGGCGCGCCGAGCAGGGTCTCGAGAATCCACTTGCCGCGCTGCACCACCGACGTGCGGTCTGGATAGGAAGTCACCGTGAGAATGCTGCCCTGGCCCAGCAGCCCGCCTCGCTCGGAGCCGGTGAGCGCCACCCTGCGAAACTGCGACCCGTAAACATTGGGGACGCCATAATGCTCCGCCACCCGCTGGTTCAGGTATGTGTAATTGGCGTTGAGCAGATCCAGCACGCTGCGGTTCTCGCGCAGAATGCTCTGAAAGAACAGGTTGGTCTCTTCACGGAAGCCGTCGCGCAGGCTCTCGTCGAATTCGGGAAAGGCGTCGGGGTCCGGGCGGGCGATGGCGAGATTGCGGAGATACAGCCACTGGCCGGCGAAATTATCCACCAGCGCCTGCGAGCGACCGTCCTGCAGCATCCGCTCCACCTGCTGCCGCATCACGCCGGGGTCGTGCAGCTTGCCTTGCCTGGCAAGGTCCAGCAACTGCTCGTCGGGAGCACTGCTCCATAGGAAGAACGAGAGGCGCGAGGCCAGATCGTAGTCGCCCAACCGGTACACGGCGCCGGGTTCGAGGCCTTTCGGGTCGCGCTCGATCCGGAAAAGGAAGTCGGGCGAGACCAGCAGCGCGCGCAGCGCCTTCTCAATGCCGAACTCAAAACCGGATTGGCGGCTGCCGTCATCGTAGAAAGCCATCAGCGGCTGGATATCCGCCTCGGTCACGGGACGGCGAAAGGCGCGGCCCGCCAGTGTCGCCAGGATGGTATGGGCACAGGAACGCTGGTCCTTGGCCGCCGACGGCCGGCACGTGAAAATCTTTTCGCGGCTCGCCGTGTCACCGGCGCCCGTCGGGTTGAACGGACCGGAGACGACGACGCTGCGAAATGCCGGCAGGGCTGCGCCGTTGCCCACTTTAAAACGCTGGATGCTTACGCCATCCAGGCGCACATCCAGTTCGGCCGGCGTCCCGGCCGGAGCGGCGTGACCCTCCGCAGGCGGTGGCGCGCCGCGGCCGCCGGGAGACTCCATTTCGGGCTTGGCGGATTCGCGCAGAAAGGTCGCGGCCACCGTTCGCTCTCCGGCTTTGACTGGCAGCCGCACCTCGATCTTGCGCGGGTGCTCGCCGCCGCCGGCATTGACGCGAATCAGATACTCGCCATCGAGAGGGAAGTAATAGGAGAACGACATGCCGCCCGCCGAATCGAACGGAAGGTCGTCGCCGGCGCGCTCATTCCGCTGCCTGCGCTCACCGCCGGCGCGGAGCGATTGCGCCGGAACAAACTCCTCCTCGGAAACACCCACGGTCGGATCGCCCACCGCCAACCGGCTGATCGTGCGCGCGGCGGCCATGTACCGCTCGATCAGTGCGGGCGACGCCGAAAGCACGTCGGCGATGTTGTCGAAACCGTAGCCGGAATCATCGACGGGAAGCATCCCGCCTGGCTTGACGTCGATCGCCAGCAGGTCGCGAATCGCGTTTGAGTATTCGGCTCGATTCAGACGGTGCAGGGCGGGGCGGCCGGGATTCGGATGCGCGGCCGCAGCGGCATCCAGCGAGCCGGCCAGCCAGTTGGTGAACGCCGAGGCCGCCGCCTTGTCAGGGCGCGGCATTCCGGCGGGCGGCATTTCCCCCGTCCGAACCTTGCGCAGCACTTTCTCGAGCACCGCCGCGTTAGTCCCCGGATGCGAGAAATCCATGCCTTCCAGGACCACGCCGGCAGTTTTCGCCTTCGCGCTGTGGCAGAAGACGCAGTATTGATTGATCAGCCCGGCTGGAGCAGCGCCGGGCGGCACTTCCGCGAACGCCCAGGGCGCAAAAAGAGCTGTTGCCGCCGCGGCTGCGGACAGCCCAACCCGACGAATGGCGCGCCCCTCCACTAGATGAATGCCCTACTCCTATGTTCCTTTAGATTGAAGGCGAAATCAACCGTCGCCGGGTTACACGTCAGCCCATCTTCGTGCGTGTTTCGCTTCCAAAAAGCACCGCCGGTGTCTTTTTCACCCTGCGATCCGCGCTACTGCGAAGGAACCGGGGTCGGCTGGTGCGCTACCGTGTGCAGCGTGATATCGACCTTATCCTCCACGCGCAGAAACAGAGTGCTGGGATTCTTTATTCCCCACTTCTGGTAGGGGACGCTAAACCGGGCCGTGATGGCGTACTGGCCACCGTTCACGCGGACTTCAACCGGCGCCACCAGTTCGTGTTCTGCGCCGTGAATCCCAAACGCCCCGTGCACCTGCATCTGGCTGATGCCTTGCGGCGCCAGCCGCCCTTCCACGCGGTCGGGGCGAAATACGATGTCCGGGAAGCGCGAACTCTCCAGAATCTCTTTGTGCATTTTGCGGTCGCGCGTATCGTTACCGCTGGCCCCGCTGCGCGCGTCCACCAGCAGTTCGCCGGAAGCCTTGCCGGAGACCGGATCGAAACGGATAGCGCCGCGCTTCAGCTGGAACGTGCCGCGCACCGTGTGTAGCACGTCACCCAGTGTGAATTCGACTTTGGATTGCCCGGGGTCCATTTCCAGCGCAAGCTCCTGCGCGTGGAGCGGAAGCATCAGGGCCAGCGCGCAGGGCGGCAAGATCAGAAGAGAACGCAGGTAACGGATCATGACCTCAGCATTTGCCAGCCGAGGGCGAGCCCGTTGGCGGCGGAATCCCGGATCGAAAGCTCGCCAACGTGCATAGCCAGTATGCGGGAAAGCAAGCGGGGGCGCGCGGCAAAAGCGTGCAGCACGCGGCTGCGGAGGCGGCCATTCCGGTCGAGCAGCAGCATCAGGTTAGCCATGTATTCGGGACGCCGGCCCAGCCGCCGGTGGGCAGCGCCGTAGCGCGCGAGGTTGCCTGCCGCCAGCGCCTCCACCAGAGCCTCCGCCTGCTGGAACAGGAGGCAGAGCCCCTCGCCGGTGATCGCATCCACTGAGCCTGAAGCATCGCCTGCCAGCGCCACATTGCCGCGCCAAACACTCTTCAGCCGGCGCGAAGTGGAAACTCCGCCGCGTTCGCTGGAGGCGGCGCTGGCCGCGGCCAGGCGCCGCGTCAGTTCCGGGAAGCGTGGCAGCATGTGGTCCAGGCGCTGGCGATGATCGCTGGAAATCAGCACCAGGCAAATCTCGCTTTCGCTGACCGGCGTCAGGTAGAGCTGGCAGCCATCGTCCCAGTGGATTTCCATGAAGTCGCTCCACGGAGTGATCCGGTAGTGCCGCCGGAAGCCATAGCGGCGGCTGTGATGCACCGAGGCATCGAGACCTGCCCAGCGCCGCACCGCCGAGTTGACGCCATCGGCGCCCACGATCCAGCGCGCGCGGAAAAGTTGGCCGGCGACGCGCACGCCGGCGGGCTCCAGGCCGCTGACGGAGGTGCCCCACAACAGGCGCACGCCGGCTTGGGCGGCGCGCTCCACCATCAATTCGTGCAGCGCCGTGCGCCGTATGCCGAATCCCACGCCCTGCGGGAAGGGGGCTTCTACTGCGAGATCCCCCTCACAAAAACGGATGCCGCGAAACGGCCGCCCGCCCGCTCCTTCCAGCGAGATGCCTATTGCGTGCGCGGCGGCTACGCCATCCGGCATGATGCCCTCGCCGCAAGCCTTGTCGATGGGTGGCTCGGAACGATCCGCCACCGCGACTTCGAAGCCCCGGCGGCGCGCTGCGATCGCCGCAGCGAGGCCCGCAGGGCCGCCGCCGATGACGAAGACATCGGTAGATGGAGTGAGAGCGCAGGTCATAAGGGGTCAGGCTTCAGCCTGCCAACGCCCGCTGGCGGACGCGTTCTTTCCGGGCTTCGAAGGGTCGCCGCACCGAAAAGACCAGTCGGCACAGCGTCGCAATATTGATTGCAGTTCGCAAACGAAACGAGGGCGACACGGCCGGCGGCTTAGCGGACCGAGTTTCCCAAGCCTCCGGCGCCTGGCGGCGGCTGCTGCAGCCTCGCCAGTTCCTCGGCGTAGAGCGGATTGTGCGGGTACTCGTGCACCAGCCCTTGCAGAAGCGTGCGCGCCCGCCAAATATCGTGGTCGCGCAGCGCTGCAACCGCCAGCAGCAGCTTGGCAAACGGCGCCAGGTAGTGCCCCTTTTCGGAAGTGAGCTTGAGCTTCTCGATGCCCACCGTCTTGTCGGTTTCGCCGCCAGCCAGCCGCAACAGCCAGCGCATCGGCAGGGATTTCACGCTCAGCATGTAGTTCTCGACGCCAATCGCGATCCACGCGTCGTACATGCCCGAATGCGTCGCCAGCAGCCGCTCCGCGAGGATGCGGCTGGCCTTCATTTCCTGAAACGACGCCGCGTAGCGCTTCTCAATCAACGCCAGGTAATCGGAGTGCAGGCCATTCGCCATGATGGCGGCCAGCTGGTAATCGGGATTTTGCGGCTCGCGCGATGCCAGCCGGCGCGCTGCATCCAGGGCGCCGTCGAACTTGCCTTTGACAGCCGGGTCCGGCGAGAGCTTGTGGTCGGTGATGAAATGCTGCTCGTGAGTGAAGAACTCAGACTGCAAAATATGCAGACGGTCGAACTCTGAGAACAGATACGCGGCTGCGTCGGAAACCGGCCCCATCGGGTCGTCGGGGTGGGTGCCATTCCAGTCCGCAAACGTGCGATGCGCCTCGGCGAACTGAAGGTCGTACATTTGCCGGTAGCCCACTTCGAGCGGCGTCTCCGCCGCGCCAGCAGCGGCGAACGCACAGAAACAACCGGCGAGAATCAGGGTGCGAGGCGGCATGGATTCAGACGTTGTGGGCACAGCCGGCCGGGAACTCCGCAATCTGGCGCGGGTCTCCCACTCGATCCACCTTCCGGCTCACGGCTTGCGGTAAGTTCACGCTGCGCATCCCCTATTTTGAAAGTCCCCTGAGAAAAGCTTAACACTTGTTGCGACGCGGCTTCGACGAAAAGCGTTTCAGTCGGCCCGATTTTTGATAGGTGACACTAACTCTAACCCTTCAAATCCCGGAACGCCGCTTCAATCTCCTGCTTAGCTTCCGCGGTGGGCGGAGTCAAGGGAAGGCGCGGCGGGCCGCCGTAATAGCCATTCAGGTCCATGGCGTACTTCAAACCGGGAACGCCGTACTTCGCGGTCACCAGCGCGGACGGGCGGCCGATGCGGTTCTGCCAGTCCAGGCCGGCGGCCTCCTCGCGCGTGCGGAACGCTTCCCAGATGGCGATCACCGAATACGGCGCGGCGTTGGCATACGCCAGGATGGCGCCGCAGGCTCCCATCAGCAGCGAAGGCCATAGCGTGGGCGCCGAGCCCACCAGCACCTGGAACCCGTGCTTCACCTCGCGGATCATCTGCATCACTTTTTCGAGATTTCCGGAGCTTTCCTTGATGGCGATGATGTTGGGATGCTCGGAAAGCGCCGCCACCGCGTCGGCGGGAATGTCCACGCCGGTGGTCTGCGGCCAGTTGTAAATAATCAGCGGAATCTTCGCGCGATCGGCGACGGAGCGGTAGAACAGCATCTGGGCGTCGCCGCCGTTGATCAGGTTTTTGTAATAATGCGGCGTGCGCACCATGGCGGCCTTGTATCCCATTTCAGCAGCGCGGTTGGTGAGCATCGCGGTTTCGCGCACGCTTTCCACTCCAGTTCCGGCGATGAGCAGTTTTTCGGGCGCAGCATGTTTCGCCACTTGCTCCCACACCGCGTACTTTTCCGCTTCCGTCAGCATCACGCTTTCGCCGGTCGAGCCCATGACGACGTAGCCGGAGAGTGTTGTCCGGTTCCACTTCTCGACGTTGTGCTGGATCTTCGCCGTATAGATGTTGCCTTCGTAGTCGAACGGGGTGGTGATTGGTGGGAAAATGCCTTGTAGCTTCATGATGGGTTGAAGGCCGGCGCCAAAGCGCGGCCTGACATTCCACGATAACAATGTTCTCCCTGGAAATCGATTCGACTACCGGCGGCCGCGACCTGCTGATTGCGGAGCTATGGGAGCTGGGATCGGCAGGGATTGCGGAGTTGAGCGACACTCGCGTGCGCGCCTTCTTCGAGGGCGGCGCGGACCGCGCTGAGTTGCTCGCGCGCTACCCGGGTGCGGGGCTGCGCGAAGAGGAGAATCGCGATTGGGTCGCGGAGGCGCGCGCCCTGTTGCAGCCGATGGAAGTGGGCCGGCGATTCTTCCTGGTACCCGAGTGGCGCGACGATCCGACCCCGCCCGGACACTTCCGCATCACGGTGAATCCGGGTATGGCATTCGGCACCGGCGTTCATGAGACCACGCGCCTGTGCCTGGAGGCGCTGGAAGATCTGGTGACGCCGGGTATCACCGTGCTCGACGTCGGCACCGGCTCTGGCATTCTCGCTAAAGCCGCCCGCCTGCTGGGCGCATCCCGCGTGATTGCCTGCGATACCGACCCGGACGCCGTCCGCATCGCCGGGCAAGGCTTCATCGGTTCCGCCGACGCCGTGCGCTCCGCCACGGTCGACCTGGTCGTCGCCAACATCAGCCCTGAAGCCATCATCTCCCTGGCGTCCGAATTCGCGAGAGTGCTGCGCCCCGGCGGAACCCTGATCGCCAGCGGCTTCAACGCCACCGAAGTGGAAACCGTGAAGCCCGGTCTGCCCGGAGCGCGCGAGGTGCGCTGCAAAAGCGAGTGGGCAATGATTGTGGCTGGGTAGAGACTGCGATCGGTGTGGCGCTAAAATGTTCCCATGAAGACGGGTCTGATTATCTTGTTCTGCGTCTCCGCCATGGCACAAGGCATCGGCCGCAGTGAGGCGTGGCGCCCGTGGCTTGAGGGACGGTTCTCAGACGCGGAGCAGAACTTTGCCCAGATGCGGAGAGCATCTCCAGTCTTCGAATCTAGCGTCGTCCTTTGGCAGGCCGATTACGAAATCGAACGTGCGAGATACAGCCGGGCGGCCTCACTGATCGATTTTGGAAAGACGCGGTTGGAATGGCAATCCGCTAATCGCTTCCAGGGGCGGCAAGCTAAGCTCCTGTTGGCCGTCGGGCAATTTGCGGAAGCCCAGAAGGCGGTCCTGGGCAAGAGCAAATGGGACGGAAACGATGTCGGCAGACTGAGGTTAGACTCGGTAATCGATTTAGTTACCCTCGGCGAGGTCGCATTGGCAAAAGGGGACCTCGAGGGCGCGATCGCGGCGCTGGAGAAGGCTAGGCGCATGTCAGGAAAGGCTTCCTCTTTGTATGGTCCCGAGTGGGTCAGAGCCAACGACGATATCGCTATCGCCGACCTAGGCCTGGGCTCGCTCCAAGCGGCGTCAGAGGCGGCCTCGGCAGCGCTGTCGGCTGCCGCGCATGAATGGGGTACCGGCAGTATCCCGGCGATGGATTCGCTCGACGCGCTCGGGCTGGTCCAGATCTCACAAGGCGCGTTTCCGAGCGCCGAAGAATCGCTCGCCCGCGCGCTTGCCTGGCGAGAAGGCACCTATGGAACGTATCACCCAAAAAACGGCCGACAGTTATATCCATACCGCTCTCCTTTGCTGCGCGCGAGACCAATATGGCGATGCCGTCCGCCTGCTGGAACGCGCCCTGCAGATTCAGAAGGCCACCTCGATTGGCCCTAATGGCAGGTGGGCTCTGGCGCTTTTGACCGGCGCCGAGATCTACGCCAAGGCCGGACAGATCCGCGAAGCAGACAGCTGTTACGAGAGCGCACTTCCTATCCTGGAGCCCGAACTGGGACCCGATGCGCCCCGGTTGAAGGCCGCCCGGCAGCGCTACAACGAACTTCGCGGAATGCCAAAGCAGTCCGGCCCGAATTAGCCGCACCGCTGATCACCCCGCTCCACTCGATGACCCATCCTTGCTTCGTATGCATCAAACATGCATACTAATGCATATGCGAACCACGCTGATCATCGATGAGAACCTGATCGAGCGCGCCCGCGAACTGACCGGCGTCCGCGAAAAGACCGCCCTCGTGAAAGCGGGCCTGGAGGCGCTGATTGCGCGCGAGGCGGGTAAGCGTCTGGCCGCCCTGGGCGGCTCGAACCCGCATATGGCGCGCATCCCGAGACGCCGGTCCGCCTGATGGTGCTCGCCGACACCTCCGTCTGGATCCAGCACTTCCGGCGGGGCGAACCACA
>CAZZHN010000129.1:0-1268 GCA_964654065.1 uncultured Solibacteraceae bacterium
GAAGTGTCGCTTCCATACGCGGCCGGATCGCTCTACTCGACGGTTGACGATCTTTTGAAGTGGGACCAGGCGCTCTATGGCACGCAAATACTGAGCGCGGCGTCGAAGGAGAAGATGTGGACGCCCAACCTGAGCGACTACGGGTACGAGTGGATGATCGCCAAGCGCTACGGAGAACGATCGTTGGAACATGGGGGCGGAATCAACGGCTTCAATACGATGCTGATCCGGCTGCCTGACAAAAGCCTGGCGGCGATCGTTCTGGCCAACGCCAGCACGCAGGCGACGGGACCGATTGCGGCCGGATTGCTGGCGATCGCCTTAGGGCAACAGGTGGAAGCGCCAAAACCAAGGACAAGAATTCCGCTTGCGCCGGAAGCCATGAAGCGTTTTGAAGGCGTCTACGCGATGAACCCGAGCTTCAAGCTGACGATCAAATTGGACGGCGACCACTTGAGCGCACAGGCGACCGGGCAGGGATCGCTGCGAATCGATCCGATGAGCCCAACCCGGTTCTTCAACGACGGGATCAACGCGGAAATGGAGTTTGAGAAGGACGGGGCGTCGCTCACGCTGTATCAAAATGGAGCGGTGATCAAGTTCAAGCGAGAGTGAGCAGTGCTGGCCGCAATTGAAGCTGCAGTCTATCCGCTGGTCGCCGCGGCAACCGGATTTTGCGGAGGATGGCGCTGTCCCACAGCGAGGAGCATCCGGGCTACTCTGTGGGTATATACTGACCAGGAGCCGGGCTGCCAAGATGCAGATCCGGGTTCGCATATGGCTCCATCCTCCTCGCCGTCGCCGGTAGCAGACGTCTCGCCGGCACAGCCTTTGGCAACCACGCCGGCGCGCCTGGTTTCGCTCGATGCTTTTCGCGGCGCCACGATGGCGCTGATGATTCTGGTGAATACGCCGGGAGGGTCCGACTCATACGGCCCGCTGAATCACAGCGAGTGGAACGGCTGGACCATCACCGACGTGGTGTTTCCCTCTTTCCTGTGGATCGTCGGGGTGGCGATCACGCTATCGCTGGGCAAGCGGATGGATGCCGGCGTTCCCAGGTCCCGCCTATTTTTTTCCGTTTTGCGGCGGGCTGCCATCATTTTCTTTCTGGGGCTAATTGTCTATGCGGCGCCCGACTTCAGTTTGTCCACGCAGCGCATCTTCGGCGTGCTGCAGCGAATCGCAATCTGCTACCTGATCGCGTCCGCGATTTACCTGACCACGCGCTGGCGCATGCAAATTGTGTGGATCGTCGCGCTGCTGAC
>CAZZHN010000129.1:1368-13395 GCA_964654065.1 uncultured Solibacteraceae bacterium
TTTACCTGACCACGCGCTGGCGCATGCAAATTGTGTGGATCGTCGCGCTGCTGACTTCCTACTGGCTGATCATGATGCTGGTTCCGGTGCCGGGGTACGGCGCGGGCGACCTGGCGGTAGGGCACAACATCGCCAACTATGTGGACCGCATCGTGCTAGGGGCGCATAACTACGCGGGCACCAAGGAATGGGATCCGGAGGGTCTGATCAGCACCTTACCCTCGATCGCGACGGCGCTGCTCGGCATCATGGCCGGGCACATTCTCAAGCTCAAGCGCAACCTCGCCGAGCGGACAACATGGCTGTACCTAGCCGGCAGCGTTCTCATCACACTGGGGCTGATCTGCAACATGTGGCTCCCGATTAACAAGAAGCTTTGGACCAGTTCGTTCAGCCTGTTCATGGGCGGGTTGGATTTCGTCATCTTCGCCGGATTCGTGTGGCTGATCGACGGGCGGGGCTATCAGCGCTATGTGCGGCCCCTGGTGATCATGGGGATGAACGCGATTGCGGTGTATCTGGCCTCCGAACTGGTGGAAGAGGCGATGAGCACGATCCATGCGGGCGGACGGCAGAGCCCGAATCTCCACGAATGGATTTATCAGACGCTCTTCGCGCCGCTGGCTTCCGCGCGGAACGCTTCGCTGGCGTACGCCGTCTGCTATGTGCTGGTCATGTACGGGATCGCGTACGCGATGTACAGGAAGCACTGGTTCTTGAGAGCATAGAGCAGCAGCCGGTGGAATTCAAGGACGCGCGGAAGGATCGCCCTTGCCGCTCTCCGGGTTCGCGGCTTTCTTTTTGTCCTTAAAGACGGCGGCGAGGACGACCGCGGCGGGCACTGCTGCCCACAGAGCGTACTTGATCCTGGTCTTGCGCGGCTTGGGCAGGTTCGGAGGCACAACGCCGGCATCGTGCGAGCGGTCGATGGCTTTGCCCATGCGCATCTGGCTCAAGTCATATTCGAACTGTTTTCCGCAATCGAGGCAAACGACGTAGCTCTGGCTATGCGGCTGCCCAGCCTTGGTGATGGGAGCCACAGGGCGGGTCAGGCGCCGGTGGGGGCAGCGGAACAACAGGTTCAAGACCGTGTCAATCATATAAGTCGATCCGGGGAGGGCGTTCCCCTGAATCCATTGTCGCAGGGTGCGCGGCGACGGGGAGGAAATCAGGGCGCAGCGGCCACCAGCCGCGCCGACGCCCGGCTGCTCCGAGACGCGCGAGCGGTCAACCGACACGACAACAACTACCGGCGGACCCCGCGGCCTGGCGCGACACCGTCAACTAGAGAGCCATTGCGCACGACGAGGACGCCGTTTACCAGGACGTAGACCATGCCCTCGGCATACTGGGCAGGATTCTCGAAGGTGGCGCGGTCGATGACGCGCGCGGCGTCGAACACGGCAAGGTCCGCGTCCGCACCCAGCGCAATGCGGCCTTTACTGCCGATGCCGAGGCGTTCGGCGGGCGCCACGGTCATTTTGCGCAGCGCCTCCATCAGGGTGAGGGCGTGCTGCTCCCGCACATAGCGTCCCAGGACCCTGGTGTAGGTGCCTGCCGCGCGCGGGTGCCCCTTGCCGTTTTCGAGAATCCCGTCGGAGGCGATCATCACCAGCGGGTGACCGATGGCGAGTTTCACGATATCTTCCGGAATGGAGTGAATCGCCACCATGCCGCCCTGCTGCCGGTAACGCGCGAAGGTGGCGGCAGTGAGTCGTTCGCCGGTAGACGCCCATTGCAGGTCGCCGAAGTCGATGCCGCCCTGCCTCGCCTGCCAGCCCTCGCTGAAAATGGCCGATCCGATGTCGGTCATTCCGGCGGTGTACGGATACGCTTCGGTGGTGACGTCGAGGCCGTGGCGGCGCGCGCCGTCGATCATTTCGAGGCACAAGGCGGTCTCGCGTAAGCCCATGCTGGTGATGTGCACCACATGGAGGGATGCGCCGGTAGCTGCCGCATCGGCAATCACTTCCTGCAGCGCGTCGATCACGCCCGGTTCCACCGGACCGCCGTTCCGCACATGCACGTAGACGGCCGTCTTCTTCTCCGACGCCAGCCGGAACAATTCGAGGATCTCAGCGCGCGATACGAGCGGCACATAGGCGATTCCCAAGCCTACGCCGAGCGCGCCCTCGTCCAGGCCGTGCCGCACCAGGGCGAGGATTTCGCGCTGCTCTTCGGGAGTCGCGGCGCGCTCGACGGCCTTATCGCGCGGCAGCAGGCGGCCGGTATCGTGCATCACCGCCATGCGCGCCGGCAGATGACCGGACGAGGCGCCAAAGTTGACCAGGGCCTTCCCTTCCCGAGCGGCGTACCAGGATGGGACCGGCGAGACTCCCACCTCCATTTCGAGGGCGGTTGTAACGCCGTCCATGGCCTTGAAGCGGTAGTTCTCCGGCGTCTGGCCGTGCGAATGCAAGTCAATGAACCCCGGCGCCACGATCAGGCCAGCGGCGTCGAGCACGGTGCGGCCGTGAAGAGGCTCCACAGAGATTGCCGCAATCCTGCCGGCGCGGATCCCGATGTGACGGACGGCATCGAGACTGGTGGCCGGATCCATCACGCGGCCGTTGGCGACCACCAGGTCAAACTCCTGCGCCCACGCCGCGCCGGCCAGCATCAGAATTGCCGTCGCAAGTCGCATGTTCTCCTCCGAGCAGCAGCTTCCAGCATAGCTGCTCCCGGTGCTGCGAAACTCACTGGGCCAGAATCTGTGGGGCGGCCTTGCGAGAATGGAAGCAGACATGTTGAAGCGCCCGCGAGTTGCTGCTCCACTCCGCCGAGCCGTCATCCTGAGCGGGCTGCTGCTCGCGCTTGTTGTTTCTATCACGAGCGCCCAGGCTCCCGACTCTTTCCGTTTCGCGATTCTGGGAGACAGGACCGGTGATCCCCAACCAGGCGTTTACGAGCAGGTGTGGAAAGAGGTGGCGGCCGAGCACCCTGCCTTTGCCGTCAGCGTGGGCGACACGATCGAGGGGATGAACGACGCAAGCGCTGTTGCAGAGTGGCAACAAATCGATCACCTGCTGGCTCCGTTCCGGCGCATACCGCTGTACCTCACGCCCGGCAACCACGATATCTGGTCGCCCGCATCGGAGGAGATGTTCAAGCGGTACGCGAAGCACGCGGCGCACTACAGTTTCGACTACGGGCCGGCGCACTTCACGATCCTGGACAACAGCCGTTCCGAAGAATTGGCGGCTGAGGAGCTGGCTTTTCTCGAATCAGACTTGAAGGCCCACGCCAGGCAGCCGTTGAAGTTTGTCATTTCGCACCGGCCGTCGTGGCTGGTCAACGCGGCGCTCGGGAATGCGGACTTCCCGCTGCACCAACTTGCCCGGCGGTATGGCGTCCGGTATGTGATTGCGGGACATGTGCACCAGATTCTGCACATCGAACTGCAGGGCGTAGCCTATGTCTCCATGCCGAGTTCAGGCGGGCATCTGCGGTTGAGCCGTGCCTACCAGGACGGCTGGTTCTTCGGCTACAGCTGGATCGAAGTAACCGGCGGCCGCACGAATTTTCAGATCAAGGAACTCAAAGCGCCGCGCGGCCAAGGCCGCATCTCCAAGGTCACGGACTGGGGCCTGGCCGGGTTGCTCAAGCAGGAGCAACGAGAGCCCGTGCCGGCGCAATAAATGGCAATCGAGCCGGTTCGATAAACGAGAGTAAATGCCGGCGAGGTTACTCGGCCTGGGAATAGAGCGCCCATGCGCTCGCCAAGTCCTGGACGACGTGGCCCAGCGACTTATAGACGGTGATCTCTTCGGCGGAGCGGCGGCCTTCGACATCGCCCGCCAGCACCTGGCCGATCTCCGCGACGATGTGTTCGTCCCCAATAAGGCCGGCGGCCTTGGCTCTGAGAAACTCCGCGCCTTGCCTGAGCACGCTTTCCCGGCTGTCGGCAATGAAGCGCGACCGGACGACCAGATCATTGTCCACCTCGGCCGGTCCCGCATAGCTGGAGCCGACCACGTTGACGTGCGTGCCGGGGCGCACCCAGGCGCCCAGCAGGATCGGTTCGGGCGCCGCAGTGAGGGTGCAGACGATGTCGGCGCTGGAGACTGCGGCTTCCACCCCGGCTGCCGCGCCAACCGGCACGGCGAGTTCGGCTTCCATGCGCCTGGCGAACTCTCGAGCGCGTTCGAGCGAACGCCCCCAGACCACGATGGATTCCAGGTTGCGTACCTTGCAAATCGCTCGCGCGTGCGTCGCCGCCTGTTCACCATAGCCCAGGATCGCCAGGCAACGGGAATCCGGGCGCGCCAGTGCATCGGTGGCGACCGCGCTGGCGGCCGCGGTCCGGATGGCGGTGATCTCGCCGGCATGAACGACGCAAACGGCCTCGCCTGTCTCCGGATCGAACAATACGACGAGGCCCTGGTGCGACTGCCGCCCGATGGCGAAGTTCTTGTGGAATACGCTGATCAGTTTCGCGCCGAATGGCGCCTCTGCGCCCAGAGCGCCCGGCATGACTCCGAAGAGGCGGCCTTCCGACAGCGGGATAATCGAACGCAGAAGCTGCCTGGTTTCGCCGCGCGAAAGCGCGATCATGGCGTCGCGCACGAGGGGGATGCACACATCGTAGGTCAGCCGCCGGGCGACCTCCTCGCGATCTATGAAACGCATGGGACGATTCTTTCTGGCCGGCGTGAAGTGGTCCTGGAACCTGCGCCGGGTAACGGGACAAGGGTATCAGGTCCACCGAAACTGCTGCAGAGTACGGCGGGCACGACCGCTCGAGACGAGGGTTCAGGCCGGCCAGCTTGCCTGCGACCCATTCTGCTCGCGCATGGGAGCGGCTCCACGTTGCGATTCCCGGGGAAGGTAGGAGGTGGACCTGCGGATGACTTTGCGGCTGCGCTTCTCGAAACCGGAGCCGGCGCTGAGCAATTCCCGAATCACGCGGTTGGTGGTGGAGCGGCTTTCCACGTAGTCGACGCCTGTGCCCGTCAGCGCGTAGTCGGAGTTGTCTTCCATCAGCGTGATGTAGCCTTTGGCGCGCAGATACCAGAGGGTGAAGT
Source organism: uncultured Solibacteraceae bacterium (assembly GCA_964654065.1). Lineage (GTDB taxonomy): Bacteria > Acidobacteriota > Terriglobia > Bryobacterales > Bryobacteraceae > Bog-375. The sequence continues at coordinate 6,393 of CAZZHN010000129.1, forward strand.
TCAGGTATTCCCGCGGGAAGGCCATGCGGCGCTCCAGTTCAAGCACGGAAACCCCGGGGCTGTTGTCGCTGGTCCGCCGGCGCTGGTACAGCAATGACAAGACGCCGAGGCGCCGGTTCATTTCGCCCTCGATGCCATCGACAAAAGCCCTCTGCCAAAAGACGGGCAGAGGTTCGATCTGCTGGCGCTGATGCGTGGCATCGTAGTCGGTGCGCAGCGCCGGATCGCTGAGGGTTTGATAGGCCTCGCGGAGCTGGAGGAAGCGCTCCAGACTGCCGGTCCGGGGATTGTCCGGATGGAAGCGGGACGCCATGATGCGATAGACCCTGTGAATGGTCTCGGAGTCCGCGTTGGGGCTGATCTGGAGAATCTCGTAGTAATCCGCGTTCTGCGACAGGGGCGCGTCCGGCAGCGGCGCGAACTCTTCTTCGTCGCCGGCAACGGCTTGGCTGAGGGACTCTTCGGGTTCTTCCGCCATCACTGGGATCGTCTCCGCTGGAGTTTCGATGGCGGGCTCGAAACGCGGATTGGAATCAGCGCCTGGCCTTTCCGGAACGGCTTCCGGCTCTGACAAAGATTGAGGTTCGGGTTCCGGCTGGACCGAGATCACAACTTCGGGCGCGGCCTGCCGCTGCAAGGCAACGAAATCGGACTCGGCCCGCTCGACGGACCATGCGCGCAGCGCCGCCGCCACACGCTCCGGCCGCCTCCGGCCGGGAGCGATCTCCTTCGAGAGGTCGCAAGGCGGCGCAAGATCCAGCAAGGACGGGATTGGCTGGCAACGGCGCATGCGCTTGTATTCTGCGCGGATGATGCTGGCGAGAACCAGCATGACGGTGAACCCATACAGCCCGGCGGTCAGAATCATGCCGCGCCCGCCATGGTGCCGGATATCTGCGCATGTCTGCAGATCTCTTCCACCTCAGGCGTGGCGCACGCGTGACTTCCGCAATGCTGGACCAATTCCCGCAAAATATCGAGCCGATATCCCTCGAGCCGGCGCAGCTCTGTGGTGGCGCACTCAATGTTGGTCAGCGTCACGGCCTGGTAGAGGTCGCGCTCCGCACGCCGCACCATGTCGAGCACCAAAAGATACCGGATTCCCAGTTCGTCACTCAGATCACAGACCATTTGATCCAAGAATGCCTGAAATCGGTGATGCGCGGTAGTCCGATTCGTACCAATTCCGCGACTGGTAAGTTTAGGGCCAAATCAGTACGTTTTCCCATTCTCGGCCTCGGAAACTGCTGAGGCGCGACTGCGGATTCGGCGACGCGCCAGCGCGCGGAATAAGCGGCGTGATGGGTGTCGAATTCCCGGCTCGACCGGCACCCCTGGCCGACAGAGTGCTCTGCGACGCCGGCATTCCGGCACGTCTCAAATCCCTCACGGTCCGAAAGTAGAGCGCCATGGTGCTCTCGACGGTGTTTTCGGAGGATCCACGAATCTGGCGGGCCTCTTCCAGAGCTGCCAGAGCCGGGGTGAAGGCGCGCACGTTGCCGAGATTCCAGCCCAGACCGAGCAGAGCCGCGGAGCGGACCGCTTGCACCGGCGGGGCGTCATGGTCTTTGGATGGAATGCGGTTCAGAGCTTCCAGTGCGTGCCGGTAGAATTCAATTGCGGCCGGCCGGTCCCGCAGCTCAACGACGCCGCCCATGCGTTCGTAGTTCGCAGCCAGCGCCGTCCAGGCCTCCGGAAGCTGGGGGCGAAGCCGCGCGGCTGCACTGGCATTGCCGATCGCCTTGGAAAGCGCGTCGAGGGCCTCGCTGAGATTCTGCGGGTTCGCGTATCCACCGTTCACTGCGACAGCGGCGGCTAGCCACCGGAGGGCGGCCGCAGCCTGGCTGCGAACCTCGAAGTCAGTTGGCCAGCGCCGGGCAATTTCGTCCAACTCGCGCGCTGCCTGCCGCACCACGATGAGGCCTTCGGCTGCATTCCCGTCAATGCGGCCTAACTCGAGCCTGGATCGCGCGAGGCAAAGCCGCACGCGCAGGTTGCCGGGGTTGCCGGCCGCCAAAGGATCGAGAACCGCGATCGCCTTGCGAAAGCTCGCCATTGCCTGGCCCTTATCGCTGGAACCCGCCTGGCTGGAACTCGCCAGCGCGGCGCCAAGCTCAGCATACCCTTCGCCGATCTCCGTGCGGAGAGCCGGTTCGTGGATCTGAAGCCCCGCCAGACGGTCGAGGTAGTCGAGGGAGCGGCCTGCCATTTCGGCCTCCACCAGCGCCGAGCCGGACGCCCTGGCGACCGATTGCCGAAGATCAAACTGAAAATGCTGCACGAGCTCGCACGCATCGGCGAACCGGCGTTCCGCCAGCCGCGATTCCCACAGCGAAGCCACTAGTCCGCCCACTATCGACAACGCCAGCAGCGCCATGGCGGCGGACGCGGGTTTGCCGTGCGACCCCAGTTTCCGCACCTGGTTGAAACGCCCTGCGCTGGCGGCCCGCGGCGGCTCCGGATTCCCCTGACCAGTGCCGGCCGGTATCCGTGCCTGAGGGATCGCGGTGCGGAGCAGGTGTGAGGAGGCCGACGAGACGCGCCGGCGGACGGCAGCATCCGACTCGAGCAGGGAGGCAACCTCTTCACGCATAGCGGCATCAGCGCCGCTCTTCGATCTCAGCCAGGCTTCTCGCTCAGGCCCGGGCGGCAACAAGAGTGCTTCCTGAAACAGGACCGCCAATTGCCGGAAACGCTCTGGTGAAGACGGGGTCATAAATGGTACGACATGCGACCAAATCCGCCGCGCTGGCTCAGGGTACCTCGCAGAGCCGGAGGTTTAGCCACGCCAACGAAAAGCGGACGGCGCTATCTACGGTGGAGGCCGAGCTTCCGAGCAACTCGGCCGTTTCCTCCACGGTGCAGCCCAAAAAGTAGCGTAATTCCAGGGCGCGCGCCCTTTCCCCGGCAATCCATTCGAGTTCGTCAAGAGCCGACGAGAGATCCAGCGTGTCGCTCCCCGGCTGACCCACCCAGCAAAGTTCGGCATTCAGCGGAATACGGTACGACGCGAAGCGCTGGCCATCGGCTTTCAACCGGCGGACACGACCGATCACAATGCGGCGCATCAAGTTTGCCGAGCGAAGGAAACGGTTTGCCGAAGCGCTGGCTCGGCGCTCTGCGGTGCAATCCGGCTGTTCCTTTAGTTCGCGGACCATGTGATCCCAGGATGCCTGCGGCCTCCGAACTCGCGATAGTCCGATCCGTACCAATTCGGCGGCTGGTCAGTTTAACGGAAATCGGTACCTCAGCGCATTTTTGACCACTGGTACTTCTGCACCGTTTCGCCGCTTTTGGAGCGAACGGCGGCGGTCCATAAGAGCGGTCTCGCGCTGAACGTGCCCGGTGCCACGCCCTATAATGTTTGCCAGAGGGCCATTGTATGGATCGCCGCCAGCCTCCGCGCGCCGCAGCCGGCACGACAGACGCCGCCGCCAACGGTTCGGCAGCCTCTCTTCATGGCCGCCCGTACAAGAACGGAATTGAGCTTTCCATCATCGCGTTCGGCGGCATCGTGGTTTGCAGCCTCACTGAAAAAGAGGCCTCTCGCCGCGTGGCGGCAGCCTGCGACCGGGGCGTCAACTACTTCGACTGCGCTCCCTCTTACTTTGAGGGCGAAGCGGAAATCAAACTGGGGAAAGCTCTGCGGCCGCATCGCACCAGCGTCTTCCTGGCAGAGAAGACGATGCACCGCGACGCCAAGGGCGCACGCAGCGAGTTGGAGCGCACGCTCCGGCGTTTCCATACGGACCATGTGGATCTCTACCAGTTTCACGCAGTCGGCTCGATGGAGGATGTCGACGGAATCCTCGCGCCGGGTGGAGCAGCGGAGACGTTTTTCGCGGCCAGGAAGGAAGGCAAGATCCGGCATCTCGGTTTCTCGGCGCATCACGCGCCCGCGGCGCTCCGGCTGATGGACGCACTGGAACTGGACAGCGTTTTGTTCCCGGTTAACGTGAACGCCTGGGAGAACGGCGGCTTCGGCCCGCAGATCCTCGCCAAAGCGAAATCCAAGGGCATGGCCCGTCTGGCGTTGAAGGCTCTTGCCAATGGTCTTTGGCCGGCGGACATGAAGGAGCGCGATCGGCCTTATCCGAAGTGCTGGTATCAACCGATCGACGACCGCGAGACGGCTCGCCTGGCGCTGCGCTTCACCCTGAACCAGGAGATCACCGCTGCCGTTCCACCGGGCGACGAACGCATCTTTGATCTTGCGCTGGAGCTTGCCTGCGCTCCGCTGCCTGGTTTAAGCGCGGCGGAACTGGCGCGATTGAAGAGCAGGGTTTCTGCTCTCGAGCCTGTCTTCCAGGCCTGATGCGCGCCGGTGCGGCAGATTTTGGATCCAAAACCTGGACGGGCTCAATCGGCCAGATACCAGGGGATGTTGATGACCGTGATACGCTGATCGCCCTGAAACAACAACAGCGTTTTCAAAACCGCCGAGCGGTGGTTGTGCAGCAGATTCAGATACCACCGGCGCTCGACCAACTCGGGGATGAGGACCGCGATCTGCCGCGTCGGGTCGCTCTTTTCCAGTTCGAGAACGTAGGACAGAATCGGCCGTATCACAAACCGGTAGGGGGATTGCAGAACCACCAGCGGCGGCGGAGTCAGCCCGGCCTGGCGGGCGGGCTCGTCGACCAACTCGCTCCACCGGCTCGCGAGAGGATCGGATTCCTGGCCGTCATCCACGTGCACCGCCCGAACGTCGGGAGAGATCGCCAGGGCAAAGCGCAGGGCATTTTGCGTGATAAGGCTCCAGCGGTCAATGGTGATGACCACTAATGGCGGGGCCATGCCGGCGGTGTTCAACCGGGCGCTATCGCTGATCTCGCCGGCAACGCGCTCGTAATGGCGCTTGACGGTGCGCATCATGAGGATCAGGCCGGGAATCAGGACCAGCGTGATCCAGGCTCCCTCAGTGAATTTGGCGATCAGGACGATGATGACCGTGACGCCGGTCGCGAACGCGCCCAGGCCGTTCACGAACATACTCTTGTACCAGCCGGGGCCGCGCACGCGCTTCCAGTGCACCACCATACCGGCCTGCGAGAGGGTGAAAGCCATGAAAGCGCCCACGGCGTAGAGGGGAATGAGGCGGTCGGTCACACCACCGAAGACGGTGAGCAGCGTGCCGGCCAGCAGAGCGAGCGCATAAACGCCCTGAGTATAGACCAGCCGGCGGCCGCGAATCGCCAGACCATGCGGCAGGAACCCATTCTGCGCAATCGCCCGGGCAAGGCGCGGAAAATCGGCGAAGGCGGTGTTGGCGGAGAGCGCCAGCACAACCAGAATCGATCCAATGCTCACGCCGTAGAAGACGCCTCTTCCCGTGATGGCGGCGAGCAACTGCGAAAGCACGCTCTGGTAGCCCGATGCGCCCGGGGGCGTGGCCGCAATGCCATAGGCGTTGCACAGAAATGCGATGCCTGCGAGCATCACCATCAAGATGGCGATCACCAGGGAAAGGGTGAGGCGGGCTGTGACGCAGGCGGGTTCCTTAAAGGCCATGACGCCATTGCTTACCGCCTCGACGCCGGTCATGGCCGTGCAGCCGCTGGCGAAGGCCCGCAACAACAGCCAGATGCCGAGCGCCTCAGCGGCTCCGGTCAAGTGGGGCGGCGCGGCCACCGGCACAGGATGGCCTCCGGCGATGATCGTGTTGATGACGCCCAAAGCAATCATGGCCAGCAGACAGACGATGAACAGGTAAGTCGGTACAAGAAAGATGCCGCCGGTGGCGCTGACGCCGCGCAGATTCACCAGCGTTACCACCAGCAGGATCGCCAGGCAGAGAGCCAGGGTGTGCGGCTCGAGCCAGGGCACGGCGGAAATCAGCGCGCCGACGCCCGCCGAAATGCCGACGGCCGCGGTCAGAACGTAATCCACCATCAGAGAAGCAGCGGCCAGGAGTCCGGGCCACATGCCCAGGTTCTCACTGGCAACCGTGTAAGATCCGCCGCCTTGCGGATACGCCATGATGGTCTGGCGGTAGGAGAAGTAGACGATGGCAAGCAGCGTGATGATGCTGAGGCTAATGGGAACGATATAAGCCACCCCAGCCATACCGAGCGGGATCAGGAGCGTCAGGGCAGCTTCCGGCCCGTAGGCCGCGGAACTGAGCGCATCGAGGCCGAATATGGGAATGCCCTTGGCGGGCGAAATGCGTTCGGCTTTCTCTTCCTCGGTCGCCAACGGGCGGCCTAGCAGGAGATCGGTGAGGCTCATGGGTCTATTCTCTATCATCAGCTTGCGATCACGCCTCCCGAACCACGCTCGGTCACACCCGATCCCCGCGCGGCTTGCCGCCGGCCGGCGCACGGACTAAACTCAGTCCATAAGGAGCTGGCATCGGCATGCAACGTCAAGGCGGCATTTTGTCCCTCTTACTGGTCGTTGCCGTATCGGCATTCGGGCAAGTTTCGTCTTCAATCTTTTCCACCGGGCCGGACGGAACACGCGGCTCGGCCACGTTTCATGTGCCGGAGTATCTGCCGCGCGCGGTAGTTGGTGCACCGTACTACGGCGAGGAAGTTACGGAGCGCGTGCAAACGCTGCCGAACGGCGTACATATCACTCACACCGACATACGCCAAAAGACCTGGCGCGATTCGCAGGGCCGCACGCGGACCGAACGCCCGATGATGATGGGGCCGCATTTGCCGGACGCGCCGACCGTCGTCCAGATCACAGATCCGGTGGCCGGGTACATCTACACACTGGACACCGAGAAGAAGGTGGCGCACCGCGTGGCCGTGCAGCAGCGGCCCGAGAGATCCCCATCGAACTCGCCCGCGGTGACCGGCCGTGCGGGCGTCCGAACGATGCTTCGCGGCGCGCCGGCGTCCGGCGCGGAGCAGAAATCCGATACGCAGCGCCCGGAAGTCACCAACGAGGCGCTTGGAACCAAGACCATCGACGGTGTAGCCCATAAACAGCGTCGGGTCCCTGCCCGCCGGGTACACGATCGCAGATGAAACGGGTTCCTTCTCGATTACATGGG
>CAZZHN010000130.1:0-13357 GCA_964654065.1 uncultured Solibacteraceae bacterium
TGAGCTTCGTGCCGCTGCTGGCCAGCTTCGCGCTTTCCGCGCTGCTGATCGTCTTCGGCTCCGGCCCTGGCGTGAGCGACGCGAAAGTCAACCTGCTCGGCTTCCAGCCGGTGGAGATCATCCGCGTGCTCCTGGTGTTTTTCCTGGCCGGGTATTTTGCGCGGCGATGGGACGTGCTGCGGCATGCGCGAGAGAACCGCCCCTCGCTGGCCCGCCTCACACGGCACCTGGATATTCCGCCGCTCGAGTATACCCTCCCGGCGGCCGCGTGCGTCGGGCTTTCGGTCCTGTTCTTCTTCCTTCAGAAGGACATGGGCCCGGCGCTGGTTTTCTGCTGCCTGTTTCTGACCCTCTACGGCATCGCGCGGGCGAGCGCGTTGGTCCCGCTGGTCGGTGTGCTGCTGGTGGTGCTGGGCTTCGTGGCAGGTTTTTTCCTGGGCGTGCCGCACACCGTCGGAGAGCGGGTCTCGATGTGGCTTTCTCCCTGGGATAACCTGGTGCACGGCGGCGATCAACTGGCCCAGTCGCTCTGGGCTTTCTCCACCGGCCAGCTTTCGGGCATGGGCACCGGTCTGGGCGACCCGCAACTGGTGCCTGCGGCGCACACCGATCTGATTCTCTCCGCGCTGGGCGAGGAATGGGGTTTCCTGGGCGTGGCTGCGGTGTTCGGAATCTACGCGTGGATCGTCTGGCGGGCGCTGCGCATCGCCTTGCGCGCAGCTTCGGATTACGAGTTCTTTTTGGCCGCTGGTCTGGGCGTTGCGACGGCGCTGCAGTTGCTGCTGATCTCCGCCGGTGCCCTCGGCGTGGCGCCGCTCTCCGGCGTAGTGACGCCTTTCCTGAGTTATGGCCGGACCGCTCTGCTGGCCAACTTTCTGCTGATCGGCATTCTCGAATCCATCTCCGCGCGCCGCCCTCCGCAAGAGAAGGGTCCCTCCCCGTTTCGCCCAGCCGTCGCCGTGGCGGGCGTCATCCTCGCGGCGGCCGGCGCGACCGTGCTGGCCAAGGCCGCGTGGGTCGAGTTGCTCCACCCGGCCGCCGTGATGGGCGAAGGCACGCTGGTGGTGGAGGCGGACGGCGCCCGTCGATTCGAATACAATCCCCGGTTTCAGGAAGTGATGCGCGACATCCCCAAAGGAACCATCTACGACCGCAACGGCCTCCCGCTCGCCACCAGCGACTGGAGCGATCTCGAGAAGCATCGCGCCGAATACAGCGCGCTAGGTGTCGATATCGATCGCGTCTGCTCCCGCGCTGAGAACCGGCACTATCCCTTCGGCGGCCTGATGTTCGACCTGTTGGGAGACCTGCGCACTCGCACCCGCTGGGCGGCCGGCAACACCGCGTTCGTGGAGCGCGACTCCGCCCGGCGACTGCGTGGCTATGACGACCGCCCCACGCTGGTAGAGGTGAAGAACCCGAAAACGGGCGTGCGCGAGCGCGTGATCCGGTACGACTATCGCGAGCTGGTGCCGCTGGTGCGCCACCGTTACGATCCCGCCAACCCCGACGTGCGCCGCATTCTAGATCGGCCGCGAGATATCCGTATGTCGATCGATGCGCGCCTCAGCATGCGCGTGGCTGCCATTCTGCGCGCCACGCTGCAGAAGGCTGGCCTGGACAAAGGCGCGGCCGTGGTTCTCGATCCCTCTTCCGGCGACCTGCTGGCCGTCATCAGTCTGCCTCTGCCGCCCGACAATCCCCCAGCCGAATCCACCGGCGAAGGGGCCAACCCATTCCTGGACCGGGCACGCTTCGGTCTCTATCCGCCGGGGTCCACTTTCAAGGTAGTTACCGCCATGGCTGCGTTGCGGAAGGACCCGCAGCTGGTGGATAAGACTTATCAATGCATCCGCCTTGGCGATGGGAGGGTGGGCAACTTCATCAACGGCTCCAAGCGCCCTATCCGCGACGATCTCCAGGACCAGGCCCCGCACGGAACCGTCAACATGGAGCGCGGCATCGTGGTTTCCTGCAACGCCTACTTCGCGCAGCTGGGCACGTATGACGTGGGCGCAGAGCCGCTGCTCGACACGGCCGGCCTGCTCGGCATCTCCGTCGCCGCTCCAGCCACCGCCGCGCAGCTCCGTAAGTCGCTGCCGCAGTCCTCTTATGGACAGGGGCAAGTGGTGGCGTCACCGTTTCAGATGGCGCGTGTAGCGGCCACCGTGGCAACCGGCGGCGTCATGCCGCAGGGCCGCTGGATCACCGACGAAACCAATCCGCGCACGTCGCCGCCGCAGCCGGTGCTGAACGGCGTTGCCGCTGCAACGCTGGGCAAGTTCATGCGGGAGGTAGTGACTTCCGGCACCGGGGTGCGCGCGGCGGCGTCCGTGCCCATCGCCGGGAAGACCGGCACCGCGGAGCTGGCCAACGCGCCCTCGCACGCCTGGTTCATCGGGTTCGCTCCTTATGGCGCCGGGCCGCGTAAAATTGCTTTCTCCATCCTGGTGGAAAATGGAGTTTACGGCGGCGCCGCCGCTGCGCCCGCCGCCGCCCAGATTGCCGAAGCGGCGCTGCAACTGGGCCTGATTCAGCCATGAGACTGCTATCCGATATCGAAAAAACAATTGAACGCGGCTTCCGCAAGTGGACCGAGCATCTCTTCGGCGCCGCCCAATCCGACGAGCTGCTGCTGGTGCATCGCGCGATTCTCGAGGAAATCGTATCGCGGACTCAAGTCGCTGCCCGCGGGAAGCGCATCTTTCCTTATTCGCTGGTAACGGTCACTCTGATTTCGGCCGACCCGGACCGCCGCGCGCTCTACGTGGCTGCCTTCGGTGACGAGGCCCGGCTGGCCGGCGACGTGCGGCAGGCTCTGGAAGGCGCCGGCTGCCAGTTACCGCGCGCTTTCTCGGTGGAGGTCAGGACCGCCGAGTGCGGCGACGGCGCCTTCCAGATCGAATACGGCACGGCGCCTCCCACCACGCCCGCGCTGCCCGCGCCGGCAAGCCTGGTGGTGGTGAAGGGCAAGGCGGAAAACGAAACCTATTCGATTTCCAAACCGCGAACCAACATCGGCCGCCTGGCGGAGTTGACCGACGCCGAAGCGCGTGTGGTGCGCCGCAATGACGTGGTCTTCCTGGAGGGCGGCGACGAGGCCAACAGTACCGTGTCGCGCAAGCACGCGCACATCGGGTTTGCGAAGGGTGAGTACCGCATTGCCGACGACGAGAGCGAGTTCGGCACCCGCGTCTTCCGCGACGGCCGCTCCATTGACGTCCCCGCCGGCAACCGCCGAGGCGAGAAGCTTCGCTCCGGTGACGAAATCTACCTGGGGCGCGCCTGCCTCCGCTTCGAACAAGGCGCCGGCACTTAAGCTTCGGGAATCAACCGCGCGATCACCGGCGGGCGCCGGTCCGCAGCCGGGGCCGCTGTTTCGCTGTTTCGCCGGCTGGCGTCGCAGCCTTCGCCGCGTTACACTCATCCTCCATGCGAAAACTATTCCCTCTGGTCCTGATTCTGCTAACCGTTTTGCCGGCCAGGCCGCAGGCCGGTGTGGAAACGGGCCTGGACCCGGCCCGCCTGAAGCTGATCCCGGTTCGCCTCCGCGAACTGGTGGAGAACCAAACCATTCCCGGCGCCGTCGCACTGGTGTCGCGGCACGGCGAAATCGCGTCGCTCGACGCCGTGGGCTGGCGCGATATCGAGGGCGCCAAACCCATGGGCACGGACTCCATTTTTCAGATCATGTCCATGACAAAGCAGTTCACCGGCGTTGGCGCCATGATGCTGGTTGAGGAAGGCAAGCTCGAACTGCGCCGCCCGATCGAGGATTACCTCCCCGAATACCGGGGACAGTTGGTCGAGGACCGCCTTCCTACCGGCAACCTCACCACGCATCCTCCGGCGCACCCGCCCACCGTCTGGCAGTTGATGTGCCACACGTCGGGCCTCGGCGAAAATCCGGATGGCGCGTTGAGCGATAACCTGCGCACGATGCGCGTGCCGCTGGATGAAGCCGTCCGCTTCTACGCCACGCGGCACCTGCAGTTTGAACCGGGTACGCGCTGGCGCTACAGCAACATGGGGATCGCCACGCTGGGCCGGATCATCGAGAAAATCAGCGGCGAGGACTACGTCCATTACATCGAAAGCCGCATCTTGCAGCCGCTCGGGATGACCGAGACTTTCTTTTTTGCGCCGCCCGATAAGCGGGAACGGATCGCGCTGGTCTACAGGCACACCGGCGGCAAGCTCGTGCGCGCAGGCGATGAGATCCTGGCGGGTGATCCGGCAAAGTATCGCGCTGGCGCCCGCTACCCAGGGCCCGAATACGGCTTGTACTCTACCGCCGGCGACCTGGTGAAGTTCTACCAGATGCTTCTCTCCGGCGGCGAGTATAAAGGCCGCCGCTATCTTTCCCGTCAGGCGATCGATACCATGACACGTGTCTTCACGCCTGCCGTAGATCCCTCCGGCTGGCTGGGCGGCACAGGCTACGGATTGACCTTTGAGATCGTCGACAAACCAGAAGGAACGCTGCTGCTGCATACGCCCGGCACCTTCGGCCACGGCGGAGCGTTCGGCACCGAGGGCTGGGTGGACCCTCACAACGACCTCATCAGAATCCTGCTGGTTCAGGTTTCCGACGGCTCCGGCGGGCCTGCGCGCGCTGTCGTCATGCAATTGGGCGAAGCCGCAGTGCGGTAACCGGCACGGGCTGAGAAGCATCGGAAAGGAGCGGACGCGGAACGGCCGGGGACGCCGCCGACTCGAAAAACGCCGGCAGATCCACCTATTTACTCCCGCCATTCGTACACTGACAAAGCACCTCCGGGAAATCACGCACATCAATTTCGATTTCGCCAGACATCCAACCTACAGTACTTGCGTCACATCTCCTGGTGATATCTAATGGAGAGATCCCTCCGGATCGGGGGCCCAGGAACCTGGCCCGGCTTCGACACAGCGCCCGTTGCTTTGCGGGCGTGCCAAATCAAAGAGATAGCTCATGAATGCTTCGATTCTGGCCATTGAATACCATCTTCCTTTGCCGGTTGTCTCCAACCAGAATCTGGCCGCCGAGTTTCCGGAATGGACCATCGGCAAGATAGAGGAAAAAACCGGGATCATGGAGCGGCACATCGCCGCGCCGGAGGAGTGCTCATCTGATCTGGCCGTGGCGGCGGCACAAAAGCTGTTCGATTCCGGCCGGTGCCGGCCCGAGCAGATCGATTATCTTCTTCTCTGCACGCAGAGTCCGGATTACTTCCTGCCTACCACCGCGTGTCTGCTCCAGCAACGTCTGGGGATTCCGACTTCTGCCGGCGCCCTGGATTTCAACCTGGGATGCTCCGGCTACGTGTACGGGCTCGGCCTGGCGCAGGGACTGATCTCGTCCGGCCAGGCTTCGAAGATTCTGCTGATTACCGCCGAAACTTATAGCAAGTTCCTGAACCAGCGCGACCGGAGCGTGCGGACAATTTTCGGAGACGCCGCCGCCGCCACCTTCTTGTCAGCCGAGCCTTCGCCGGCGCCCTTGATCGGTCCATTCGTTTATGGCACCGATGGCCGCGGCGGCCAGAACCTGATCGTTCCCGCCGGTGGGATGAGGCTGCCGCGCTCACCCGAGACCGCGGTCGCCGTCCCGGACGGGACTGGCAATGTGCGGAGCCAGGACGATGTGTACATGAATGGCGGGGACATCTTCACATTCACACTCGACGTAGTTCCGCAATCGGTGAACTCTCTGCTCGAGAAAGCAGGACTGGAGGCGCGCGAGGTCGACCTGTTCGTCTTCCACCAGGCGAACCGCTTTATGCTGGAGCACCTTCGAAAACGACTCCAAATCCCTCCCGAAAAGTTCCAGCTGACGATGAGCCATTGCGGGAACACGGTTTCGTCTACGATTCCGATCGCCCTCAAGCACGCGGCACAGGAGGGAAGACTTCCGCAGGGATCTCTCGTCATGCTGGTCGGGTTTGGCGTGGGCTACTCCTGGGGGGCGACCTTGCTGCGCTGGTCGGCCCTGTCATGATGGCGGGACGGCCGGTCGCCCGGAAGCGTTGAAGCAGGAAAGGTCAGCCGGTGTTTTTTCACAAAGACAGAGAACCATCATGAACACATCAATTCTGGCCATTGAATGTCACCTTCCCTCGAAGGTTGTCTCCAACCAGGACCTGGCTGCCGAGTTTCCGGAATGGGCGATCGAAAAGATTCAGGAAAATACTGGCGTCATGCAGCGCCACGTCGCCGCGCCGGAAGAGTGCGCATCAGACCTCGCCGAGTCGGCTGCCCGAAAGCTCTTCACATCCGGTGTCTGTTCTCCGGACGAGGTTGATTACTTGCTGCTTTGCACCCAGTGCCCGGACTATTTCCTGCCCACCACGGCCTGCCTCCTGCAGAGCAAGCTCGGCATTTCCACCCGCGCAGGAGCGCTCGATTTCAACCTGGGATGCTCGGGGTATGTGTACGGGCTCGGTTTGGCGCAGGGGCTCATTCACAGCGGCCAGGCGTGCAAAGTTTTGCTCCTGACGACCGGCACGTACACCAGGTTCGTCAATGCCAAAGACAGAAGCACGCGAACGCTTTTTGGCGACGCTGCCACAGCAACCCTGTTGTCCGCCAGCGCGGCTCCCGGAGAGTTCCGGAGCAGCTTCGTCTGCGGAACCGACGGAAGCGGTGCCGAGCACCTAATTGTGCCCGCGGGCGGCATGCGACAGCCCTGTTCCAGCGAGACCGCGCAGGAAGTCACGGATGATAAGGGTAATTGCCGCAGCGCCAACAATGTCTACATGAACGGGCTCGAAGTCTTCAGTTTCACTCTGCGAGCCGTGCCGCAATGCGTGCGACAAGTACTCGGTCGCAGTGGAAAACGGTTAGAGGAAATCGACCTGTTCGTCTTTCATCAAGCCAATCTGTACATGCTGGAGCAGCTCCGGAAAGCAATCCGAATCCCGCGCGAGAAGTTCTGCCTCTGCCTGGAATCGGTGGGAAACACGGTCGCGTCATCCATCCCCATCGCCTTGAAAGAGGCCTTGGACCAACAACGGCTGAAGGCCGGACAAACGGTTATGCTGGTGGGCTTTGGCGTGGGGTTCTCTTGGGCGGCCACAATCATGGAATGGCCGATGGTCGGTTGTGCCGTGCACACCGTTTCCAGCACTGACCAGGTGGAGTCGAAAGAGAGTACTCCGTCGCGTTCATGATCGATTCCGGGCCGCATTTCGGGGCTCAGCGTCACGCGATCATGCGCTGGTTCGATGGTATAATCGATGAGCATGGATACCGGAGACTTGGGAACATTCTACCGTAATCTCGAGGAAATTCTAGACCTCGAGCCGGGAACATTGAAGGGTGGCGAGGCTCTGGCCGACCTCGAGTCCTGGGACTCCGTCGCAGCAATGGGGTTCATTGGCATGGCATACGAGAAGTACGGTGTCACCATCCCTGCGATACGGCTTCCTGAATGCAAGACGGTGGACAATCTCTCCACACTGATCTCCACTCGATGACAGGCCGGAGCGTCACGATTGTGACTCTGGCCCTGGGGTCGGCCAAATCCCTGTTCTAGCCGATGGAACTTGCGATGGTCCCGCCCTTCTGAAAGCGGGGCCGTTTGGCTCGAAAAACCGCGGGACTCCCACCCCAGATTTCGCCCGCAGGGATTTGAGTGTGCGGCTCCAGGTGTGAATTTGGCTCGATCACGGAGTCGTCTCCGATGGAGCACCCACAGAGGACCAACGTGCCGCCCCCCACCACTACGCGGGCGCCGATCTTCACGGGAGCCGACATGTACACGCGCTTACCGTTGGGCAGCACAGTCCACACATGGCCGCTGATCGCTGCGCCGCCTCCAATGATGGCGTAGTCGCCTATCTCGATCAGATCCGGATCCACCACGACGCCGATAATCTGCACCCCCGAGCCGATGTGAACCGAAGGAGAATAGCTTCGCATTACAAGCTTCTGCCCCCAAGAGGTAGGCTGGAGAAGCCCCACCAGAGGCAGGCTGGCAGTGATACCACGGCGGATGCTGCATAATCCCACGATCATCAGCTTTTTCCCGTCCTTGTGCATCAGGCCGAGTCCTTTCGGTGGTATGGAAGCGTAGCGCGGTTTGGGATGGCGCGTCCCCTTCCTCCCGATGGAAAAAGCGCAAAGCGACAGGAATGAGATGAGCCAGCAGACATAGAACGTGGGTATCAGGAGGAGCCAGACAAACCACTGAAACGGGCCGGCCAGATTCACCAGGGTCACGAGTCCCGCAACCACCGCCAGGGACAGCGTCGCCGGAATGACCCACACTCCCAGCCATACAAACAGCCACACGAGCGCAAGTTGAATTTTCATGGAAGTGGTCCTTGCCTATGGTCCTTACCGTCGCGCCATCAGCAGTCCGCCCCGGCAAGGTCCTCGAAACCAGTCTTCACCGGGAAATGCCATCGCTTCGTGGTAGCCGCTGATGCGCAAGAGTTCCAGCCACTCAGCTGGAAACAAGAGCCCGGGTCTCGGCCGGTGCTCGGTGAGGGTCACGTCCCACCAGCCGCGAAGAAAGCCGATTGTGGCATCCAGGCGGGATCGCCGCCCGCGCCGCGGCGGCGAAGCCTCACTCAACAAGAGATGGCCGCCATCCCGAAGCACTGAGCGCAACTCCTGCAGGGTGAACTCGATCTTCTTGACTGCATGGATCACGTTGACGGCAACAATCGTATCGAAGCTGGCTGGCTCCAGGCCCTGTTCGGCTAGGGGCAGATCCAGGTTGATCACCGCGAATTGCAGCATGCTATCGCCGCGATGCGCGCGCTGCATGCGGCTGATGAAGAACTTCCCCAAGTCAGTGAACCTGTATTCCTGGACCTTGCGCTCGTGAAGCATGGGGAGAACTCGGTGGAGGACGCCGCCCACTCCCGCCCCAACCTCGAGAATGCGGCAACCTGCGCGGTCAAGAACATCCGACATCGCCGGAGTGACTAGGTCATTGTATAGCGCGGCCATCGGAGCCTCGCGGTGAAATTCTTCCCACAGATGCATGTCTCCTTGAGGAAACACTACCTCCAGTCCGGATTTTTCGCCGGTAATGAACGCGGCCGCCTGTTCGTGACAGCGTTCCATCCACTGAAAGAAGGAAACGGATTCAGGACATTTCTCCCGAGCCTGCTTTTGCAGCTCAACCGACTCGTCTTCGGGGCAGGGTTTGCGCACTGTCCACTCTTCACCCCGCGAGGTAACGTATCCCTCCTCCTGAAGGATGTCCAACATGGTCCGCAGCACGTATTCCGCGTCGGGTGCCATTCGGATCTTCCGCACGAGTTCATCGAACGTGAAAACCGGTTCGCCGTCGAAGAGGCCAAAATGGTGCACCAGATGGAAACAGAAGTGCACCGCCAGAAGGTTCACTTGCGAGTAAGCTTCCTCGAGCTGGGGAGTGAAACATCGCTCAGCGACCTCTGCCATTGCTGCTGCGAGTGGCATTCGAACCTGGCTCCTTGTTGAGTGGATTGATCGACGGACTTCTAACATTATCCGGTCTTGCCCGATCAAAAACAACTCTTCAACCCGCGAGATGAAGTCGAATCAGCTGGTCCCCAGCGCAGCGCCGCGCGGGATCGGCTCGGAATTTCAGGCAAGTTGATTGACTCTTTTTGAAGCGGGGCACTAGCCGAAAGATGATTCTGCCGACCACTGGTCTTCCGGATTTCCCGTGCTAACATGAGCAAACTATGGACACTCTAGGAATTCGTCCTCATCCACTCCTGGAGCGGCGCATGGAGTCAGCGAATCCCTCCTGGACAACCAATCTTGCGGTGCGCGAACTTCCATACCTTGAAGACCATTGTGTTCAGGGATCGATCGTTTATCCGGCTGCGGCATACATCGAGATGGCCCTGGCGGCAGCAAGAGAAATCACCGATCAAGTGCCGGTCGTTCTCGAAAACGTAGAGTTCAAGCGGGTGCTAACTCTGGATAAGGAAGAGGTTCAACAACTCCAGTTCATTTTCGATACGCAGGGGGAAACATTTGGGATCTATAGCCGCCCCAGAGAAGGAACGGGAGAGTGGACTCTCCATTCCACCGGCAGGCTACAGCCAAGGCGGAGCGCTCCGGATGGGAAACCGTTAACGCTCGCCGGCCTGCAGCACCGCTGCAAGAAAGAGCGAAGCCGCGAGTCGTGCTATGCGGCCTTGAAGGAGAGAGGACTGCAATACGGGCCGCGTTTTCAGGGCCTGGAGACGATGTGGCACGGCGATCAGGAGACCCTCAGCCGCATACAGCTCCCGGACAAGGTTGGAGACCTGGATGGCTACCAGCTGCATCCGGCGCTGCTCGATGCCTGCTTTCAGGCTTTCATTGGCACCGTCTTTGTGGGAGCGGACGAAAAGGAAAGAAGCGGTATCTACCTTCCCGTGAGGGTTGGACGAGCTGTTTTCCGCCAGAGCCCTCAGGCGCGATCTCTCTGGTGTTACGCCAAGCTCGTAAGTCGAAGCGCATCCAGTATTGAAGGTGACTTGTTGGTGTTCAATGACGCAGGGGAAATCATCGTCGAGATCTCGGAATTTCGATGTCAATTCCTGCCAGGCGCCCGAGCGTCCGGTGATTGGAGCAGGTATCTATACGAGCTTCGTTGGTATCCGCAGGCCATTACGCACCCCGGGATCGAAGACGGGCGAGCTACCGGCGTCTCTGAGGCTGGCAACGGAGGTCGGTGGTTGATTATTGCCGACCGCGGAGGGGTAGGACAACACCTGGCGCAACGTCTCCAGGATCGAGGAGAGGCCTCGATACTCGTTTTCGCGGGGACATCCTACGCTGCTGTCGGCGAGCGGCACTTCGAAGTGCGGCCCGACAGTGCCGACGATATCACAGCGATTGTCAAGGCCGGCAGTAGTGGAATCAAGGGTGTGGTTCACCTCTGGAGCTTGGATGCTCCGAAACCGGAGGATAGCGGGCTCCCCGGTCTGGAACTCGCGGAGCGACTGGGCTGTATCAGTACTCTCCACCTCGTGCAAGCCTTGGCCAAGGCCGCACTCTCGCCGCAGCCGCGGCTGTGGCTGATCACTCGGGGAGCTCAACCCGTCACACCCGAGTCGGATCCGATGGTCGCGCAGGCGGCGATTTGGGGGCTTGGCCGCGTGATTGGAAACGAGATGTCGAATCTTCGCTGCACCTTGCTGGATCTGGATCCAGGTGAGGCGGACATAAGCGGCACGCTGCTGGACGAGATATCTGCTGGCGACGATGAGCAGGAAATCGCCTGGAGGGACGGTTCCCGCTATACCGCGCGGCTCGTCAGACCTCTGATACCAGCGGACGCCTCAACCAAGGCCCGGCGCAACGGCAAGATCGAGTCTTATCGCCTGGAGGCCTCACGGCCAGGCAGACTCAGCAGCCTTTTGCTGCGGGAAGAGGCTCGCAGGAGACCGGGGCCGGACGAGGTGGAAATCGAAGTCTACAGCGCCGGCCTCAACTTCAGAGATGTTCTGAAAGCCCTGGGCCTATACCCAACCGAGACCCCCGAGGAACTCTGGCTTGGTGACGAGTGCGCCGGAAAGATTGTCAGGCTCGGCAAGAACGTGGATGACCGGCAGGTTGGCGACGAAGTCCTGGCCATCGCTGCGGGATGTTTGCGGAAGTTTGTCACTGTGCCAAAGACTTACGTGTTCGCCAAGCCAGCGAATCTCAGCTTCGACGAGGCAGGGACCATTCCGATCGTGTTCATGACGACGCATTATGCCCTGAATCACCTGGCACGGCTATCCCGGGGCGAACGGATTCTCATACACGCGGCCGCCGGTGGTGTCGGGCTTTCCGCCCTGGAACTCGCTCAACAAGCAGGAGCGGAGATCTTCGCCACGGCAGGCACCCCCGACAAACGCGAGTATCTGAAATCTCTCGGTGTGAAGCACGTCATGGACTCGCGCTCGCAAGCCTTTGTAGGCGAAATCATGGAGGCGACGGGCGGCAAAGGTGTGTCGGTGGTCTTGAACTCACTGGCCGGAGAATTCATCCCCAACGGCCTTTCCGTGCTGGAACCGACGGGGAGGTTTGTGGAGCTGGGCAAAATCGACATCTATCAGGACAGTAAGCTGGGACTGGCGCACTTCAAGAAGGGGTTGTCCTTCTTCGCCGTCGACTTGGGATGGCTGATGCAGAACCGGCCCGAATTCTCAAGCTCGCTGCTGGGTGAAGTGCTGGACATGTTCGAAGCGGGGACGCTCCGCCCCCTTCCGGTTAAGACATTTCCTATATCAGATGCTGGCGCTGCTTTCCGCCATATGAGGCAAGCCAAGCAGATCGGTAAGATCGCTGTGTCTCTGCACGGAACTCCGGTGGAGGTCGCTCCGGCTCCGGATTCTTCGCCGCTCTTCCGAAGCGACGCAACTTACCTCATTTCGGGGGGGCTCAGCGGATTTGGCCTGGAGATCGGCCGCTGGCTGGTCGACCAGGGAGCCCGTCACCTTGTCTTGCTTGGGCGCCGCGGCGTCGCCAGCCCCGATGCGGAGCCAGTACTGGCCGGCATGCGCGAGACAGGCGCGCACATTAAGGTTGCCGCCGTGGATATCACCCAAGAAGACCAGGTGAACCGTCTGCTGGACGACATCGGAAAATCGATGCCGCCGCTGCGCGGCATTTTCCACGCTGCGGTGGTTTTCGATGACGGCTACCTGACGCAACTGGATGAGGAACGGTTTGCGCGAGTGATGGCGCCGAAGGTGGCTGGCGCGTGGAACCTTCATGCCGCAACGCTGGACAAGGCTTTGGACTACTTCGTGTGTTTTTCGTCGTCAAACTCGCTAACCGGAGCTCCTGGCCAAGGCAATTACAGTGCAGCGAATGCCTTCCTGGACGCATTCGCCCACTACCGGCGGGCTCGCCGTCTGCCGGCGCTGACCGTCAACTTTGGCCCGTTTGCCGAAGTCGGGTTTGTAGCCCGTCGCGCGGCGCTTGCCCGCCTACTGGCCGTGCAGGGTCTGGAAGGTCTGAAATCGCAAGAGGCGGAAGCGGCTCTTGCACAACTGCTGAGAGGCGATAGCTGCGAGATGGGAGTGATTCGTGGCGACCTCCCAAAACTAGCCAGGTTCTATGCCTCGCCTGCGACGTCGCGGCGGTTTTCACACATCATACGGCAAGAGTCGCCTCACTCGACAAGATGAGGGCACCGGTCATCGAGAGGTCCGAAACGCTCCCCCCTGCGGAAGGGGGAATCGGGCTCTGGATTGGGATCTGACATCCCGCGACAACCGGCAGCATCTTCTGCCGATGGCCGCATCGCCTTGGTTCACGGTCGTCCGGCAGCCGCTGACGGAGTCTCTTTCATCGATTTCGCGCTAGCCCATACCAGGTGTTTGGGCAGCGCTGGCAGCTCCTGAAGCGGTAAGGACCAGACGTTCGGCTGCGCTTCCTGGAAACCGCT
>CAZZHN010000131.1:0-13351 GCA_964654065.1 uncultured Solibacteraceae bacterium
CTGAAGCTGTTGAGGTGGCTTTTGTGGGTGGGATCGCAGAACGAGCTGAAATCGGTATAGTGCGGCGTCTCAATGCGCACGGTGCCGCCGGTTCGCACCAGGCGGTGGAACTCCTCCATGGTGCGCATGACGTCAGCCACGTGCTCGATGACATGGATGGCATACAGGCGGTCGAAAACGCCGTCGGCGAACGGATACGGGAAGCGGTCCAGGTCGGCGATGACATCGGCCTGGCTGGCAGGATTGCGGTCGACGCCGATGGCTCCCGCCTGCTTGTGAATGCCGCAGCCCACGTCGAGGACTCTCCGGCGCCGGGTAGGCAGTTCTGCCGGCGACGGAGTAAAAGCCCGATATTCGCGGCGGAGCGTCATGGTTTCCGAGGCAACTGCTCCCTGGCGGTCGCGGCTCTGATGAATCTTGCGCAGCCGCGAGCGCGAGGGAGCGGTCGTGGCGCAAGGAACAGCGCGAAAGGCCCGTCTTCGAGCCCCAGATGAACACAGATCAACACTGATAAAAGCAGGAACAAAGACAAGTATACGGTCATGTCATGCTGACATGCGTTGAGCTGTGTTCCTGGTGGCCATTATTCTAGTTGGGTTTCGTTACTGCGGTCAGGCACGCCTCCAGTGTCTCAAGAGCGAAGGTGCACTGTTCGCGTGTCACGATCAGCGGCGGGCAAAGCCGCAGGCTGTTATCGCCGGCGCCGAGGATCAGCAGGCCGCGTTCGAAAGCCATCTGGACCACACGGTCACGTAGTTCGGGCGCCTTCTCGCGCGTTGCCTGGTCGCGCACCAGTTCAACGCCGATCATCAACCCCAGCCCTCGAACTTCGCCCACCTGGGGGAACCGTTGCGGCCAGTCGCGCAGGCGGTCCATCAGATGTGCGCCCATGCGCGCCGCGTTGTCGATCAGCTCCTCTTCGAGTAGGGCAATGGTCGCCAGAGCTGCCGCGCACGCCACAGGATTGCCGCCGAAGGTGGAAGCATGCGCACCGGGCGGCCATGTCATCAGGTCGGCGCGCGCTACCGTGGCTGAGAGCGGCAAACCGCTGGCAATTCCCTTGGCCACCGCCATGATGTCCGGCACGGCCTCGAAGTGATCTGCCGCCCACATACTGCCGGTGCGGCCCATCCCGCTCTGGACCTCGTCGAAAACCAGCAGGATGCCGTTCTGGTGCGCTACCCGCGTGAGTTCGTCGAAAAACTTCCGCGGCGGCACGATATACCCGCCTTCGCCCTGAACCGGCTCCACGACGATCGCGGCGGTCTCTTCCGGCGGCGCCACGGTCTTCAAGAGCGTATTCTCAATGAAGCTCACGCACTCCACCGCGCAGTTTTCCGGCTTTTGCCCAAACGGGCAGCGGTAGCAGTTGGGATACGGCGCGTGAACTACGCCCGGCACGAGCGGCCCGAACCCTGCGCGCTGTACTGCCTTGCGCGCCGTCAGCGATAGAGCTCCCATGGTGCGGCCATGGAAGCTGCCAAAGAACGCGATAATCTTGTCGCGTTTGGTCGCCCAGCGTGCCAGTTTGATGGCGCCTTCCATCGCCTCCGCGCCCGAATTGCCAAACGAGACGCGCCGCTCCAGCCCGCCAGGAGCGATGCCAGCCAGCTTTTCAGCCAGCGCCACCATTTCTTCGTAGTAGAAGTCCGTGCCCGACATGTGCATCAGCCGGGCAGCCTGTTCCTGCACCGCTTTCACGACACGCGGATGGCAGTGCCCGGTGGCAACCACGGCGATGCCAGCATTGAAGTCCAAAAAACGGTTTCCGTCGACGTCTTCCACCATCGCGCCTTCGCCACGCGCCGCCACCAGCGGATAGCAACGCGTGTAGGATGGCGACACCACCCGGCCATCGCGCTCCACCACAGCACGCGCGCGGGGCCCGGGTAGAGGCCCGCTGATGAGTGGAAGATCGGGACGCACCTGATCCAAGGTCTTTCCCATAAAAACCTCCTGCTCAATTACTTGTGAATCCAGAGAATGCGCGTCTCAAGAAACAGGACGCGCGCCGCGAGGCAGGAGGGCTAGTCGGACCCGAAGAGTCCCGGCCGGGAAATGGAGGGAGTGCACCCCATGGAACCATTGTAGCTCGGCTGGGCGCTGCCGCCTACCAGCCAAAGCGTTCTTCCGCCCATGGGTCGCCGCGCATGTGGTAGCCGTTCGCCCCCCAGAAACCGGGGCGGTCGTCCTTGACCAGCTCGAGGCCGTGAAGCCACTTGGCACTCTTCCATGCGTACAGTCCGGGCACCACCAGGCGGGCCGGGCCGCCGTGTTCCAGCATGATCGGCTCTCCATCGTGCAGAAATGCGACCAGGGAGTCCTGGGCCAGCAAGTGTTCGAGCGGCAGGTTGGTGGTCCAGCCGCGGTCGTAGCCGTGCGCCACCACAAAACGGGCCTCCGGCCCGGCGCCGCCGGCGCGGGCGATGAGCTCGCGGGTGGAGACGCCTTCCCACAGGTTGCCTAGACGCGACCAGCGCGTGACGCAATGAAAATCGGAGAAGACTTTGACCCGGGGCAGCTTCTGGAAGTCGTTCCAACTCCACACGGCAGGTTCAGCCACCAGGCCGCTCACGCTCAACTGCCAGCGGCTCAGGTCTACCAGCGGCGGGCCGCTGGCGTCGAGCACCGGCCATTTCGCAGTCCGGGCCTGGCCAGGCGGCACTCGGTTGGCGCGCCGCGTGTCCGGGCTGATGATCACATCTGCGAGCTGCGAATCCGCCGAAGGCACCTCTTTGCCCTGGGTCTTAGTGCGGTCCATTCCAAACACGGCCAGCTCCCGTACTATTCTCCCATCGCAGAGGCGGAACGTGCGAGGAACAGGCCGGCCCACCGGTACATTCCGGCCTGTTCTGCGAAATACACGGTCTCGGCGGAGCAAATTTGCGCCATAATCGAATCAAGCTTCAGGGTGAGAGCCAAACGGAGGAGGCGGGCGCCATCTCAATGTCAAGGGAACCCCGGTATTGCGGATCTGGCCCTACGTTCCGGTGGATTTGTTGTGGTGTGTGGCTGACTGCCGTGCTGCCGCTGGCGGCGCAGGAATTGATGTCTGACGGAACGCCCGGCGGGATGGTGCGGTTGTTCGCTACCGATGGCGCGGTGCTGGAATCGCAGGAAGCCCGCAAGGATCTTCCGTGCACGGTAACTCCCAACAAGCCGGTACTGGGCTTCGATCTGAAGTTCCATGCCGGCTATGAGGTGAGCGTTCCGCTGAAGGAGCTGGCCGGCGACGGCAACCAGCTCACCATGGTGTTTCGTGTCATTCCCGAAGGCCATGCGGATGATCCGGTTTATTTCGCGCAACACGTTGCGGTGCCGGCGATCGACGATGACGAACGTGGGCCTGCCTTTCTGCTGGGCGCATTCGACGTCGGCGAGGGCAAGTATCACATCGACTGGCTGATGCGGGACCGCGCCGAACGCGTTTGCTCGTTTCACTGGGATGCCGAGGCGCCGCTGCCCCCGCGCGACAAGCAGATGACTCTGGATATTGCAGCCGGCGCCGTGCAGCAGGTCGACACGGAGACCTTTAAGCCGGATCCGCCGGTGGACCGGGATCGCGGCGATTCGCCTCTAAACGTGAAAGTCGTCATCAATTTCGCCCCGCAGGATTCCGCCGCAGCATCCTTGCAGCCGATGGACACCAGCGCTCTGGTTTCGATTCTGCGCAACATCGACCGGGAACCGCGCATCGTCAAGTTTTCGGTGGTGGCGTTCAACCTTCAGGAGCAGAAGGTCATCTACCGCCAGCAGGAGGCTCCGCAGATCGACTTCCCGGCTCTTGGCCACGCCCTGAGTGCGCTTAATCTGGGCACGATTGATCTCAAGAGGCTGGCGCAGAAACACGGCGACTCGGAGTTTCTGGGAGGCCTGATCGCTGCCGAGGTGGGCCAGGCAAAAGATAATCCTGACGCGGTGATTTTCGCCGGCCCCAAGATCGCCGTGGAGGATGTGATTCCGCAGGAAACGCTGAAGCAGCTGAGCGACGTGAGGTTCCCGGTCTTCTATATGAACTACAACTTGAACCCTTCGGGCAACCCGTGGCGCGACGCCATCGGAAGCGCCGTTAAGTACTTGAAGGGCATAGAATTTACCATCAGCCGGCCACGAGATCTGTTCTTCGCCTGGAACGATATCATGGGCCGCATCGTGAAAGGCAAATCGGGCGCGACGGTTGCGGGTAACGCGCCTTCTCAATAGGACGTCCAACTCTTTAGTCCATGCGAATCGCCCTGATCGCACTCGTTGCCGGTCTGCCTTGCCTGGGGCAGCAGTTCGGGCCTATGGAGAATCTGGCCCCGAATCTTCCGACGCCGGAGCTGATCGTGCACAGGATGCTGGAGGCCGGTCACGTGAAAGCCGGCGAAACCGTCTACGACTTAGGGAGCGGCGATGGGCGTATTCTGATCGCTGCCGCGCAGGATTTCGGGGCGCGCGGTATCGGGATCGAGATCCTGCCGGACATGTGCAAGAAGTCGCGGCAGCGCATTAAGGAGCTCGGCCTGGACGGCAAAATCACGATTGTCGAAGGCAGTGCTCTGCGAGCGGATCTCCATGAGGCGGACGTGGTGACGATGTGCCTGCTGACGACATCCAATGAGCGGCTGCGTCCCCTCCTGGAAAAATCCCTCAAGCCGGGAAGCCGGGTGGTCACCAACGAATTCCCGGTGAAGGGCTGGCGCCCGTTTGCCGTGGCCCATGTGCGCGAAGGCACCATGGAGCACATCATCTACGTTTACAACATGGGGAAGACACGGTAGGCGTGGCGCAGGCCCCCGGCCTGCGAGAACCTGCCGCGCGTGCTGCGCCTGCGGGCCGGGCATGCCCGGCCCCGATGGGGAGATGGGATTCGGCTGCAGGAGCAACCTGCTCTCTACAGCTCTTCGTAGCAATCCCGGCCGGGGATGCATTCCTGATGACCGACGGCCTGGCCGTCCGGGCCGAGGCATTTGAACGTGTGCTGGCACCAGTAGGCGTGGTCGTCGGAATGCTGGATGGTGGAGTCCAGCAACTCCGCCTGAATGAACATTCCCTTCCAGCGCAGTTTTTCGCAGCGCGTGGCGGCAATTACGGGTAAGGATTCCATGTTCAGGCCCTCACTTTCGCGGCGGCTAAAAGCGCCCGCTTGACTGCGGTCCTGGCCAGCGTCACTTTGTAGGCATTGTGGCTGAGCGGTTGCGCGCCATCGACGGCGGCTTTGCCGGCGGCCCCGGCAGTTTCAACGGTGATGGTCTTGCCCGCGAGAAACTGGCCGGCGGACGCGGCCTCCCAGGGCGTGGGCGCCACGTGGCCGAGAACGATTCGCGCCGAGCCTACAACCGCCCCCTTCATGGTGATGGCTACCGAGGCGGCCGCCAGCGGCCAATCGAGTGCCGTCTTCTGGCGGACTTCGTAGGTTGCCGAATGGGTTGCCGCAGTGGGAACGAGGATCTCGGTGAGGATCTCATCCGGCCGTAGCGCGATTTCGCGCGTCCTCTCATCGCTCGGCGCCACGAAAAACTCCTTTACAGGAACTTCACGCGAGCCTTTGGCGGAAACCAGCTTCACTTTGGCGCCCAGCGCGATCAGCGCCGGCCCCAGGCTGGATGCGCTGACGAAGTAGGCAGGGCCGCTGCCGAAGATGGAGTGATACTGATTCTCTCCGCCGGCCACCAGCGACTTGCCGTCCTTCATCGCGAGCAGCCCGAATCCCTGGCGATAATACCAGCAGCGCGGGCGCTGGCACAGGTCGCCGCCTACCGTACCCATATGGCGGATTTGAGGACTGGGAATGCCGGCCGCGGCATCGGCCAGTGCCTGGTAGCCGGCCCGCACCTCGGCGCTTCTCGCCAGCTCGTCCATGGTGACGGTGGCGCCGATGCGCAGGCCCGCGGCGGTGCGCGTGATGCCGCCCAGCTCATGGATCGACTTGACATTCACTACCCGCTTGGGCGTGTGCAGGGAGTCCTTCATCAGGCTGATCAGGTCCGTGCCACCCGCCAGCACGTCGGCCTCGCCCCAGGCAGCCGCCAGCAGGCCGGTGGCTTCCTTCAGTGTTGCCGGATTCGAGTATTCGAAGGTTTGCATTATGCGTTCCTCCTTTCCAGCGCGTCGAGCACGTGATCCGGACTCATAGGGATGTACGGCACCCGCACGCCGATCGCATTGGCGACCGCATTACCGACCGCGGCACAGATCGCCACTGCCGGTGGCTCACCGAGTCCGATCACGCCGCGCTTGTCGTTTTCCGGACGAATGTCCATGTGCACTTTGATCTCACCGATGTCGCCGATGCCGGCCAGCTTGTAGAACTCCATGTCGGCATTCAGCATGGCGCCGGTCTGAGCGTCCATGAAGCGGCGCTCGAACAGGGCGGTGGAAATGCCCATGATGATGGCGCCGTAAACCTGGCTCTCAGCCAAGCGGGGGTTGATCACGAGGCCGCAATCCTGCACGGCCACGTACTTATTGATCTTGACCACGCCGGTTTCCGTGTCTACCGATACGTCGGCGACCTGAACGCCTCCCACGCCAGAGGAGATCAGTCCCTGGCTTGGGTTGCGCTGATCGTTGGCGCCGGTCTCCGTGATGACGCCGGCGGCGCCGATCTTCTTGCAGGCGGCGGTCCAGGTGAGGCTCTTAGCAGGGCTGCCCTTCACGCGGATATGGCCGTCGACCGCTTCCAGTTGATCGGCGGTTGTGCCGAGCGACGGCGCCACCGCATCATACAGCTTGGCCAGCGCATTCACGGCGGCCTTGCGGGTAGAAGCGGAAACCCCGCCCACTGTGGTGGAACCACCCGAACCATTGTCGGGCGGCAAATCGTTGGAGCCGATCGCCAGCTTGACGGCGCCCATCGGCAGGCCCAGCGTTTCTGCAGCCACCTGGGTGATGATGGTGCGCGTTCCCGTGCCCAGGTCCTGCGTCCCGATATCCACCTGGACGGAGCCATCGGCGTGCAGCGTGACGTTGCACTGGCTGGCGTGGCCGCCACCGCCCCAGGCGCTGAAGCCCAAGCCGAGGCCGCGCCTCACTGTCTCCTTACTTTGGCCGCGCGGCTTCCAGTTGGCCTTCCATTCGGCCAGCTCGGCCGCTTTGTCGAACTGAAAGCGGTACAGATCTTGGCGGGCTTTGGGAGCGTATTGCAGGTTCAATTTGAAGACTTCGAGGGGATCGAGGCCGGCTTTCGCGGCGAAATCTTCAACCGCACTGCAAGTCAAATACGACGCCTGCTGGTTGTTCGGCGCCCGCCAGGCTCGGAACGGACCGGTGTTGGTCGAAACTGCGGTGTGAACAAGCCGCTTGTTGGGGATCGGGTGATTGGAGTCGTCGAGAATATACGGCAGTGGAGGCGAACCGCCGCCGGTAAAGCCTCCAGTGGCCCAGGAATGGGATTCCCAGGCAGTGATGGTGCCGTCTTTGTTGCCGCCGATCTTGATCTGCGCGAACGCAGACGGGCGGTTGCCGGCGATGCGCTGCTCAGTGGCCCGGTCGAGAAACAGCTTCACGGGGCGCCCGCCGGATTTCTGCGAGAGCCGCGCGCTCACTTCGCCCCACGAATCAGGCGAAAACTTGGAGCCGAAACCGCCCCCGATATAGTCCATCTGTACCTTGAAGTTAGCGGCTGGAACTTTAAGATTCTGGCCCAGTTGTCCGGCGTAGTGGGTGACGTCCTGCGTGGAAGGCCAGGCGAACACGTTATCTCCCTTCCACTGCAGCGTCTGGCCGTGCGGTTCCAGGCAACAGTGGGTCACCACCGGAATACCGTAGTGGCCCTCGGAAACCACGGCCGCTTGCTGGAAGGCCGTATCCGGGTCGCCTTTCAAGACCTCGCCGGCAGCCTTGGCTCGAGCTCCGGCCTGCGACAGATCTTCCTCCCGCACCAGGTGCGGCAGCACTTCGTAGACAACCTGGACGGCCCGCGCGCCGTCGCGCGCGACCTCTTCCGTCTCAGCCGCCACTGCGAGCACTTCTGTGCCCTGCCACTGGATCTCGGTACCGGGCGGGGAAACCACGTGCACGGCCGTGACCCCCTTGATTTTCTCGGCGGCAGTCGTGTCAATACTGGTCACCCGGGCGTGCGCGTAGGGGCAGGTAACGTAAATGCCAAACAGCAGGTCCTTCGGATTCTGGTCCGACGAGTAGCGGGCGCGGCCACTGGCTTTGACGGGGCCGTCCAAGCGCTTCGGCGATTGGCCGATGACCTTGCGCGCTTCTATCGGCGGCCAGCTGTAGTCGGGTGTGTTAGCCATTCTTGCCTCCTTGCGCCTTCATGGTGCGCGACGCTTCCAGCACAGCCTGGCGGACTCCCATGTACGTGCCGCAGCGGCACAGGTTGCCGCCCAGACCGTGTTCCACTTCTTCGAGCGTGGGGCTCGGATGCTCCGCCAGGAATCCTTTACACGCCATGACGAAGCCCGGTGTGCAGTACCCGCACTGCTGGGCGTCGTTGTTCCAGAAGGCAGCGGAGACGGGATGCATCTTGCCCGGCTCGGCGATGCCTTCGATGGTCTCGATCGCTTTGCCCTGCGCGTCGATGGCCAGCACGGTGCAGGAGTAGACGCTCTTTCCGTTCATGAGTACGGTGCAAGCGCCGCATGTTGCGCGGTCACAGACGCGCTTGGCGCCGGTCAGATCGAGCCGGTTGCGCAAAGCGTCGAGCAGCGTGACGCGCGGTTCCAGCATCAGGTTCACCGGTTTGCCGTTGATGTTGAGCGTAATTGGCACCGGGCCTGGCCCGGCGCTGCCGGCTGGCACGGGCTCGGCTTCGGCCGCCTTCTCGAGCAGGCCCGTTCCCAGCGCACCACTGCCGATTCCGACGCTTTGAATGAAGCCGCGCCGCGAGAAGGCTGCCTTGGGCTGCCGGGAGGGATCAGGAGTTCTTCTGGAGCTCACCTGAGACACCTTCCTTTCATGATTCTGTCGAACGGTATTAGGACGTGCCGCTTTTCGTTAGCTACTATATCAAATGCGCCGCCGTGCGGGTCCGTGGAGGTGTAGCATCGTGACGGGTCCACCACGCCGGAGCAACCTGAAATAGCACGGGCGGGCGGCCCCTGCGGAACCATGCAATGACCCAGCCAGCGTACCCAGCAGCGAGGGCGGCAGCGGCACCAATCGCCGCTCATTTTGCACGGCACCGTACCCAGCAGGCGACTCAGCCGCGCGGACCGTCGGCGGCACTGCCCGACGCCAGTGCGATTGAGGCCATGATCGAAGCGGCGTTCTGGGCCAGCCTGCGGCGCGAGGAAGGTTACATGCCGCGCATCTCGCTCGCCTTCGTTGCGCCCGAGACGGTGAATTGGCCGCTGAAATTCGAGCGGCGGCTGCCGCTGGCGGCGCCTCCACTCACGCGCCTCGCGCCCGCCGCGGAGCGGCCCGGCATTCATCTCGGCGTTTGGCGGGACGGCGGGCATTTTTTTGTTTGGGGCGCCACTCGCAACCTGCCACCGTACTGCCTTGTGCTGGAGGTGATCGCGCCCGGCCTGCTAGTGGTCAAGCACAGCCGCGGCGACGAATCCGAGAAGTTTGCGAATGTCGCCGTATTGCAAGGCGATGAAGTCAAAATGATCGACGAGCAGGCCACCCGCCTGCCTGACTGCCCGGATTTGGTGACTTCGCTGCTCGGATTCGATACCCAGCACGCCTCCGGCGAATCCGTAAATGTGCTCATCCATCTCGCGGTCTCGATGCGCGCCCACGGGCGCGGTGGATCGCTACTGGTGGTGCCGGCCGGGACCGAGACGTGGCGAGAATCGCTGGTGCATCCAATTCTCTACGCTCTGGTGCCGCCGTTCTCGGTGCTTGCCGACCTGACGCGGCATCACATTGCGGAAGATTCGGACCGGCTGTGGGCGGACGCCCTGCGGAACGCCGTTGACGGTGTCGCCGGCCTTACGGCGGTGGATGGCGCCACCGTCATCGACGACCAGCACGAAGTGCTCGCCTTCGGCGCTAAAATCGTCCGCCGCGACGGCGCATCGCTGGTGAGCGAGGTGATCGTGACGGAGCCGATCACGGGCGCGCGCGCGGAAGTGGTCGAGCCGGCACAACTGGGCGGCACGCGGCACCTCTCGGCGGCCCAGTTTGTGCTCGACCAACACGACGCGGTGGCGCTGGTTGCTTCCCAGGACGGCCGCTTTACCGTCTTCGCCTGGTCGCCCTGCGAGAACATGGTGCACGCGCATCGAATCGAGACTCTGCTTCTGTAGACGAGATCGTTCCTGGTCACGCTTCGTGACTCCCGCAGCAACTATCAGCACCCGATCCTCTTACCCTGACGAACGATCTTCGCTTTCCCGACCTCGAACTTCTCCTCCGGTCCGTAGATAATGGGATTATTCGGACGTCCCAGACGAACGTAAGTGGGGCCCACGAGTTCCGCTGCCAGCATCGTGGAGGCCCAAGCGCTGGTTGGGCGACGTTGAGATCGATCTGTGACTCTCGTTCGAGGTACTCTAGCGAAGAGGAGAAATTGCGTGCTCGTATCATTCTCAAAGGACGTCAAGCCCATGTTTCGGGACGTCGATATCAAGCACATGAAAGTTCACGGCGTGCATCTGGATGATTTCCAATACATGTCTGACGCGACGAACAATTACGGGAATGCACAAGCAGTCCAGGACACCCTGGTTGGTCGAACTATGCCTCCTGGCGGCCCATTCTGGACCGCAGAGCAGCTTGGTTTGTACGACAAGTGGCGGACTGACGGATATCAGCCCTGAGTGGATGAACCCTCGAAACTTGACAGCCAGATGGGGCCCGAATCGATGAGAGGATCCGAAGCCGGACGCGACCCGCAGGCGGTTGCCCAGCCAGTAGCTGCGCCGCTCACCCGCGCCGCGATTTTCTTGGTGGTGACAGTAAACCCGGGCTTGGACAATCGAGCGCCCGTGCGGTCGTTGTGCGGGGACCTCTCGGCGCTCTTGCGCGCAGTCGATTTTCGAGACCTGGAAGGGGGCCTCTCCTGCGTCGTGGGCTTCGGGTCCGACGCGTGGGACCGGCTCTTTGGACCGCCGCGGCCGGCGGAACTGCATAAGTTCCGAGAGATTCGCGCAGGAACGCGTCAAGCGGTTTCCACGCCGGGTGACCTGCTGTTCCACATCCGCGCGAAGCGAATGGATCTGTGCTTCGAACTTGCGATGCAGATCATGGTGCGCCTCGGAGATGCGGTTTCGCCAGTGGACGAAGTGCATGGCTTCCGTTACTTTGACGACCGCGATTTACTCGGTTTCGTCGACGGGACGGAGAATCCGAGAGGCGAGGCAGCAATGGATGCCGTGCTCGTCGGGGAGGAGGACCCCGCGTTCGCCCGCGGCAGCTACGTCATCATACAGAAATATCTCCACGATCTTGACGCATGGAATGCGCTCTCCACGGAGGCGCAGGAACGAATCATCGGCCGCACCAAGCTGTCGGATATCGAATTGGACGATTCCATCAAGCCAACCTCGGCGCACAGCGCACTCACAACCATCGTCGAGGACGGGAAAGAGATCAAGATCCTGCGCGACAACATGCCATTCGGCCGAGCCGGGCACGGTGAATTTGGCACCTATTTCATCGGCTACAGCCGTTCGCCCCGCACCATCGAACAGATGCTCGAAAACATGTTCGTGGGCCGGCCGCCCGGCAACTATGACCGGCTGCTCGATTTCAGCCGGGCGGTCACCGGAAACTTATTCTTTGCTCCGTCTTTGATATTTCTGGAAGCCATGGGTGAGGACCAGTCCGCCGTGTTGGCCGCGCCTGTTGTAAACTCACTGACGGTCGAAGGCTCTCTTTCCACCCCGCGGCAGAGCGACGGTTCGCTGGGTATTGGTTCCCTCAAAGGAGAAATTCCGCATGAATAATCTGCACCGCGAGCTAGCCCCCATTTCGGATGCGGCGTGGGCTCAGATTGAAGAGGAAACAGCTCGCACGTTCAAACGCTACCTCGCGGGACGGCGTGTGGTCGACGTGCGGGGGCCGGCAGGCACGGTTCTCTCTGCGGTCGGCACGGGCCATTTGCGTCCGATTGCCGGCCAGAGGGATGGCATTCTCGCCCGACAGCGCGAGGCGAAGGCGCTGGTGGAATTGCGTTTTCCTTTTGAACTCGATCGCCAGACGATCGACGATGTCGAACGAGGCGCCAACGACTCGGATTGGCAACCAGCAAAGGATGCAGCCCGCCAGATCGCCTTTGCCGAGGACAGCGCTATTTTTGAGGGCTATACCGCAGCCGACATCGTGGGAATTCGTCAGGGGACAAGCAATCCGAGGATGCCTCTTCCGGCCGACGTTCGCCAGTACCCGGATGCCATTGCTCAAGCCCTGAGCCAATTGAGGCTTGTCGGCGTCAATGGCCCCTATGCGGTTCTGCTGGGAGCCGAGGCCTATACCGCACTCGCTGAAACCAGCGATCAGGGTTATCCGGTGCTGGAGCACGTCAAGCGCCTGGTCGACGATAAAATCATTTGGGCGCCTGCTATCGACGGAGCTTTTGTAGTTACCACGCGCAGCGGCGATTTCGAGCTGCACATCGGCCAAGACGTCTCCATCGGCTACCTGAGCCATACCAATGATGCAGTCCGGCTCTATCTGCAAGAGACCTTCACGTTTCTGCTGCTCACCTCAGAGGCCGCTGTCGCGCTGACTCCGTCCGCGAAAGCAGAGACGCCCTGAAAACGCGGTCGGGCGAATAACACTGTACACCTTTGAGATACTACACACGGAGCACGTGGAATCGGATCTGCCAGCGAGTGACGTGACCTCGAAGGATGGAACGCCCAGGCGAGGAAGAAGCTTCGAGAGAATCGCGGTCGATCGTTTGTTCCCCCGCATCTGTTTCCAGGAAGGTATGTGATGGCGCGGCTTCTGTCAATCAATGTCGGGCTTCCTCGTGACGTCGCATGGAGGGGCGAGACAGTCCACACCGCGATTTGGAAGCAGCCAGTACAGGGCAGGATTGCAGTCCGTCGCCTGAATGTGGAAGGCGATGGACAAGGGGATCTGGCTGGGCATGGAGGCGAGAACCGCGCGGTGATGGTGTATCAAATGGACGCTTATCGCTACTGGGAGGCTCAGCTCGGCCGCCAAGATTTTTCATACGGGCAGTTTGGTGAGAACTTCACGGTAGATGGCTTACCCGACGATGAGGTTTGCATCGGCGATCGATACCGCATTGGAAGCGCGCTCTTCGAGGTCACTCAGCCGCGCGTCACATGCTATCGCGTGGGTATCAGAATGGCAGAGCCGGCAATGGCTGCTCTGCTCGTGTCACATCACCGGCCTGGCTTCTACTTTCGCGTGCTGGAAGAGGGTGAAGTTGGCGCTGGCGACGAAATCACGAAAGTGGCGGATGGCCCCGAACACATCACAGTGGCCAACA
>CAZZHN010000132.1:0-13333 GCA_964654065.1 uncultured Solibacteraceae bacterium
AAAATGGCAAAGCCCTTCCACGCCTTCCGCCAACTCGACAAAAGCCCCGAAGCTGGCCAGCCGGCAGACCTTGCCGTGTACCATATCGCCGACCTGGTGGGTCTGGAAGAAGCTCTCCCAGGCGTCCGGCTGCAGCTGCTTGACGCCTAGCGAGAGGCGGTGCGAGGCCGAATCGATCGCCAGGATGACGGCCTGCACGGTTTGCCCCTTCTTCAAGACCTCCGAGGGATGCTTGACGCGCTTGGTCCAGGAGAGGTCGGAGACGTGAACCAGGCCGTCGATGCCCTCCTCGATCTCGATGAAAGCGCCGAAATCGGTCATGTTGCGCACCCGGCCCTCCACCACCGAGCCGACGCTGTAGCGGGTGTCGATGGTAGTCCACGGGTTGGGCTCCAGCTGCTTGAGGCCGAGGGAAATGCGCCGCTCCTTGGGGTGCACTTCGAGCACAACGGCTTCCACCTGGTCGTTGGGCTTGACCACCTTCGAGGGATGCTTCATGCGCCGCGACCAGGTCATCTCGCTGATGTGGATCAGCCCCTCGATGCCGGGTTCCAGCTCGACGAAGGCGCCGTAGTCGGTGACGTTGACGACGCGCCCCAGCACGCGGCTGTCAATCGGATAGCGATCACCCACGGATTCCCAGGGATCGGGCTCGAGCTGCTTCATGCCGAGCGAGACGCGCTCTTTGGCGCGGTCGAACTTGAGCACTTTGACCGAAATCTCGTCGCCGACGTGCAGGACCTCGGAGGGGTGAGCGATCCTCCCCCAGGAAATGTCGGTGACGTGGAGCAAGCCGTCAATGCCGCCCAGATCGATAAAGGCGCCGTATTCCGCCAGGTTCTTGACCACGCCGGTGACCACGGACCCTTCCTGGATGTGGTCGAGCGTGGCGCTCTTGCGGGCATGGATCTCCTCTTCCACGGCCAGCTTGCGCGAGACCACCACGTTGCCGCGGCGCCGGTTCAGCTTAACGATTTTGACCGGCACATCCTGGCCGGTCAGCGAATCCAGATTGCGCACCGGGCGCGGATCGGCCTGCGATCCGGGCATGAAAGCCTTGACGCCGACATCGACCGCCAGTCCGCCTTTGATCCGGCCGAGCACTCGCCCCGAGATGACAAGCTGCTCCTCGTACGCCTTCTCCAGGTTGTCCCAAATGCGCAGCCGGGCAGCGCGCGTATGAGAGAGCAGAACGTACCCTTCCATCTGCTCGCCCTGGTCGATCATCACATCGACGACGTCGCCGGCGCGGACCGTGACTTCGCCGTTAGGGCCCTGAAATTGCTCGATCGGGACAATGCCTTCGGACTTATAGCCGAAATCGATGATGACGTCTTTGGCAGTCAGGCTGAGAACGGTACCTTGCAGGACTTCATCGGCCGCGGGCGGCGCAAAATTGCTGTAGTCACCCAGCAATTCCTCATAGCTGTCCGGCACAGCCTGGTCCAGTTGCCCGTCATTGTGCTCGTCGGCCATTAAGACTCCGCCCGTGGATGATTCGCTGGTAGTAGCCGGGGATGATGGGAACGCGGCAAGCCTAAAGCACGTAGTAGCGACTGCGCCACTCTTTCCCCCGAAACACGATCGACCGAGACCATGCGCCAACTACCGCAACCGTTGAGAGATCAGTATGTTAGCAAATATACGCCGGACAAGATAGGGTTGTCAATGCAGGTAAGACCGAGGCGCGGGGAGTGGCGATTTCCGGATCAGCAATTTAGCGGCAATCCTGAGGCGCTTACCCAGCAGATCCGTTGGATTGCAGCACTCCCAACATGCGACTTGAGTATTCGGTGAAAGCAGTTTTCCCCTTGCCGGTCAGACTACATACCGTCAACGGCATTTTGCCCTTGAACTTCTTCTCGATCGCGACGTACCCGGCTTCCTCCAATTTGGTTAAGTGCCCCGACAGGTTCCCCTGGGTGAATCCGCCCTCCCGCTGCAGGTAGAGGAAGTCAGCTTCGCCGACGCCGCCGAGCATCAGCATGATCGCCAGCCGGGCGGGCTCATGGATTAGACGATCGAGCTGGGAGATTTCCTGAATTCGCTGGGTCACGCTCGCACGCCCTCCGGAGCTCGCGGATATGGGTTCACGCGGAGGTAGTGGACGAGCGTGAATAGCCCCTGCGTCGTCAGCCAGACGCCCGCCAGCAGAGGAAGGAGCAGCGACTGGAGGCGCGGCGCGATGTCGACCCATAGCAAGGCCGGCCCGGTGAGCGCGAGAATCAGCGCCGACCACCACGAATACGGTCGCTCCGACCTCCTGTTCCAGAGGTACAGCGTGGCCGCGAGTGTAACCATCGCGAATGCGGTGTACCAGCGTTTCCAAGGGTCCAGGCCCGAACAAAGGAAACACCACAGGAAAACAACATATACCGTCCGCGTGTTGAAGTGGGTCACGTTCTCATCCGGCGGAGGCCCGGGCGTGAGGCTCATCGTGATCAGGGTTGCTGGGTTACCCAAGCGGGTCACCGAAGACTCGTCTGGCGGCCGCACGTAGCCTGTGCGTGGATAAGTGACGCGCGATTTTAGAAAATCAAGAACCGCGCGGCCTTTCCAAAAGAGGAGAAGCAAGCCGGCTGCGATGAAAAAGAAATGGGGCTGCGCCGCAGGCGTGGACAGATGGATGCACCACCAGAGCCCCACGGCACCGAACAGGAGTAGGGTCATCCCGGCCAGGATGTCCGGGAGGCCGTCGACAAACCAATAGGAGGCGGCTCGCTTGCCCGGCGAAGCAGCCGGCGTTTCGGGGTGGTCCTTCATGTCGGGGTGGTCCTTCATGCATTCTAGTTTGCATTACAAACTAGTCCTTGTCAAGAAGAACGGCGGC
The DNA here is from genome assembly GCA_964654065.1 of uncultured Solibacteraceae bacterium. Taxonomy (GTDB): domain Bacteria; phylum Acidobacteriota; class Terriglobia; order Bryobacterales; family Bryobacteraceae; genus Bog-375. Next base: position 2,831 of record CAZZHN010000132.1, read on the forward strand.
GTTCGAGCGGGCCGGGACATGTCCGGCCCCTACTGGGAAACCGGGATCATGGCACCCGCCGGTGAGCTGGCGCCGCCATAGGTGGCGATGACCTGGTTGTCGCCACTGGAGGCTGTCAAAGGCACCGTGACGTTGATCTGGTACAGCCCGGGGCTGATCAGCCCGGCGAATGCCACGTTGGCCGTCGCGCCGCCGATGGTGACTTGCGGCAGGCTGGGCAGGGCGCCGGACTGAAACTCCGAGCCAGCCGTCAACTGCGTGACCGGCAGTCCGAAGCCATCGCCGAACAGCAGGATGATTTCGCCCGGTTTGGCGGGGGTGAATGCGGCTCCCATGGAGGCCGGCCCCAAGTAGGCGAAATTGGCATGCAGCGCGGCAATGTGGGTGTAGTCGCCGTAGCGCAGGAACCCCGGCGCAGCCGGCTGCAGATTGGCGGTGAACGCCGCGCTGACCGAGGTCCCGTTGTTCAGCGTTACAGAGACGGGGCCCGTGGCCGGATCGAGCGGCGTCAGCACGTTGACCTGGGTGGGGCTGGCGTAGTAGATGTAGGCCGGTTTGCCGTTCACCATGGCGCTGACATTCTGCAGCGAGGCGGGCATCTGATGGGAGGCGAAACTGGGCGCGGTGCTCCAGGTGACCCCGCCAGTGTCGAGGCTGGCGGGAGCCAGACCGCGGCCGTAGATTTCGACCCAGGCGTTCTGGGCAATGTCGATGGTGCCGCCGGATACGCTCAGGCCGGTGATTTCGGCCCATGTGCCAGCGTTCAGAGCCACTCCGAAGCTGCCGGCGGGAAGCTCGGCCGCCGCCTGCGCCGCTTCGGCGGGCGTTGACACGCCCTTGAAGCTGATCGTGATCCCAGTGATATCCATGGTGGCGACAGCCAAATCCGTGCGGCCGTCGCCGTTGAAGTCAGCGGACGTGAAGCCGAAGGGAATGGAGTTCCCGAGATCTGCGATCGTGACCGGGGCGGCAAATGTCCCATCCCCATTCGCGGCGAATCCGACCAGGGACGCGGTGGCGTTGGTGACTCCTTGGCCGGACACGGCGACGGCCACCAGATCCTGCCGCCCCGTGCCGCGACAATCGCCCAGGAGCACTCCGAACAAGACGGAATTCGCCAGCATGTTGCTGAGATTCTGGCCGGCCGTGAAGCTGCCGTCGCCCTTGCCGATGTAGATGGCAAGCCCGGCACCGGGGGACTGGCTGAAGAGGTCTGCACCACCCGAAAGCGCAATATCGGGAACGCCGTCTCCGTTGAAGTCGCCTATCGTGATGTTCGGCCCATCGGTGACTGGATAAGTGTTTTTCACAACGAATGTTCCGTCACCCTGCCCCATCGCGATGGAGAGGCTGACGGTTTTGGTGGAAGAGTTGACGGTAAAGATCGCCAAATCGGGCTTGCCGTCCCTGTCAAAGTCGGCTGCGACCATGGCAAGCGGATCCACGATATTCAGAGGCTTCGCGGCAACCTGAAAGGTGCCGTCGCCGGCGCCTTTGAGCCAAAATGCGCCCACGACGTTCAGTGAGCTGGTCGTGCCTGAGCTTGAGCCGGTCAGGTTGCCCATGGAAAGCACGAGGTCCAGATTGCCGTCTCCGGTGAAGTCCGCCACCGCAACAGGAATCAAAAGACCTTCCAGAAGATTGCCGGCCAAGGTCTGCATGCTGAGTTGTGTGATGACCGGCGTGCCGAACGTCCCGTCACCGATGCCGGGCAGGACGATGACCATATTGCCCAGAAGGCATAACGCCAGCAAGTCCGGCTTGCCGTCTTTCTTGAAATCTCCGACGGCCAGATAGTTCGGCGCACACGAGGGTGGGAGCGAATAGCTCTTCGCGGCAAGAAAGGTCCCGTCGCCTTTACCCAGCATCACGGAAATCGTCTGGTTCGCGCTGTTGGCGATGGCAAGGTCGGTTTTGCCGTCGCCGTTGAAGTCGCCGGTAACCGCGGCCAATGGGCCTTGTCCGCCGGGAGACGAGGACGGTGCCTGGAAAGAAATGGTCTGGCCCATGGCTGCGAAAGCCGCCAGCAAAAACAGGCCTGCACGCAACCACGGATACTTCATCGCCAGCCCCCCTCGGGAAAGGAATACTCCAAAGGCCGCTTACCGCGCGGCAGATTCCTCTCTTATACACGGAGGCGCAGACAGGATGCAAATGCTCGCGGAAAACTGCGGCGATGAATTGGCTATTGGACGGTAGCGATCCGGCGCATGACCGTCTTGACCTTGGAGGCGTATGCGGGATCGGGGTTGTAGAGGGCGAGCAATTGATTGAGGCTCTTGTCGCGGTACAAGACGGACTGCCCCAGTTGGTAAGCGACACCCCAGATGGCAGCAGTGGGACTAGAGAACTGGCTGCGGCCGTTGTCCCAGCCGAAAATGTTGTTGTGCGGCGCCGCCTTGCCGCCGGTGGATTCTACGAAGGAGATGCTGGGCAGCAGCCGCCAGTCCAGGCCGTAGCCATCGGCGGCATCGAGGAACGTTTGTGAATACCGGCTGGCGGGGCAGCCGGTTCTGTCGAAAAACCCGCGAATGGCAGTCAGGCGCGAGTCCTGCCGCGCCTCGGAACCTTGGTTGTACGGCAACGGAGATACGGTAGCCGGGGCGCATACTACGCCCGCAAACACTACCAGACCACTGGATACCAACTTGAACATCTTAGAACTCCTTATACTGGAATCACTTGCACCGGCGACGACGAATGGTAACGAGAGTTACGTCCCGGCGAGGGGTTCGGGATGGGGACGCGCTGCGGGTCCCCCAGGGTTGGGCCTTACAAGACAGACATAAGCTGCGAGTATAACACGATCAGCAACGGATTTCTGGACGAAACCGCCCAGATGGCCACAATGCCACTAAATATATTAAATAGAATTAGATAGCCAGCCTCGAGGAAGGCCGGTTTTAAGATCCTGGAGGCGCGCAGCGCCCGGTCTCGTTACACTAAGGATATCATGCCCGAAACGGATCGCCTGTTTGTGGAATGCTCAGTCCGCCAACTCCAGGAGCTGGCGCCTCGAATTGAGACGTGTCTCGGCAAGCTGACGCCGGAGCAGGTCTGGGCGCGCGGCGGGGAGAACGAAAACGCGATCGGCAACCTGGTGCTCCATCTGTGCGGCAACATGCGCCAGTGGATCCTCTCCGGCGTCGGCGGCCAGCCGGACACCCGCCAGCGCGACAAGGAATTCGCGGCGCGAGGCGGCGCCTCCAACCAGGAACTCGGCGCCCGCTTGCGGGAAACAGTCGGCGAGGCGACGGCTGTGATCGCCGCCCTCACCCCGGAACGGCTGGCCGAACCGCTAGTCGTCCAGGGCTACAGCGTGTCGGTGCTGGAGGCCGTCTACCACGTGGTGGAGCACTTCTCGATGCACACCGGCCAGATCCTGTTTGCCACCAAAATGCTCACCGGCTCTGATCTCGGTTTCTACCGGCACCTGAGCAGAGGCCGGGCGCACGCGGAAAAGACGCCCTAGACGCCGGTAGGACAGACCATCGGTTTTCGTGGTCTGTCGGGCCGCAAGAGGCAACAGAGCTGACCGACGACAGGAACCGATCGTCTGTCCTACCTGAGGCTGGCATCGCATTTCGTGGTTGTGCCTCACGGGAACGGAAGGCAGGCCGCACGATTTGCAACTGATGCGCAGTTAGCCGACGCGCCGACAGCTCAGAAATCCAGAACCGAGCCCAAGCCGGCTGCCGGTACGCGCAGGCCGACGTAAAAGGATCCGAACATGGCGTAGAGCGCGCTGACCTGGTCGAAGCGCATTTCATAGATCAGGCGCTTGAATACCAGCGGATCGTCGGCAAACAGGTCGACTCCCCATTCCCAATCGTCAAAGCCGATCGAGCCGCTGATGATCTGCCGCACGTCGCCGGCGTACCGACGGCCGATCAGCCCATGCTCGGCCATCATGCGCTGGCGGTCGGCCATGGATTCCCGGTACCAGTTGACAGACTCGCCGCGGCGCCGGTCCATGGGATAGAAGCAGAGATACCGGGACTCCGGAATTCGCGGCCACAAGCGCGGCGCCATTGCGGCCCGCTGCCGCGCCAGCACCTCCTCGATTTCCGCTTTCCATTCCTCGGAGTTCGGCTCGACGCCATTGGCGGCCAACCCGGCATACACCTTTGCCGAGGATTCGTAGAGGCCCAGTTCGACCACCGAGAGATAAGAGGTAGCCGGCTCCAGGTAGTCTCCCAGGCGCAGGCGGGCGAGCTCAATCTCGGCCTGGTTCAGTTCCTCGAAGTTTCGCCGGAAGTGCAACACCAGCAGGTCACCCTTGTGCCCGACCAGCGAATAGAAGGCGCTCTCGCGCCCATCCTCATGGGCTTCCATGCGGCTGACCACGGCAGCGGCCTCGGCCAGAATTTGGCGGCGCTCGCCGGCCAGCAGCGCGCGCCACGCGGCGCGGCGGAAGCGCATCATCTGGTGCAGGACGCTGGCCCCTTCCAGTGTCAGCGGCAAAGCGGGAACCGCGCCGGCGGTAACCGTTTCAGGAGTCATGCCCTTCATTATGGGCCAAAACGGGCCCCGCATCACGCGAGGTGGAGTGAAGTGCCCGCGGCACCCCGCTGTGCCGGCGGCGCACACACATTTTGCGTGCGATTCGACGGTATCCATGGGGTTTGACGATGGTCAGCAAATTGCACCTTTGGAGCGGGGAGGGCGGCCGATGCCGTTGTTCAAGATAACGGGACAGGGCTTATCGGCGATCGCGGTATCGGTCGCTCTTCTTTGGGGCTGCCTGTGGAGCGTGCGCGCGCAGCAGCGCCGCGCGACCGCGGACAGAACGCAGGTGATGCGCCAGATCGAAGTGCTGCAGGAACGAAACCGCCCGCGGCCGGTATCGGTGCCTTTTCCGCGCCGGCATCGCACGCCGCGACCCATCCCCGCGTAAAGACCTCTGAAGGGCAACCGCTGTCCGGCCAGAAACGTCTATAATGCATACGGAATGTCTGGCGGTCAAAGCCCCGAAGCCGTTCCGCCCTTCGCCCCGGAACAACCAGACGCGCGTCCCAGGCGCGCCGGAGTTGGAACGGCCCTGGCCTGGCTGCGCGACCTGGCGTTCTCCGTGCTCATCGCGGTGGTGCTGATCGTCTTCATCTACCAACCCGTCAAAGTGGAAGGGACCAGCATGGAGCCGGCTCTCACCGATCAGGAGCGGATCTTCATTAACAAATTCACCTATCGCTTTGGGCTGGGCAAGATTGACCGCGGCGACACCATCGTCTTCCACTATGACGAAAACCGGTCGTACATCAAGCGCGTGATCGGCCTGCCCGGCGACCGGGTGCGGATCAACGCCGGCATGGTGTTCGTGAACGACCGCCCGCTCACGGAGGATTACGTTCCGCCGCGGTACCGCGACGCGATTTCGTGGCCGCCGGGCGCCGGCACAACCGACGAAGTGGTGCCGGCAGACATGTATTTCGTGTTGGGAGATCACCGCTCGCAGTCCAGCGACAGCCGCTCGTGGGGCTACGTCCTGCGCAAGAGCATCTACGGCAAGGCGGTTTTTGTCTACTGGCCCCCGGACAAAATCGGGCGTTTGCGTTAGGCTCCGGCGGCTCCAGATCCGATGCCGGTTGCATCCGGCGGCATGGGCCTGCGGGCACTTGCCGTGGCTTCGGACCCCATGTATACTTACATTTTCGCTGAGTCCTCTATGACGGCGAGAGACGACTTCGATCCATTAGCCCCGCAGCGCGAGGCCGCCTTCTTCTACGGCCTTTTCCTGCGCGGCCATGACGTGGAAACCCTGCGCCAGGATATCGACGTGCCCCGCTCCATGATCGATAAGTGGATGAAGGCTAAAGATTTCGAAATCCCCTTCCGGGAGAGCCTGCGCCGCGTCTACGGTTACCGCAAGCAAGTGCTGGCGATCTTCGACGGATTGGTGCTGAACGAACAGGATCGCCCCCGGCTGCAATAACCGCCATCGCAGCCAAGCGCCACCCAGCACAGGTTCCCGCAGCGGCGGCGTGATAACGTGAGAAATTAGCGAATGAATATTCTGTTCATTGGAGATATCTTTGCTTCTCCAGGGAGGCGGATCGTCGCGGATCACCTTCAAGACATCATCCAGACCAACGCCATCGATCTGGCGATTGCCAATGCCGAAAACGCGGCGGGTGGCTTCGGCATCACGCCGGCACTGGCCGAGGAGCTTCTCGCGATGGGGTTGGACGTGCTCACCAGCGGCAATCACATTTGGGACAAGCGCGAGATTCTGGACTATCTTTCGAGACAGCCGCGGCTGTTACGGCCCGGCAACTACCCGGAAGGGCCGGGATGCGGTATGGTAACCATACGGGCGCGTAACGGCGTGGATTGCGCCGTGATGAACCTGCAAGGGCGGACGCATATGCCGGCCACGGATTGCCCGTTTCGCAAGGCGAGCCAGATGCTGGCGGCTCTGGATCCGGCGATTCGCGTTCGCTTCCTCGATTTTCATGCGGAAGTGACCAGCGAAAAGATGGCGATGGGGTGGTATCTGGACGGCAAAGTATCGGCGGTGATCGGCACCCACACCCACATACCGACCGCCGACACACGCATCCTGCCTGGCGGCACGGCTTACCAGACCGATTGCGGCATGACGGGGCCGTACGAATCGGTGATCGGTGTGGAGGCGGGGATCGTCATCCAGCGCTTCCTGACGGCGCTGCCCGTGCGCCTGGAAGCGGCGCGGGGCGGCGCGGAACTACACGCCGTGATCGTGGACGTGGACGAAGCCACCGGCAGGGCGCGCGGCCTTCGGCGCCACGCCATCGGCGGAGACTAAGCGGATGGATCCCTCCAATCCCGTAGCCGACCTCACCGCCTTTTTCATCCAGGTCATCGGCTCGCTGCTGTTCGGCATCGTCTTCATGTTCCTGTGGCGCCAGTCGCGCGCCATCTACTTCGGGTTGTGGGCGGCGGCCTGGGGGCTTCGCGGCGTCGCCACCGTGTTCGGCTTCGAATTGCTGAGCAGGGGCGGGCTGGGCTGGCTGGCGCCATACGCCACCTTCGATTTCGCCTTCGCCATCGTGCTGGTGGCGGCGGCGCGCGCCGGCTTCGGCACCGGGATGCGGGAATGGCGCGTGATTCTGCGCCTGTTTGCCCTGCTGCCGGTGTTCGTCATCCTGGTGTATGCGGTGGCGATGGTTTCGCGGCTGGAAGCCTACCATTCGTCGCACGCTCTGCTGTTGGGTTTCATTTATCTTTACCTCTTCCTGCAGCTCCGCAGGCACGGCGGACTCGGCTTCCGCATGTTCCGCCTGTCGCTGGTGGTGCTGTCGGCGGCCTTCTTCGAGCACGCCTTTATCTTCCTGTGGATGTATAACCGGGGCAATGCGCCGGACTGGGCCCGCTATCTCCATCACGAGACTTACTATGATTTCGCGCTTCACTGCGTGATGGCGTTTTCCGCCATGGCGATGTGGAGCGAGACGCAGATGGACCGGCTGAAGGGCCTGCTCGCCGAGGTGGAGAGCCTGCGGCGCGAAAACAGTAACCGCAGTGACCTGGACGGCCTCACCGGGCTGCTCAATCAGTCGGCGCTGGCGCGCCGGGTGGAACAGCCCAGCGCGCTGGACTGCGTGGTGGTGGTGTGCGACATGGACAATTTCAAGGAAGTCAACGACCGCTACGGGCACCTGGTCGGCGACGAGATCCTGCGCAATGTCGGCAGCCTGCTGGAACGATCCATCCGCCATGAGGACGAGGCCTACCGCTGGGGCGGCGACGAGTTTGTCATCCTTTTCCCGAACCTGAGCGCCGAGGGGGCAGGGAAGCGCATGACCGAGATCGAGCAGCGGCTGCACGAGTTCCAGGTGCGCGGATTCGGCATGCTGCCAATCTCCTTCAGCTGGGGGGTTGCCGACGCGCGCGAGCGCCCGCTCCGCCAGGCCCTGGATGAAGCCGACCAGGCCATGTATGCTCTCAAGCGCAGCCGCGGCATCCACGCCCGCGAGAGGCAGCAGGCGTTTGAACCCGGGCGGCCCGATTTCCCCAGCCATGCGCCGCGCCCGGTTTGACCGGCCGCGATCCGGTCTTTTATACTGGTAATTCAGCATGTACATTCTTTTTCTTCTAGTTCACATCCTGGTCTGCATCTTCCTGATCATCGTGGTGCTCTTGCAGAGCGGGAAGGCGGCGGACTTAGCCGGGGCCTTCGGCGGCATGGGCTCGCAAACGGCATTCGGTCCGCGCGGTTCGGCCACCCTGTTGTCGAAGGCGACGACGATTTCGGCGGTTCTGTTCATGATCACGTCGCTATCGCTCTCGATTCTGGCGACGCGTGGCGCGGGTCTGGGAACCACGGTGCTGGAAGGCGGCTCCCCCAAGAGCGCTCCGATCAAGACGCAGGCGCCGGCCGTGCCGGTTCCGGGTCAAGCGCCGGCGGTGCCGCCGTCGCAGACCATTCAGATCCCGATCCCGGCTCCGGGTCAGCAGAACTCCGGTAAGCAGGCGCCGATCCGGATACCGGCTCAGCCGGCGCCGAACAAGAAGTAGCCACACACAACGCGGAGGTGGCGGAATTGGCAGACGCACTAGCTTGAGGTGCTAGCGGGAGCAATCTCGTGGGGGTTCAAGTCCCCCTCTCCGCACCATAGATAATAAAGCAGTTAACAGGGTCGGGACGAAAATCCCGGCCCTTCGTTTTTCTCCACTGTAACCGTTTTTGTAACCATCAGGTTCCCAGCTTTCAAAACGGCCCCGGATTCAATGGGGAGAGTCACCCATACGTTTTCAGCGTCCGGGCTTCCTTTGACACCCCAATAAAACAGGCCCGTGTAGACTCAATCCTGGCCAAAGCGGCGACCCATATTCTGGAAAGCAAATACTCGGCAATTTTTTAGCGATTGGCCGTTGGGGCGAATCCGCGCGGACGCGCGAACCGGGCTCTACGCGCTGACGCTCGCCGAGCCTCCGGTATTTGATCGCTGCGACGTGGCGGCGGGAGTCTCGGCCCATGCGGGTGACGATCCCTTTCGCGAAGAGCTCAAAATGGTGAATTCGCGAACTGAGCTGACTGCGCAGAAAGGCGCTCGAATTTATAAGGTTGGCAACTGCTGCCCTGTTGCGCACGACAGACAAATGCTGTTCTGATAAAGAGTACTTCTGCGAGGACGCTCGATGATAAAGGCAAGTAGCATGAACCCCAAGCACCTCAGGCCCGGCCCCCTCCGGCGCGCGCAACTTCCGCCTGAATTTGTGCTGCGTATGGATACAGTCAGGGCGGCAGTGGCGGAGGTATGTGCCTTAACCGAGGCAGAATGGCGGGATGGATTCCTGCGCGATGCGAATCCCGAGCATGAGCTGTTGTGGTGGGAGCGCGTTTCTGCGTGTTATGCGGCCCTCGTCGCTGAGCGAAGGTTCTCGCCGGACCAACGGCAAGCCGCGTTTAACGTCATCTTCGGCTTGTTCTCTGGCCTTGAGGCTGCGCAATTGCAGGCCGATTTAGCGAGGTTGCCGGAATCAGTCATGGACGATCTCGCAAACATCGTTCAGCAAATCGCCGCACGTGAATTAAAGGGGCGCCCCGATGGTCGGCCTTAACCTGTGGAAGCCCGGCCTTCGGCCAGGCGGGCGCTTGGCCACAAACCTGACACTGCTTGCAATCCGGTTTTTATGCCCTTACACTTCTTCGGCCACCAGCAACGCTTCGTGCACGTTCCACGCTGATGCTCCCTTTTTTCTTGTGGTCTCCGCCTAGCTAACGCGCTGGCTCTGGAGGTCGCGCTGGAGAAGAATTCGATGTCCGATATAAAAAGCAACCGATTCTCAAAGTATTTTCCGCTGCTCCTCGATGCCCTTCGATCGACGCACCCCACACCTATGCGCCCGGCTGAAGCTCGCGCCTGGATTAGATCGAAGATCGAGGTGCCCGCCGACGACCTGACACGACTCATTGAAAACGGGAAGCAGTCGATCTTTGAAAACGATGTCCACTGGGCGCGTTTTTACCTCGCCAAGGCCAAATTGATCGGCTCGCCCAAGCGGGGGCTATGGGGTTTGACACCGGAGGGGCTTAACACCCGACTCAGCCCTGAAGAAACCTGGGCTCTGTACGTTCGCGTGCGCGATGCGAACCGGCCAGGGGCCACGGCGACGGACGAGGAGAACATCCCAGCGCCGGACGCAGCAGAAGAGGGCGAGGATGGAGAGGTCCACTGGTTCGCCGGTGCGGTGTGGGATAAATCTGAGGATCAGATGCCCCGTTTTCTCGCTGAAGGAATCTGGGAAAACGGATATGATGACCAGTTTTCTGAAACCGTTCGCCTCATGAAGGCGGGTGACCGGATTGCCATCAAGGCGAGTTTCGTACAGAAGAAAGGCCTGCCGTTCGATGTCGGGGGGAAATCCGTCTCCGCGATGCGGATCAAGGCGACCGGCACAATCCTTGAAAATCTAAATGACGGAAAGAAGGTAAGGGTCGCGTGGGACCCGCCATTCGCTCCGCGCGATTGGTACTTTTACACGTATCGAACGACTGTCGTGGAGGCCGACGCCGAAAGC
>CAZZHN010000133.1:0-13244 GCA_964654065.1 uncultured Solibacteraceae bacterium
ATGAGCGCCGAGCACCAGAACGCCACATTCCAGGCGTTTCCGCTCCAGGTGAGCAGGAGGCCGGTGACGACTGGCGCCACGCTGCCGCCGAAATGGCCCAGCATGTTCATGAACCCAGAACCTGTTCCGACGCGCTCGCCGCCCAGGTCCATGGCGGTGGTCCATGAGATTGGACCGCTGAATTCAGCGGCGAAACTGGAAAGGCTCATCACGCCGAGCGCGAGCCCCGGGTTTGAAATCCGCGTAAACAGAACCAGCAACAGCGCCGCGCCGCCGTAGGCAAGATAACCGAGAAGCTTGCGCGCCTTCGCTGCGCTCTTCCAACGCGTTGTCAAGGCGGTAAGACTCCAGCCGCCCACCAGGCTGCCCAAGCCTGCGGTGACCAACGGCAGGCCGGCTCCCAGCGATTCGTGACGCAGGTCGAGCCCGCGCGCCTGGTACAGATACAGCGGCAGCCACGTGATGTAGAAGTAGAAGCCGTAGTAGTGACAGAACCACTGCGCCCCCAGCGCCCATGCGCTACGGGAGGCCAGCAGCTTGCGCCAGGATACGCCGCTTTCTTCCGGCTGGTGGCGGCCTGTGCTGGCCGGAGGCCGGTCACGGTACCAGTGCCAGAAAGCGGCGCCCCACAAAAGGCCGAGCGCCCCGAAAATCAGGAACGTATGCCGCCAGCCGAACCACGCCGAGAGAGCGGCCATCATTGCCGGAGTGATCGCAGCCCCCCAGCGCGCGGCGGCGGCCTTGATGCCTTCGGCGGAATTGCGTTCGCGGGGCGAAAGCCACGTGCGAAAGACCCGCGCCAGCCCGGGGAAGCAGCCCGATTCGCCGGCGCCGAACAGCAAGCGCGTCATCGCCAGCGACGGCAGGTTCCAGGCCCATCCCGTCGCCGCTGTGAACAGGGACCACCAGAGCACAACTCGCGTCAGCAGGTTCCGCGCGCCGAAGCGGTCGCAGAGCCAGCCGCTGGGGATTTCGCAAGCAGCATAGCTGAGCCCGAACGCAGAGAACACGAGCCCCATTTGCGCGGGCGACAAATGCAGTTCCCGGCTGATCGCGGGCGCAGCCTGGCTGATGGCAGCGCGATCGACGAACGAAAGAAAGGCGAGCGAGGCGCCGAAGATCACAACCTGCCGGCGCACTCTCGCCGAAGGCGCGGATTCCGATGAGACGACCGGCGGAGGGGCGACCCGCACCGCTGGGATCATTGCCCGCCGCTGGGCGTCTCAGGAGCGGCGAGCAGCCGCCGAATCTGCGCCACCGCGTAGTCGACCTTCATTTCCGATACCACCTTACCGATCTCCGCGCTGGACTGCCGCGCGTCTCCGCTGATGCCATTCCCAACGTGTCTGCCGGTTTCACCCGGCTGGCGCGGCTCACCAACGGCCGTAGCAATCAGTTCTTTGCGAACCCAGCCCTTGTCGCCGCCCAGGTAGAGCATTTCGGAAGTGTCCTTGATGGATGCGTGAGAGCCTACCGGGAGGTGATGGTCAACCAGCCATTTGTTAAAGTCGACCCCCACCTTCTGGTAGACATCACCGCAATACACGACACGGATGCCCTGCGGCGCATACTTCGCGTCCAGCTTCGTAGCAACTTCGGATAGTTCCTTCTGCCCGCCGCCGTGATCGCCCATCAGGACCACATTCTTGAAGCCGTTGGCGATCAGTTGCTCGGCGAGTTGCTCGTTCAGCGCGGCGAACAACGGGCCGGTGATACCGATCGTGCCCGGTAGATCGGCTGACGCATTGTTAACCGAAAATGGAATCACCGGCGCCACAATCGCGTTGCCGAGCTTCTCGGCGATCTCTTTGCCGAGGGTGCGTGCGACGAACGTGTGGGCGCCGCTTACCCCTTGTGGCCCGCGCTGTTCGGTCCCACCGTTGAAGACGAGGGCTGTCGTTTTCCCCTGCTCATGGATAGCGCTCTTCAACTCCGGCCATGTCATCAATTCGAATTCCACGAGTGGTGCACGCTGGGCGTAAGCGGCCGTCAGCGTGAGAGTCAGAAGGATTGCGCGTGTCGCGTTGATCTTTTTCATATTCGTGCTCCGTCTCGGCTCGTCCCGCCTACTTGATCGTTGCCGGCGGTTCCGTTTTACTTTCCGGCGCGTCCGTCTTCGTGGCGGGACGCCTGCGAATGATGCCCAGAATCTCTTCGCCTTCGACCGCGGTGAGTTGCGGCGCGCCCAGATTCAGCAGCAAGGCCACCGTGTCCGGATGCGCCACAGGCACGCTGGTGCGGAGCGCCGGCCCGTTGGCCATGTCCGTCACCGACCACCCACGCCCCGTTTTCGAATCCAGCCGCGCGCCTTTCGCCACCAGGAGTTTCACTAACTCGTTCTCTCCCCGGTATGCGGCGCCCATGACTGCCGTGTAACCCTGCGAATCCTGCGCATTGACGTCAATGCCCAGCTCCAGGCAGTACTTGGCCGTATCCAGCGGCGTATCGGGCGCGTTCACGGAAAAATTCCCGGCCCATCCGAGACCGGCCGCCACGCCGAGGGGAGTAACTCCCTCTGCCGTTGGAATTTTCGCGTCTGCACCGCGCTCCACCAGCAGGTGCATGGCCCGCAGATCCGTGGCCTGCGCGGCGCGCCAAAAAACGGTCGAGCCACCGGTGCCGATCCACAACATGTCATGATTATTCGGCCGGAACCAAAGCTTATGCCCGAGGCGTGCATTGGGATCCGCTCCACGTTCGAGCAGGTCTTTCATCAACTCGAGGTAACCGGTCTTTTCCTGATTGGTGATTGGATTGGGCGACCAGCCGACCGGGGCGAACTGAGTATCTTCCACGGCGTAAAGCGGCGCTAGCCCATCGGCCGTGACCAGGTTCGGATCAGCTCCGCGGTCAAGCAAATATCGTGCCGCGTCGTAATGGCCGTTGATAATGGCCATCACTAGCGGCGTGGTCTTGTCGGAGTCGCTCGCGTGGTTTAGGCTTGCGCCCGCATCCGCGAGGGCTGTGACGGCGGCGAGATTGCCCTGCCGCGCCGCAATCAGCAGCGCGGTGAGGCCGCCGATTTTGGTCGCGGTGGCCCGGCGCGCCATCGCCGCCTCGTACGCGGGGTTGCCGCCCCCGCGGCCGGCACGCGGCGGACGCGTGGGCAGCGGATTGCCATCTTCGTCCACGCTCGGCCTTTCGAGTTCCTCCACCGTGGTGCTCACCTCCGCCGAGGCGCCGTGCGCCAGCAGCGTGCGGATCGCTGCGCCGCGGTTGTCGGCCGCAGCGAACATGAGCGCGGTCTGGCCGTGGGCTTTCTCGTGCGTATCCGGCTTCGCGCCGTGAGCGAGCAGCACTTCGATCGCCGGCACGCTGCCGGACGAGGCAGCCGTCATCAGGGCCGTGGTGCCAATACGATTGGCCGCGTTCGCGTCCGACCCGGCTTTCAGCAGCGCGACGAGCAGCGATGCGTCACCCGTTGCCGCCGCAATCATCAGTGGCGTATTGCCCTCTGCACGCGTCACGGCTTTCACATCGGCGCCGCTGGCGATCAGCAGGCGCGCCATGTCCAGATTGTCATTGGCCGCTGCCCAATGGAGGGCCGTCATGCCATCTCCCTGGGAGCCGTTGGCGTCTGCTTTTTCCGCCACCAGCACACGCACCGCTTGCCGGTCGCTGCCCTGGGCAGCGTCGGCCAGCCGGTGATCCTTGTCCGCGGCCCACATGAGCCCGGCGAGCACGAATGGCATGATCCATCGCGTCTGCATCGGTTACTCTCCTCTCGACCGTCCGGACTAAATGGCTACCAGCCCGTTACTGTCGCCCAGCGCCGGCACATCGCGGACATCCAGCTTTTGCAGGATCGTCAGCAACACATTCGCCATCGGCGTTCCATCCGGGCATTTCAGGTGGAAGTTACCCTTGATCTGGCCGTTCGCGTGACCAGCCAGAAAGAGGGGCAGCCGTTTGTGCTCGTGGACATGCGAATCCCCCATTGGGCTTCCATACAGCACCAGTGAGTGGTCCAGCAGGCTTCCATCGCCATCCGGCGTGTTCTTCAGCTTGTCGATAAAGTAGGCCACCTTGCTCACGTGATACTGGTTGAGCCGCGCGAATTCCTCGATCTTGGCGGGGTTCTCGCCATGGTGGGACAACCCATGGAAGGGCGACTTGACGCCGCTCTCCGGATAAACTCGCGAGCTCACGTCACGGCCCATCTTGAATGCCGAAACGCGTGTGACGTCGGCGGAAAACGCTACCACTTGCAGATCAAACATCAATTTGACGTGGTCCGCAAACGAATCCGGGACCCCGATCGGAGACGCCGGCAGCTCGCGCGACGAGTTGGCGGCATTGTATTGTTCGACCTTCTGAATGCGCCGTTCGATCTCGCGCACGTCGTCGAGGTACTGGTTCAGCCGCTGGCGATCGCCCGCACCGAGCGTACGGCTAAGCCTCGCCGATTCGTGCAGGATCGTGTCGAGAATACTGCGGTCGTCCCGGCGGCGCGCGATCCGTTCCTCCGTTGAACCACCGTCGCCGAACAATTGTTCGAAAACCATCCGCGGGTCGATCTCCATCGGCAAAGGCGCGGTCGGCGATGCCCAGCTGATAGTGTTGGCGTAAACGCAGCTGTAGCCGTAGCCACAAGCGCCACTGAGCGAACCGACGTCTTCGATGCAGAGCTGAATGGAGGGCAGCGGCGTATCCTGCCCGAATTCCTGTGCGTAGATCTGGTCGACCGAGGGCCCGCATTGAATGTCGGCGCCCTCGGTTTTGTGCGGATGCGCCGCAGTGAGAAACACGGCGGATGAGCGTGTATGATCGGCGCCTTCCTCATCAGGCGTCAGAGCGCGGGCGTTGTTGAGGTCGGTGTTGCTGATCAGCGTAATGTGCTCGCGCAAAGGCGCGAGCGAACTGAGCGAGAAAGTGCTTTCGAAATCGGCGCCCTCCTTGACCGGTACCCAATAATGCTTGGCGCCGCCGGTGATCGTGCTGCCCGCCGCGCCGTGCACCATCTCGATGGTGCAAAGCCGGGCCTTGGGCAGCGCGGCCGTGCGCCGCAGCGGTGTTTGGGCCGGCGCCATGGCATCCAGAAACGGCAACGAGACCGCCGCGCCGATACCACGCAGGATGGCGCGGCGCGAGAGATGTTTCTTCGTGATCAAGCGCATGGTTTGAAAGTCCTTCCTAACGCGTAAACCCGGCTTTGCCTCCGCTGCGGGCCGCCGCTGAGATCTCCGGCGCCGGCCCGTCGGCGCGCCGCATTTGAAACGGCGCGCTCTTGACGATGCCGGCCACGAACGCGGAGAACCTGTCGCCCGCCGACGCCGCTTCTCGATCGATCTGCCGGACGGCCGGCAGATCGTAATACTCGGTCCCGCGCCCCAGCGCATAGGTCAACAGCTTCACGGTGAAATTGCGCACAAACGCATCGGAGTGTGCCAGCAGCGCGCTCCGCAGACTCGCCGGCCCGTTGAGCGGCGTCCCATCGAACAGCACACCGGTGGGATCGACCGCGAAGTTCTCATCCTTGATGCGCCACGCGCCCGTGGCGTCGAAGCCTTCGAGCGCGAAGCCGATGGGGTCCATCAATTTGTGGCAGGCGGCGCACGTCGGATTGCTGCGATGCTCCTCCAGTCGCTCACGGACGGAACGCGCCTGGAGGCCCTGATTCTCCCCCAGCGGCGGAACGTTGGCGGGAGGCCGTGGCGGCGGCGCACCCAGAATGACATCCATCACCCACTTGCCGCGAAGCACCGGCGAAGTGCGATTGGCCATCGAGGTCAGTGTCAGGAAACTAGCTTGCCCCAGCAGGCCGCGGCGGTTGTCGTCGGTCACAGCAACCCGCCGGAAGCGATTGCCTTTGACGTTCGGGATACCGTAGTGCACGGCCAGACGTTCATCGACGAAAGTGAAATCGGCGGTGAGCAGGTCCGTGACGTTGCGATCCTCGCGCACCATGTCGTCGAACAATAGCTCTGTCTCGCGCTGCATCGAATGCAGCACGTTGTCGTCGAAGTTCGGGAAGAGAAATACGTCGGGTTGCGCGTCCTTGAGGTTCTGCAGCTGAAACCAGTGGCCGGCAAAGTTCTGCGCCAGCGCGAACGAATTCGGACTCGCCAACATGCGCCGCACCTGCCGTTCGAGTTCGCCGGGGCGGCGCAACTTCTGCTGGCTGGCCAGTGCGAGCAGTTCCTCGTCGGGCGGGCGGCTCCAAAGGAAATACGACAGGCGCGACGCCAATTCCAGGTCGCTAACCGGATAGTTCGCTCCCGGAGCTACGCCGGCAGGCGTCCGCTCGAAGCGAAACACAAACTGCGGGTCGGCCACCAGTTCCTGGACGGCGAGTCGGATACCACCTTCGAAACAACCCTGGTTCCGGCCCAGTTGGTACAGGCTTAGCAGGTCTTCCATGTCGGCGTCGTTCACGGGGCGGCGGTAGGCCTGGCGTGCCAGTGCAGTCAGGATTTTTCGGGCGCAGGGGATTTCGCCGGCCGCGTTCTCAGGCCGGCACGCGAAAATCTTTTCGCGGCTGGGAGTGTCGCTCACTCCGGTCGGATCATACGGGCCGATGATGCCCAGGTCGCGCAGGTGAGGCAGCGCCGTGATGCCGAAAGTCCGGCCCGCGAATAGGTCGC
The DNA here is from genome assembly GCA_964654065.1 of uncultured Solibacteraceae bacterium. Lineage (GTDB taxonomy): Bacteria > Acidobacteriota > Terriglobia > Bryobacterales > Bryobacteraceae > Bog-375. The sequence continues at coordinate 6,585 of CAZZHN010000133.1, forward strand.
CGATGCTCCGCTGGTAGGGCATCAGTAGATCGTCGACAGGTCCATCGGCGCGCTTGAGGAAAGACACCGATATGGTCTGCGGCCCGGCCTGCACAGGAATCGGCGGCGTACGCAGATCCTGATCCACCTTCATCAGCGGATCGATGTCCATCAGCGCCACGCGGTCCCCATTCACGGCCACCTCAAGCTTCTCGCCTTTCTGCGTATAACCGTAGAGAAAGGTGTTCGTCGTGAAATAGAGCGTGATTTTGAAAATGTACTTGCCGTCCGCGGGGAAGATGTGCCGAATCGCGATGCCGCCCCGCGTGCCCTCCGGAGTTCCGTCCACGTGGCGCGTCTGGGACACAGCTTGCGGAACGGCGTAGGTCTCGACGACTGGACTCGCATGCGCATCGCCGATCGCCAGGCGGCTGATTTTCCCGGCGGCGCGCACGTAACCCGCCATCAGCGCGGGCGAGACGTTCAATACTTCAGCCATGTTGTCAAAACCATGACTCATGTCGTCCGGGGGCAGATAAGCCGCGGCGTCAATGTCGAGATCGAGCAGATCGTGGACGGAGTTGCCGTATTCGGCGCGGTTGAGCCGGTGCAGTGCGGGCCGGCCCGGATTCACGTGCTCGGCGGAATCCCGGTCCAACTCGGCTTCCAGTGATTCGACGAACCGGCGCACCGTCTCCCGATCCGGCCGCGGCATGCCCACCGGCGGCATCATCCCGGCACGCAATTTGAGCACGACCTTTTCGGCGCGTGGGGCGCTGTGCTCGGCGTGCACCAGATCCAGCTCGGAAAGAGAAAACCCGCCGGACTTCAGCCTGTCATTGTGACACCCCGCGCAGTACCGCTCGACCAATTCGCGCTGCGCCTCGGCGGACATTCGCGCCGGCTGGGCGTGCGCCGCCGCTGCCAGAAAGAGTAAGCTGCTGAGGGCGAGTTGGCTCATCGGCGGTGGGGTGCAGTCCTAGAACAACAGCTTTAGGCCGAACTGCAAAACGTTGGGCACCAATCCTGAGAGCTGCCAGAGCTGCGGCTTGTCGGGGGGCAGATCCTTCACCTTGCGTTCATCCACCAGCGCTTCGACCGCTGCGTCCTCTGGCTGCATCAGCGAGGCAGCACCCGCCGCCGTAACACGGCCGGTAACATCGCCGGCCACAAGTTGCAGGTTCATCTGGCGCTGTTGCCAAGCTTCCAGCACGATTCCGGATCGGACTTCTCTCCTGAAACCAGCGGCTTCGACCGTAAGTGAAAACGTGTCGGCAGGCGCCAACGCAACGAATTCGTAATCTCCACGGTCGCTCGTGATTATCTTGCGGCTCGATGACTTCGTGAGGTCGCTGATGCTGACGATCGCATCTCTCAGGGGCCTCCCTGATCGATCGGTGACGACGCCCCGAATACTGGCTGCGGCCTCTTGCGCCAGCAGACCGTGCGCCGTGAGCGCCAGTATTACAATCCCGGGGGAGAAACTCCGCGCAAACTGCCACTCCATTGGTTGCCCCTCTTGATGTTTGCCTACTACTTATATAGACAATATCTAATATCCTTCGACCTGTCAAGATGAAATCCAACGAGGAAGCTCCAGTACCTCTCTTCCGGGGTTCTCATTGATTTGATGAAACAATTTGCCTTATACTGATGGAAGTCAGTGTCGACTTCACGGCGCGTTCCCTAGAAGTTCCAACACCCGCTCGGCGGAGGAACGGGCTCGGCCATTAATGTCTATTGTGTTAATTGAATTTTGGGAGGGATGATGGCGCCGGTCCTGGATCTTGCAATTGTCGGCGGGGGCTGTAGTGCAGCCTTGGCCGCCATTCATGTGCTGGAACAGGATTGCGCGGTTCGAATCGCGATTGTCGATCCAGCCGAGCGGCTTGGCAAGGGCCTCGCATACTCGACGGCGGATTTCCGGCATTTGCTCAATGTGCCCGCTGGCCGGATGGGGTATTCCACTCGCGCGCTGCGCGACTTTACGGAATGGTGCGCACGGTGTCACATGGATGCGGTCGAACCAGCCACCTTCGCGCCCCGAGCGCTCTATGGCCGGTATCTCGCGGAGAAACTGGAAGCTGCGGCCCGGCGCTCTGGTTCGACTTCGGAACTCTCCCACATTCGCGCTGAAGCCATCGATCTGACCCACACACAGGGGCGGACCTCGGTGCGACTCTCAGACGGCCGCTCGCTGCTGGCCGACAAGGTTTTGCTCGCATTGGGCAACGCGCAAACGCGCGCCATACCGGGGATCCCGGTTGGGTCCAGCGGTCCGGTTGTGTTCGATTCTCCCTGGCGTTCCGGCGCGCTCGATCCGGGCTCCTCGGCTAGCCCTGTGGTCCTGGTCGGCTCCAGTCTCACTGCCGTGGACGCCTTCCTGGCGCTGGGCGCCGGAGCGATTCATCGAGCCCCGGTTCATATGGTCTCCAGCCACGGATTGATCTCGCAGGCTCACACCGCGGAGCAACATGTGATTGGCCCGGCGTTTCTCCCCGGGCGTCCAACCCTCCGCGAACTCATGCGCTCGGTCCGCGCCCGCATCCGGACCGCGCAGGCTGCCGGGATCGACTGGCGGCCCTTCGTGGATGGCATCCGGTGCCGGACCAACGAAATCTGGAGTAACCTTTCGCCCGCCGAACGCCGCAGGTTTTTCCGCCACCTAAAGAGCTATTGGGATATCCATCGGCATCGCATGGCGCCTTCCATCGGCTCGACCGTGCGAGAGGGGCTCAGGTCCGGCACGCTGGAAGTCCATTCAGGCCGTGTTTGCAAGGTTACCCAGGTGGACGGCGAAGCGCTTGTCGAGGTTGCGCGGCGCGGCGGAGGTAGGCAGGTCATCGCCGCTGGTCGAGTGATTAACTGCGCCGGTTTCGAGATGGACTACCGTAAGATCGCCAGCCCCCTTCTCAAAGCGCTGTTTGCGAAGGGCTGGATGGCGCCCGGAGATCTGGGGATCGGCATCGACACCGCCGCCGACGGAGCCGTGAGAGACAAGAAGGGCAACGCCTCTTCCTCCTTGTTCGCGATTGGGCCCATGCGGTCGGGCGATCTGCTCGAATCGACCGCCGTGCCGGAGATCCGCCAGCAGGCGGAATCCTTTAGCCGCACGATCGCTCGCGCGATGCGGAGTTCGGACTCGCCGGCTCTCACGGACCCGGCGCCGTTGCACCCGTGGCAAGGCGCCGCGATCTAACGCCCCGTTTAGAAATGAAGCCGCAGCCCGAACTGCATCTGCCGCGGAGTATTGGCCTGGCTCGTCACCACGCCCCAAGTCTGCGGGCTATCGACATCCAGCGTCGGGTTGGAAGGCTGGAAGTGGTTTAGCACGTTGTTCGCCTGGATGATCAGCGTGGCCCCAATTCTCTCCCGGATGCGAAAATCCTTGGAGGCGGTGGCATCGAGATCCCAAGTCGGAAGGCCTCGTAGGACGCCTGCTCCGCCGGCCGAAGTATTCAGCCCCAGCACCAGCCGCCCGAATTCCGAATAGACGGCGGCCGGGTTGGCAAACATATTGATTCCCGAGCCCCCTTTGGATAGGTCGCCGTTGAGCCCGGCGCCGCTCGCCACGTTGACGTTATCGTGCGCCGAGTTACCTCCCGTATAGGGCGCGATCAGGACGGCGTTTTCATTGGCGCTATTGCCGTTGCCGTATTCCTCGCCGAATGCTTGAGCATTCTCCGTGGAACCGGTGCCGATGCTCACTTCCAGGGGAACTCCGCTCTGCGCCGTAAACAACGGCGTGACGGCCCAGCCGCCAAACACGCGACCAAGAAATCCCTTCTGACTCTTAAAGAAAGGAAGTTGATACATCAGTCCGAGGTTGTAGACAAACCGGATGTCGAACGACTGCGGCCCATAGTTGACCTGCAAGTTCCACGGATCCACCACGGTTTGCGAACTGCTGCTCTGCGCCGAATCTCCAGTTCCCATGGCGCGGCTCCAGGTGAAGTTGGAGCGCGCCGTGAGTCCGTGCCAGTCCCTCGCTGTGAAGGATACGAACGCGGCGTTATAGTTTCCCCAGCCGTTGCTGGCCGCCAGCTCATAAGACATCAGCTGGGTGCTTACTGCACTGCCAGGGAGACCGGGGGAGGCCAGCAACGTGCGCCCCAAAGTCCAGGACGGCGATGCATTCAGTGCGGCCCAGAGATTGTAAACCTGCGTCGATAAGATCGCTGTTTTTTGCAGCTTGGCTACAGCGGCCGTGCAGCTGGCATAGCCAGTGCAATACTTCGAGCCGGTGCCACCCAACGCCGCTTCAAAGAACGGCTGCGCCTGGATCGACTGGTTGTCCGCGAGTTCCGTGTATAGGGCGGCGAAGGCATTCGCAAAGCTTTGACTGTCCAGAGTCGTCATGGTAGGCACGGCATCCACGTTGATCAGGTTGTACTCATTACGGATGATGCGGCCGACGTAGCCGACCTCCATCACTAGGCGGTGAGAAAGTTCGCGTTGGATCGTTAAGTTGAATTCATCGGAACGGTCCGGCCGGAAGTTGAGGTCCACGCCGGCTCCGTCTCCCGCCGCTGCATTGCCATTCACACCCGGCAAGTACGGCTGCGCCAGAGTCGAAGTGACCGCCGGCAGCGGAGCGTCAAGACCATCCGTGCCGATGCGGAACGCCGTCGCCGGAGTGACACCGTTCACCCCCAGGCATTGACCGGTCATACTCGCGCCGATGCACTGAATCACCTGTTCCAGGCCGGCTCCCAGCACCGGACTTCCGACGACGCGGCCGCCGTTCAGCCGGCCATAAATCCTGCTATACCCGCCGCGGATGACGGTCTTGCCCGGACCGAGCAAATGCCCGAGGATCCCGTCGCTATAATTCGGGTTCCACGCCACGGCGATGCGCGGGCTGAATTCGCCGTAAAACGGATTGAACGGATATTTGCGGCCGCCAGCCACGTTTGGAGTGGTGGCGAACCCGATTGTCGGGTCATATGCCTGCCCGGCCAGGGCTGTCTTCTCCTTCTGCTGCAGATACGATTCGAGGCTGATCGGCTGGTCCGCCGAGTCTACGAACTGCACCTGTTTCCCCTGCAGTTCATATGGCGGCATTTCAATGGCATACCCCAGGCCATAGGTCAGCGTGACCGACGGGCGCACATGCCAGCTATCGACGAAGTAGAAGTTATAGCTCGGCACGATGGCATGAATCTCAATCGGGTCTCCCACCGGGTCCAGCGTCAGATTCGGTCCACTGCGCGTGTACATCACCTGCGGCTGCGAAACGATCCCGAGCGCCTCGCCGTATAGATTCGACCAGTTGGCGACCTGCGACGAGGGCAGACCGGCAGGCAGGTAGGCCGAAGGGAAGTTGATACCCGATCCCTGGCCGATCTGATAGACCGTCGACGCATCCGTCGCAATGCCGTTGTCGTTGCGTGTGTAGTAGTCGTAATTGCGCTGATAGGATGCGCCGAACTGGAAGAGGTGGTTGGAATGGAGCTGGGTCAGGTCGTCCCGGTAATACTGATCGTGCCCATCCCAAGCGCGCTGCCGCGTGCTCCCCGTGTCTACGTTGTAGGGGATGAGGGCCTGCGCCGTTTCCCCGCCGATCTCGAGCGCGCCACCCAGGCCGGGAAGCTGCGGCGTACCTCCCGCCGACGCCCAGTCCCAGTAGTTGCGGATGAAGTCAAAGTGGAAATCGTTGGTCAGTTGTGGTGTGAGGATCGTGGTGAGCCCGGCGACCAGGTAGTTGGCCCTCTGCGGGCGCGGAGCCGAAGCCGCAGCCTGCCCGAAGGTGTCGCCTGGCAGCGCTCCGCCGATATCCACCTGATTGGCGGTCGCCTGGGAGTAGTTGTAGTAGCGGTCGCTCACTGTGAAGTGGTTCTTCTCGTTGAAGTCATGATCCAGCCTGACCACTCCAAAGTTGGAGCTCTGCGGCAGCTGCAGCTCCGAGATATATCCTTCGGTGTTGTACTGATCGCCGAACCGTGGATCGTTCGCCAGCGGCATGTACTTGCTCCAGATCTGGTTGACCAGCGGGTTGAGCCCCAGACCGCGGGGGTCACAAAGGCCTCCGCCACAGGTTGCCGGCTGGTAGATGACGCCGTTCACGGCTACCGGAGTCGGGTTCAGATTATATGCCTGATAGACGCCCGCGCTGTTGGGAACCTGGATCACGCCCGCGCGCATCAGCGCTGAGGGCACGGTCTTCTCCTCGAGGGTGTTGTTTGGAAACCGAAGTCCCTCATAGTTGGCGAAAAAGTAAGTCTTTCCGCCTGCCAGCTTCGGCAGCACCGGTCCGCCCAGCACGCCGCCAAAGCGATTCTTGTGAGTCTTGGGCAGCGGCGTGTAGAGCAGGCCGTCGGCGGGCGTATGGTCGTCCTTCCAGGTATTTGCGGCCCCCACATTGGTGGCGAAGAAGTAGTCGTAAGCCGCTCCATGGAAATCGTTGGTGCCGCGCTTGGTGACCATCTGAACCTGGCTGCCGGCTGCGCCGTTGAAATCAGCCGTCTGGTTGGTGACTCCGACCTTGAACTCTTCGATGCTCTCGATCGGCGTTGGCGCCACGCCCGAGGTCGCGCTTCCGTTGCTGGTCGTATAGCTTGAGTACGTGCCCGCCATGTCGTCGCTGTTGTTTCCGCCGTCGAGCTGGAAAACACCCTGATCGTTCTGCGTCCCCGCCACCTGTCCCGAAGGCGTCACACCGACCTGCAGGACAGCCAGCGA
>CAZZHN010000134.1:0-13024 GCA_964654065.1 uncultured Solibacteraceae bacterium
CCGCGGGGTCCGTGACGGGAAGGCGCAGCAGTTCCCTGCTCTTCTTGCTGGAAAGATCGTAGAATCTGGCCGCCAGGCTGCGCTCCTCGCGATCAAGCTCGAGGTAGTAAAGGCCGGCCGCGGCGGTCTGGAAAGCACTCCACCGTGTCTCGCGCTCAGGGATGATGATCTCCTCAGCCTTGCCGCCGTCCGAGGGGACCCGCCAGATGGATCGGTCATGGCGGAAAAACACTTCCTTGCCGTCGGCCGATTCTTCGGGATCCTCCGAACCCCAGTCAGTACTGAGTTTCTGCTGCTGCTGGCCATCGGCGTGGGCTTTCCAGACCTGCGCCACCGCCTCGTAGTAGATCCACTGCCCATCGTGTGACCAGGAAACCTGGTGGCTGTCCGGCGGTAATGGAACACGGACCGGCGGGGTCCGCCCGTCGCTCGCCACCCGGTCCACCTCCATGCCGCCGTTGCCGCGGACCACGAAAAGAAGCGTGCGGCCGTCAGGCGACCACCGCGGCCGGCCCAGCCGCCACATCTTGAGATGAGTAATGGGCGCGCGGTGGTTGCCGTCGGCGTCGCCCACCCAGATCTCGTCGTCGCCGGTCAGCGAGGAAATGTTGGCGATCTTCTTCCCATCCGGAGACCAGCTTGGCGCGGATTCGCGCCCGTCGGAACGGATCAGCTGGCGCGCGCTCGCGGCCGGATCAGACGAGGTGAGGTCAACCCGCCAGATGGAATCCAATTCCGGAGTTTCGGTGAAGGCCAGCCTGTGCCCGTTTGGCGCGACCGCCGGATACGCTGGATTCCTGCCGCCGGCCAGCACGTTGCGCGGGCTCCCGCCAGCCGCCGCGACGCGCCATAACTTCCCCTGGTCAAGCCGCCTCGCCGCATAGATCAGCTCCTGGCCGTCGGCGGACCAGGCGATGCCGTGAATGGCAGCTTTGTCGAAGGTGAGACGTTGCAGGTTGTTCCCCGACAAGTCGGCGACGAAAATATCGCTGCCCGTTCGGCCCTCGTCATCGCCGCCATGATCCGCCTTCTCGGATGTCTCCCGCAGGAACGCGAGCGTGCTGCCGTCAGGCGGAATTGCGGGGGAGCTGTCGCCGCGCGAGCTGGCCGGCGGCTGGGTGATGCGCCGCAGCGCGCCCCCCGCTGCCGGGACGGTGGCAATCACCGTCGGCTGCCCTTTCGCCCATTGAACAACATAAAGCGACTTTCCGTCGTGCGCCCAGCAGACCGTAGCCTGCGGGCCGGGCGCCGGATCGGGAACCGGGAAGTCGGCGACCTGCCTCGGCTCGCCGCCGTCCGACGCGATCACCATATAGCGCGCGCGGTCGTCATCCACCCGCAGAAACGCGATCTTGGCGCCATCCGGCGACCAGGCAGGACCCAGGTCGCTGCCCTGTCCGTCCGTCAACTGCGCCAGCGCGCCGCCGGCCAGGGTTCGCACGCGGATGTGATAGGGCTTGTTCTTCCCTGCCTCCCGCCCGCTGAACGCCAGCCGCGTGCCATCCGGCGAGAAAGCCGGCGCCGCCTCCGTCCCGCCGTCATGCGGCAGCGCGACGCGCTTGGGCTCGGCGGAAGGCCCGGAAGCCAGGCGGCTCAGCAGGCTCATGGCGCCACCAATGCAGCACAAACCGAGAATCAGTACCACCGCCGGACGGCGGAAAAATGAGCCGGAAGACATCGTGTTCGTATTATCGCCCTTCCCAATAAGGACGGCCCTGGACGCTCGGTATTACTCCGCTCGCCGGCCCAGGCTGCCAAGTGGGACAGGCGCTTTCGCCGGTCAACCAGCTACCGCAGCTGCCCCTCCACCTCGTGCAGCCAGTCGGGTGGCTTCAACACCTCGCGCGGCTTGCTGCCGTCGGGAGGGCCGATGATGCCGTCCCGCTGCATCATGTCGAGAATCCGCGCCGCGCGGCCGTAGCCGAGGCGGAGGTGCCGCTGCAGAGTGGACGTCGACGCTTTGCCCATCTGCAGCACCAGGCGCACTGCCTCTTCGTACATCGGGTCGTGGTCTTCGCTCGCCAGTTCGCCCGCTGCTTCGGGATCTTCTTCGTTCGGCGGCGCCACCAGGAACGACTGATCGTATTCCGGCGCCGCCTGTTGCTTCCAGAAATCGACGACGCGGTTGATCTCGGTCTCGGTGACGAAAGCGCCGTGGACACGCGTGAGTCGCGACGATCCCGGCGGCAGGAACAGCATGTCGCCCTTGCCCAGCAAATGCTCGGAGCCCATTACGTCGAGGATGGTGCGCGAATCGACGCGCGTGGCGACGCGGAAGCTGATGCGCGCCGGGAAATTCGCTTTAATGAGGCCGGTGATCACGTCCACGCTGGGGCGCTGCGTGGCCAGCACCAGGTGCATGCCCACGGCGCGCGCCATCTGCGCCAGGCGCGTGACGCTCTCTTCCACGTTGCGGCCTTCGATCATCATCAAGTCCGCCAACTCATCGATCAGGATGAGGATGTAGGGCAGCGGGCGCAACTCTTCCTGCGTTTGATCCGGCTCGCCAAACAGATCGCGCGGCTCTTCCTGCAGCTTGCGGATCTTCTTGTTGAACTGCTCGATGTTGCGAACGCCGTATTCGGCGAGCAGGCGCAGTCGGCGCTCCATCTCGAGCACGGCGTTGCGCAGCGCGTTGGTGGCCTTCTTCGAATCCGTGATGACCGGCGTCAGCAGGTGCGGAACGCCCTCGTACATACCCAGCTCGACGCGTTTGGGATCCACCATGATCAGCCGCACCTCGTCGGGCGTGGCCTTATAGAGGATCGACATGATCATAGAGTTAATCATGACGCTCTTGCCGGAGCCGGTGGAACCGGCGATCAGCAGGTGCGGCATGCTTTCGAGCGCGGCCACGCGGATGCGGCCGTTGATATCCTTACCGAGCGGAATGGTCAGCCGCGAGTGCGACTGCGCGAACTCCTCGGATTCGAGCATCTGGCGCAGGCCGATCAGCTCGCGGCGGGTGTTGGGAACTTCGATGCCGACGGTGGGTTTGCCGGGAATGCGCTCGATGAGGATGGATTCGGCCTGCAAGCCGAGGCACAGATCCTCGCTGAGGGTGGTGATGCGGCTGTATTTGATGCCGGCTTCGGGCTTGAATTCGAAAGTGGTAACCACCGGGCCGGGATTGATCTGCACCACGTTGCCGAGCACGTTGAACTCTTCGAACTTGGCCTTGATGCGGCCGGCCGTATCCTTGAGCTCCTGCTCGTCGTAGGCGCTGCGGCCCGGCACTTCGTTGAGCAGATCGGTAGACGGCAGATCATACATCATGCGGCGCGGCTCGGCCGGCGACGGAGGCGGCTCGGTCGGAGGCGGAATCAGAGCGGGCGCGGGCTCCGGTGCGAGGTCTTCGATCGGGCAGATTGGAATCTCTGCCACGGCTTCATGAGCGGCCGGAGGTTGTTCCAGGCTCGCCGTGGTGCGCGTGTGCCAGGGTGGCGCTTCGTCATTCTCCGCCGCGGCTGGCACGGCAACGGTTGGCGGTTTCTCTTTCTTTTGCCGCCTGGAGGGCGCCGCTTCCGCCCGCTCCTTCGCGGCTAAGGCCCGCTTTTCGGCGCGAAGGCGCGCGCTCTCCATGGCGCGAGAGCGTTGCCGCTCCCGCCACAAATGCCAGCTCAGTGCCAGCCGGCGGAACCAGCCCGCCGGGCCGGCGAACCATCGGCTGGTGTGTTCCAGCGCAAAACTCGATACCAGGTAAAGGGAAATCACCAGCGCGGTAGCGGTCGCCAGCAGCGCGCCGGCCAGGTTCAGCGAATCCACCAGCTCTGTGGCCACCGCCAGCCCCAGCGTGCCGCCCATGAGAACCGTCCCACCGAACAGCCGCAGCGGCACAAAAGAGAGGGCGGCACTGGCCGCCAGGCACATCATGAGCGCGCCGGCGATCTTCAGCGCGCCGGCCCGTAGCTCGTCGGAGCGGATCCATTTCCAGGCCAGCCCGAACATCAGCAGCGGAAACAAGAGTGAGGACGCACCGAATAGCTGCAGGCAAAGGTCAGACAGGTAGGCGCCTGGATAGCCGATTAAGTTGAGAGGGCGCGAAGAGGCGGCCGTGTTCCAGGAAGGATCCTGAACATGGTACGAAATCAGACTCAGCAACGCCACCAGCCCCGCGAACAGGAGCAGGAATCCGGTGACTTCGTTCAGCCGCTTGTGCTGCGTCGGCGATAAAAGCTTCATCACGCTGGCCGGCGGATGAAAGCCAGAGCAAGCACTATTATGCCAAAAATGATTCGATAATAGGCGAACGGCCGTAAACCGCTGCGCCGCAAATAATGCAGAAACCAGGCGATCACGGCGCATCCGGTCAGCGCGCTGACCACCACGCCGACCACGAAATTGGTGGTAATCAGGTCATGCAGATGGTGTTGCTTATGCATGTCCCAGAGGGTCTTGGCGGCAGCGGCGCCGATCACGGGCGTCGAGAGCAGAAAGGAAAAGCGCGCCGCAGCCGGACGGTCCAGGTTGCGGAACAGTCCTGCGCTGATGGTGATGCCGCTGCGCGAGACTCCCGGAATCACTGCCAGCGCCTGAGCCAGCCCGATGGCCACCGCATCCGGCCCGCCGACCGCGGCCATGTCGCGTTGCTGGCGCCCTGCGTTCTCCGCCACCCACATCAGCACGCCGACTGCGATCAGCATGACGCCGATGACAAACGGGTTGCGCCACGCTCCCTCTGCCTGCTTGTTGAACACCAGGCCGGCCACGCCCACCGGAATGCTGGCGATCGCCAGCAGCCACAGCAGCATGTGATTGTGCTTGAGCTGATCGTCGTGTCCGACCCGAATCCCCAGGCCCTGCCCGATAATCTGCACCCAGTCTTTGAAAAAGTACACCAGCACGGAGAGCAGCGTGCCCAGGTGCAGCATGATGTCGAAGTCCAGGCCTTCGGTGTTCCAACCGAGAAGCCACGAGGTGAGGTACAGGTGCGCGGTGCTAGAGACGGGCAGAAACTCGGTCAGCCCCTGCACGATGGCCAGCAGGGCCACCTGGTAGATCGGCATAAGCCACCAGGGTACGGCATCGAACAAAAAGTTCGCAACCGCCGCCACCCGCGGCTGCCGGGCTCAACTCGATTTTCGCGGCGAGTACTTCGTAAGTACGTCCAAGAGTTTCCGTGCCGCGGCCGGCGGCGTTGCCCCGCTGTTGAGAATCTGGCGGCTGGTCCAGGGCTTGCCGTACATGTTGCGATTCTCGTCCAGATCGTTGCGGAGCGTCGAGCCATCCAGCGAAACACCCGCGAAGAGGCCATGAGACCGCGACCAGGAAAGAAGCTCAGCGGTCATCATGGCGTCAGTTTGCGCCGTGGCGTCGCGGCCCACCGGGCCCGCCGCCGCTGTGGCCTCACCGCCCAGAGTGAATTTGTCCTGGGTGAGACGCTTCATGCCGCGCTCGTTCATCACCAGCAGAACCACGTCCGACGAGGAGACACCGATCTGCAGGCCAAAACTCCCGCCTTCAATGCGGACCGCGGCCGGCGGACCCCAGCCCTGGCCGCCGCTGGCGCGGCAGACGGAAAACCCCTTTCCAAACTTGCCGCCCAGCACAAAGGCGCCCTTCTTCAGTCCCGGCACGAGGATCACACAGGATGCTTTGTCCAGCAGGCTCTGCGGAACCGAGCGGTCCGGAGCGCTCATGATTTCGGTGAATAGCGAAGCGGCGTCGTCCAGCCGCTCATCGGTCTTGCGCGTATCTTCTTCGGCGACCAGTAAGGTCGAACCCAGGGTGATTGCCAACGTCAGCGTGAGCAGTCGCATGGTCCTATGGTAGCGTGAGCCGGAACGCGCGGAAAAGCACCGGAGTGGGCCCCCAATCCATCGCCAGCCGGATTTCCAGGGATACCAACGGTCCCTGGCGTTTGGACGGGTCGTGCCATCCGGCCGGCGTGGTTCGCCGGGTGAGCTTCCATCCAGGACCTGGGTCTGCGCCGCACTGCTGGCCGTCCACTTTCCAGAGACGCAGTTCGTCGGGGCCGGCAGCTTGCACACGGAATCTGGCATTGGGACCAAGTTCCTCGCAGTCGTGGCAGATGTGATGGTGCGCTTCAAACGTGAGCGTGTTGCCGTCAACGCGCGGCGCCAGCAGCGGTACGGGATACTCCGCCGTTACCCGCCACGGACGATCGGCGCCGGTGCGTTCCTGAAAATAGAACACAATCACGCCGCTGATTTTTCCGGCGGCGTCTTCGATCCTGAGATCGATTCCCGGCAGGTCGTTCAGCTTTCCTTCCCAGGTTCCGGCGAACGGGGAGTTCGGGCTGACGGCGGCTGGAGGCTGGGCGATGGCAAAAGTCGCAGCGCATGCCAGTGCGGCCAATGGAGCCACGATCTGTGTCCGGTTGGCTTTCATCTCTACACCTCCTAGGCGGCTGGTCCCTTGGCGCCGCCCAGCGACGCAGTCGCCAGCATGCCGCCCAATCCCATCGTTTCGACCGCCGAGGACGGCACGATTACCATCGAGCCGCGCTCCTTGATCGCTTCGTAGAGTATGTTCATGGCGCGCAGGTGCAGCGCCACAGGATTGTCCTAGTAAGTAGCCGCGGCCAGCGCGAACTTGTCGGCGATTTCGGTTTCGGCCTGCCCCAGAATGTTGCGCGCCTGCCGCTCCCGCTCCGCCTGCGCCTGGCGCGACATGGCGTCTTCCAGCGCCTGTGGGATGCGCACATCGCGAATCTCCACGGACTGCACCGTGATGCCCCAGGGGTTGGTCTTCTCGTCGAGAATGCGCTGCAGCTCCCGGCCCAGCGACTCGCGCTCGGTGATCATCTGCGCCAGTTCGTGCCGGCCGATCGATTCGCGCAGAGCGGTCTGCGCGCTCAGCCGGATCGCCTCCACAAAGTCTTCCACCTCCAGAATCGACTTCTCCGCGTTCCACACCAGCCAGAAAAGGATGGCATCGACGTTGACCGGCACCGTGTCTCGCGTCAGCGTGGATTCGGCGGTGACGTTCGCCACCCGCACGCGTTGATCGACGAACCGGCTGAGGCTGTCCACTACCGGGATGATGGTGAACATACCGGGCCCGCGCAGCCCCCGGTAACGCCCGAGTCGCAAAACCGCGACCTTTTCCCACTGGTCCGCCACCTTGATCGCGAATAACAGGTACAGGCCCACGAGCACACCGGCCGCCAGCCCGGCGGGCGATTTGGTTGCGGCGCTGAGGCCTGCTCCCGCAATCGTCGCGATCACAAACAGTGCCACCCCGATGTTGCTGACCTTGATCCGTTCCACAGAATTCGGTGTCATCAGCTATCTCCTCTTCGTCTGCGCGTCGTCGCGCAGGTGCTCCAACAGATTCTCGATTGTGAACCCGGCTGCGCCCGCACGCGCCACGAACTCGGCCACCAATTGGGCGAGCTGGCGCTGGCGCTCGGCGTCGTCGCGCTTCACCTTCTGCCGGCTGATGAAGGTGCCGGTCCCCTGCTGTGTTTCCAGAACCCCTCGGATTTCCAGTTCGCGATAGGCGCGGACCACCGTATTGGGATTGATGGAAAGGTCTACCGCTACCTGCCGCACTGTAGGAAGCTGATCGCCCGCTGCCAGCGCGCCCGCCGCCATTCCCCCCGTGACCTGGTCAATCAACTGCCGGTAAACCGGCACGCCGCTCTTCAGGTCCAGCCGGAATGTGAAAGGCGCCGGTGCCGTTGCCGTTGCCGTTGCCGTTGCTGGCTGCTTGGTCATCTATACTGCTAGTGTATTAGTTTATTAATACATTGTCAAGCGAATTCCAAAGAGGTAGGACAGACGATCGACTTTTGTCGTCTGTCAATCCGGCCGGAACCGCAGAGCCTTGACAGACGGCACAAACCGATCGCCTGTCCTACCGGGGATTGGCATGTCCGGACCAGCCCTATGCCAGATAGCGCTGTAAATCGTCGCTGCGGAAGCAGTGGGCGAAGGCGGTGTCGCGGGCGATGCGGTTGGTGCGAACCAGCTCGGCGAGCGATTGCTCCATAGTCATCATGCCTTCGGCGCGGCCGGTTGAAATCTGGCTGCGGAGCTGGTGGTCATCGCCTTTACGGATCAGGGCGCGGGCGGCATCGGTGGCGATCAGCACCTCGGTGGCCGGCCAACGGCTCACTCCGTCCAGCCCGGGGACGAGCTGCTGTGCGACCACGGCCGCCAGGGCCAGCGATACCTGCTGGCGGATCTGCGGCTGGTTGGCGGCGGGGAACGAATCGAGAATGCGCGCCACCGCCTGGATCGCGTCGTTGGTGTGCAGCGTGGAAAGCACCAGGGGGCCGGTCTCGGCGGCGGTCAGCACCGTGGCCATCGTTTCGGCATCGCGCATCTCGCCCACCAGGATCACGTCCGGCGTCTGCCGCATGATGCTGCGCAGGGTGCCGGCAAAATCCGGCGTGTCGCGGCCCACTTCCATCTGTTCGATGATCGAACCGCGGTTGGTGTGCTGGTATTCGACCGGATCCTCGATGGTCACCACGTGGGCCTGCCGCCGGTGATTGACGACGTCGATGAGCGCTGCCAGCGTCGAGGTCTTGCCGCATCCCGTGGCGCCGGTGACCAGCACCAGGCCCTGGCGCCGTTCGGCGAGCTTGGCCAGGGCCGGCGGCAGGTGCAGCGAATCCAGCGTGGGGATACGGGCAGGAAGCAGGCGGATGCTCGCCGCCAGCGTGCCGCGCTGATGATGCAGGTTGACGCGGAAACGGCCCAGGCCTTCGCGCAGAAAGCTCAGATCCGCGGCGCGGTTTTTCTGTAGCTCTTCCAGTTGCGCCGGCGTGAGCAGCGGCAGCACCAGGCTGCGCACCTCGTCGGCTTCCAGGGGCGGCCCGGAACCGGGGGCCAGCGCGCCGTTGACGCGCAGCACGGCGGGAACGCCGGCAATCAACAATACGTCGGAAGCGCCCCGCGAGGCGGCGAATGCGAGCAGCTTGTCGAGCGACGCGGTTAGGTCCGGCATACGCGACACCGGTTTACTGCCGGGTGCGGCGCGGTTCAGTTCGGCGACGATTTTGGATAACTCGCTATCGTACTCGCTCATACAGTCCGGGGCGGACCCCCTGTCCGCAGCCGCCCCCCGTTGCGCAGGCTGTCAAGCCTGCTGAGCCGAGAGTCGTCTCGGCTTTTCTTCGCCCGTCGTCCCGGCTCTTCCTTGGAACCCGCGCCGCCCGATTCTCCAACTAAACAGCTGGACGAGGGCTTCCCGCGCACACCAGGGGTCGCCTCACAGCTCTATTCAGAAGTATAACGGGTGCGGTACCATCCCTCTTTGAAGCTGTTGATTTTCTCCGACATCCATAATGATTGGAAGACGCTCGAACGGCTGCTCTCCGTGCAGGCTGATTTCTATATCGCTGCCGGCGATCAAGTCACCTGGGCCAAGGGGTTCGAACGCTGCGGGGAGATTCTGGGGCAGCGCGGGGACCAGGTTTACGTGCTGCCTGGAAACCACGAATCGTCCGACGATGTCGCCCAAATGTGCGCCCGCTTCGGCCTGCACAACTTCCACGAACAGCACATCCAGATCGGCCGCTGGCACGTCGCTGGCCTGGGCTATTCCAACCCGACACCGTTCAATACGCCCGGCGAATACAGCGAGCCGCAGATCGCCGCCCGCCTGGCCAAATTCGCCGATCTCGACCCGCTGGTGTTGGTGTGCCACGCACCGCCTCACGGCACCGCGCTGGACCAGATCCGCCCCGGCTTGCACGCCGGCTCGCTCGCGGTGCGCGAATTCCTCGAGAAATCGCAGCCTCACTATTTCTTCTGCGGCCACATCCATGAGGCGGAAGGCGTCGAGATCCACATCGGCCCAACGCTGGCTCGCAACGTAGGAAAAGCGGGCTATTTGTTAGAATTGGACTGAACCTTCATGACGCTGGAAGAATTGGAACGCCATTACGCCCCGCTTCGCGAACAGGCCCTGGCTGTGCGGAGGTATCTTTGACGCCCCTGCGCAAAAACTCGAACTGAGCCGCACCGAAGAGCAGGTCGCACAGCCGGATTTTTGGTCGCAGCCCGAAAAAAGCCAGAAAGTGATGCACCGCCGGAAACGCCTCGAGGAGGCGATCGCCGACGATGAGCGCATTCGCGCCCTGACCGAAGACCTCGACACCATGTTCGAGTTGGCGCGCGAGGGCGAAGACATGGCCGGTGACATCGAACGCGACGTAGAGACTTACGCCGAATACGTGGATCGCCTGGAAACAGCCATGCTCCTCTCGGGCGAGAACGACGCGCTCAGCGCCATCGTCACCATCCACCCGGGCGCCGGCGGCACCGAAAGCCAGGATTGGGCCGAAATGCTGCTGCGCATGTACCTGCGCTGGACGGAGCGGCACGGCCTCCAAACGGTGATCACCGACCGGCTGGAGGGCGAAGGCGCGGGCATCAAGTCGGTCACCTTCGAAGTGAACGGCGAGAACGCGTACGGGCTGCTGCAATCGGAAGCCGGCATTCACCGCCTGGTGCGCATTTCACCGTTTGACGCCAACGCGCGCCGCCATACCTCGTTCGCGTCCGTGTTCGTTTACCCGCAGGTCGACGACGAAATCAAGATCGACATCAAGCAGGACGATCTGCGGATCGATACCTTTCGCTCCTCGGGCGCCGGCGGGCAGCACGTCAACATGACCGATTCGGCGGTGCGCATCACCCATTTCCCGACCAAGACGGTGGTGCAGTGCCAGAACGAGCGATCGCAGCACAAGAACCGCGAAAGCGCCATGAAACAGCTGCGCGCCAAGTTATACGAACTGGAGCTGGAAAAGAAGCGCGCCGAGACACGCAAGACCGAGGACTCCAAACTGGAGGCCAGTTTCGGCAGCCAGATCCGTAACTACGTGCTGGCGCCCTACCGTTTGGTGAAAGACCTGCGCAGCAAGCTGTCGCTGGGCGACGTGGACCGCGTGCTGGAAGGCGACCTGGACCCCCTGATCCACGCCTACCTGGTATGGCGCAAGACCGGTAGAATCGCCGGCGAAGACAAGGACGAAGCGCCCGAGTGACCGATGATGAAACCAGCATTGCCCGTGCCGCGGAGTTGATCCGCGCCGGGCGCCTGGTGGCGTTTCCTACCGAAACCGTCTACGGGCTGGGCGCCAATGCGCTCGATGCGGCCGCGGTGGAGCGCATCTTCGCTGCCAAGCAGCGGCCGCATGCCAGCCCGCTGATCGTGCACGTGGATTCGATCGCCATGGCGCGCTCGCTAGCTGCGGAATGGCCGGAAGCGGCGGAGTCGCTGGCGCGCCGCTACTGGCCGGGGCCGCTGACGCTGGTGCTGCCCAAGCGCAGTGTTGTTCCGGACGTCGTTACCGCCGGCCTCGCCACCGTGGGCCTCCGCATGCCTGCTCATCCGCTGGCGCTCGACCTGATTCGCGCAGCCGGAGTGCCCATCGCCGCGCCTAGCGCCAACCGCTTCACCGAGCTCTCGCCCACCGCCGCCGAAGACGTCCCGGACCAGCTCGCCGATTTCGTGCTGGACGGCGGCCCGGCTCGGGTCGGAATCGAATCCACCGTCCTCTCGCTGGCCGGCCCACCACTGCTGTTGCGCCCCGGTGTGATTCCTCTGCCGGAAATCGAAATCCTGATCGGCCCGGTGAGCATCGCCGAGTCCGCTGCCGAAGGACCCCACCCATCGCCGGGTATGCATCTGCGTCACTACCGGCCGGCTACGCCGCTTTACCTCGTCCGTCCGGGCGATCCGCAGCCCGAGGGACGTGGAGCCTGGCTGCGGCTCGGTCACGAAATGCCCGCCGGCCCGCGCGAATACGCAGCGGTGCTCTATCGAACTCTGCACCGGCTCGACGCGCAGAGTCTTGCCTGGATCGCGGTGGAATGCCCTCCGGACACTCCGGAATGGTCAGGCGTTCTCGACCGCCTCCGCAAAGCCGCGGCGAACCCGTAAGGCCTCTCCAATACTGTCTTTGTTCGCGTCCCCCATTGCGCCTGCGGTCCGCGAAAAGCGTATAAAAAACGCCGCTCTGTAGCGCCGGCGTCTTTGCCGCCTGTGTCTTGCTCGGGATTCTCCGAAGCAATGGCGTGATTTTCCGACCCTGTCAGTCGCCGCACAGATCCGAAAAACGCAGGCCCGAGCCCCGAAGCCGTGGCGCAGGCAGTCGCGCCTGCTGTGTCGAGAGTCGTCTCGACATTTCTTCTTCGACTGTCAGATGGCGAATCTAGCGATCCAGCGCCAACGTGGGGAAGGTGCGGGAAATGTGATCCTGCCAGGTGAGGCTTTCCTCATCCACTAGCGACCACAACAAACCCACTCCGCTGCAAAAACTCAGGCACGAGCCCAGCATGCGCAGCAGGCGGTGCCGCGGATCCAGCGGGAAGCCGTCGAAGGTGGTCAGCTTCAGCTTGGTCCACCGCATGCCCGGGGTCTCGGTGCCGGCGATCAAGGGCAGCAAACCGTAAGTGAAACCCACCAGCAGCAGGGCGGCGCCGAAAACCATCAGATTGGTTTTATTCAAGAAGACCTGGCCGCCGAGCAGCCGGAACGCCACCAGAAAACAGCCGTAAGCGATCAGCACCATCGCCCAGTCCAGCGCGGCCGCCACGGCGCGATGTAGCGGCGTCGCCACAGGCGCGTCGCAGTATATCCTGGCCTCCACCGTCGTCCCCAGCGTGCGCGGCTTGGCCGGAGCTGCCTCCAGAAACTCCAGCTTTCCCTGCCCTTCCGGCGCCCGCTTGCCGGTCCTGACCTTGGCCCTGCGCGTCGCCGGCTTCGGCCGCGCCGGCGCGATCAGCACGACGTTCGATGCCAGTCTGTCCGGAAACAGCGACGTTTGTACCGCACGGCCCATATCGCGCGACGAACGTGATGCCGCCGGTTGCGACGGAACAACCAGGGCCACCCGCCTCGGCTCAGCCGCCAAGGCTCCGGTCGTGACCAGGCTGAATCCGCCCGTTAACCGGTCGTCGTTCTTGCGCCCGCAACGACGGCAGCGCTGTTCGCCCTGCCCCAGTCGCGTGCCGCAATAGCTACAAGTCATAGCCTTCACACTGTGAGCAAAGCGCACGGAGCCTTAGCCGGCATTCTGTGGTACCGTCTGTGGTTGAGG
>CAZZHN010000135.1:0-12795 GCA_964654065.1 uncultured Solibacteraceae bacterium
CCGGGATGCCGGTGGGAAGGATGTAGTCGAACGCCGAGATGCGGTCGGTGGCGACAATGAGAAGCTGCTCGCCGACGCGATAAACATCGCGCACCTTTCCTCGTCCGTGAAGATCAATACCAGGGAGGTCAGTCTCTAGGAGAACCGGGTTCTGTGTGGAATGCACGGTGCCTTTAGATTATCAATCGGGGGAGTAATCCAAATCATAACCCTTCGCGCGGCGAATGCAAACCCAAAATTTCCCGAATTTTTCCGTCAGCGGCCGGCGCTGCGCGGCGCGCTCGCCAGGGCAAGGGTTTGCCGCGCTGCGGCTTCCATGTCAGCGCGTGCCTTTGTCCACAATTGCTCGCTGACGCCGGAAGGCCGTGACGGGGCGTCGAAGAACTCCGGCAGATAAGCCAGCAGCTGGCGCGCTGCAATGTTGCAGGTTCGCACCTGGCTTGGGCTGGCGGCCTGGAGGCGCTGCGCGTTCGCCGCCACCAGGTATAAGACGGCCAGTGCTTGCGCGCGACCTGCGTCGCTGTCGTCGAACCAGGAATGCGGGTCTCGCTGCACCAGCGTCGCGGCGGATTCGACCAGCCTGGCGGGCAGGGGTGGATCCATCCGGGCGTACGCCTGCACGAAAAGGAAGACGCGATCCGCCTCGTGTTCGGATGCCGGGTAACGCTTCTTCCAGGCCTCAAGATCAGCCAGTAGCCGTTCGGGGTCGGCGGAGTCCGCCTGTGCCCGTTGAAATAGCTGGTACTCGCCAGGGGGCCATCGCCGTCCGGTGGGCAGTGGCTGCGGAGCCTGCTGTCGAGCCGGCGCGCCGGACGACGAAGCCGCCGGCGCCAATGGCGCCGTGTGCTGCGACGGGGGCATCACAGGCGAGTTCGCCGCGACGTTGGCGGTGACGCGGGGTTTGCGGCTGGCTCGTTGGATGAATACCAATAAAGGATACGGTATCGCCTCGCCTCCGCCGTCTTGCGGCTGATCGGGAGGATTGTCAGCAGCCACCGGCTGGGCTAATTCCAGCGGAGCTGGCGGAACCGGCGGCACGTACGGCGCGAGAGGCGCGTCGCTGCCGCCCTGAAATGCCACTCCCGCCAGCAGAGGCTGAACGCGCGTGCTGCCGGCTGCCAGGATCGGCCGCCGGGCATCCAGTCGCGCGGCATCGAGCGGCGGCGACGCAAGCGCTGCGGCAAACGCTGCCGCCTTCAGCGGCTCTTTGGGACGGCCCGCGAATCCCGCTGGGTCAATGACGGATGCCTCGGCGACGAACGCCGCGTACGTTGTGTAGGCGTCGAAGAATTGTTGCGGCACTCCATCCGGCACCGGCGGGTAGGGTTCGCCCGGCGCAAGGGGGCCCCACCCAACAAACTTTGCGCCGCGTAGCCAATAGACCTCTCCCGGCTTGAACACGCGGCTTAGATTGGGCACCCAGAGCCACCCCAGTTCGAGACGGTGCGCCCAGCGTCCGTAGTGGTAGGGCAGCCACCCCCAGGAATCGGCGCTCACCCAGGTGAAGCCCAGCGTGGCGTACCATCGCCAGCGTCCATTCTGGAAGGGCGCCCAAGGTGAGTCGACTCTCGGCTTCCAAACCAGGCCGAATTCGTCGGTGTGAATCCACTCGCCGCCGGAATCGAGATCCGCCAAGCCGAAGCGTTCCATGACGTGCAGCGCGGAACTGGTGTTGGCCAGCGCCTGATCACGCGCGGCGCTCCAGGCGTCCTGTTCGCCGGCGGGTATTTCGCGGTCGAGGACGAACCGTGCCGGGTTGGCTGGTTCCACGCGCGCGGTCTGGCCTGCAACCAGGTCCAGTTCGGCCGCAGGCGAAGAAAACAGCACCTTCCCGGCCAGCACCGAGATCTCGCTCCAGTCGGCCCGCACGTCAACGCGGATCCTGGCCATCTGCACAAAAGTGATCTGCGCCCCGGGCATCGCGAGCATCAGCGAATCGTTGCCGGCCGCGCCTCCGGTGAAATACGCCCGGCCATGATCGAGCGAGAGCAACGTGACGCGCTGCCCGGTGGAGAGGCACGTGTAATCGGAGATTTCGCCCAGCGATTCCGGCCCCAGGCGCCAGGCGGCTCCGTCATCCAGTTCAATTTCCAGGCGCGCATCGGCACCGGTACGCATCCAGGCGCCCTCCACCAGCGGAAGGTTCTTCTCGGCCGGCAACCAGGAGTCGGCTGGGCCCAGCTGAACCTCCACAGGTCCTCGGAATTCGCCCAAACGGGCATAGCGGGTTTCGCCGGCCCAAGCCGCCGCCGCAAACAGAAGGTACACCAGCGCTTTCATGTGCGTCCTCCGCCCCATGAGATTGACGCGGGTGCGCGCGGTTTCGTTCAGGCTATTCCGGCGAGCAAAAGCAGCCCAATCGGGGACATGCGGAGGATTGGTCGGGAGTGCTTTAGCTTGCCGCCTGCTTCGGCCGAACTTCGCACCGCGCCGAAGGTCTGGCCGATTACAATCGAGGGGTGACTGATGCGGAGCTGCTCGAACACATCGCCCGCCTGCCGCACGCCCGGGCGAACTTCAAGCAGCTGGTGCGGGAGCTGGGGACCAAGGGCGAGGGGCGCGCCGAACTGGAGACTGCGCTCGCCCGCCTCGCGGCCCGCGGCGAACTCATTGAGCTGCGCTCCGGCCACTTCACAGCCACATCGCGCAGCAGGGAGTTCGCGGTAGGCCGCGTGAATATGCACCGGGATGGCTACGGCTTCCTGATCTCCGACCGCCCCATCGAAGGCATTCAGGGCGACGTGTTCCTGGCACCGGAAACGGCCGAAAAGGCCATGCATGGCGACCGCGTGGTGGTGCGCATCGGCCGGATCGAAGCCAATGGCCGCGCCGATGGCGAGATCGTCAAAGTCCTGCAGCGCGCGCACCCGACGGTGGTTGGCGAATTCCGCATCGGCAAGCGCGGGCAATGGGTGGTGCCGCACGATGACCGCATCCGGCAGTGGATCGAGATTCCCGAAGGAATGGAGCTGCCCCCGTCCGGCGCCACGATCGACCGTATCGGCGTCATTCCGCGGCAGGTGAGGTCGCCCGAGGAACTGGCCGGCCTGATCGTCAACGTGGAATTGCTCGAATACGCGGAGCGCGGCGAGCATCCGGTGGGCCGCGTGATTGAGATTCTCGGATCCCCGGACGATTTCGGCGTTGACGTCGAGGTGGTCATCCGCCAGCATCACCTGCCGCACCGCTTTCCGCCGGAGGTCGTGGAGCAGGCGCGAGGTGTTCCGGACGAAATCGGCGCCGCGGACATGGAACAGCGCCGCGATTTTCGCGGGCTCGATATCGTGACCATCGACGGCGAAACAGCGCGCGACTTTGACGACGCGGTGTGGGTGAAGCGGCTGGCAAACGGCAACTATGCGCTGCAGGTCCACATCGCCGACGTCAGCCATTACGTGCGGCCCGGCACGCCGATCGACGTGGAAGCCCGGCTGCGCGGCACCAGCGTCTACTTCCCGGACCGGGCGGTGCCCATGCTGCCGTTCGAGCTTTCCACCAACATCTGTTCGCTGGTTCCGAAGACGGACCGGCTGGTCCTCTCGGCGCTGCTCGAGATCGATCGCCACGGGGACACGGTTTCGCAGGAATTCACGTCCGGCGTGATCCGCAGCGCCGAGCGCATGACCTACACCGACGTCCACCTCATCCTGGAAGGCGATGCCGGCAAGCGGGAACGCTACCAGCCGCTGGTGGCGCGCTTCGAGCTGATGCAGGAACTCGCGCTGCTGATGAACCGCAAGCGGGTGCGGCGCGGGTCGATCGATTTCGACATGCCCGAGCCGCTGATCGAATTCGACGAATGGGGCGCCATGACCGGCGTCAGCCGCGCGGCGCGCAACATCGCTCACCGGATTATCGAAGAGTTCATGCTGGCCGCCAACGAAGCCGTGGCCTCACACCTGGCAGCCGCCGTGCCGGCCAGCATCTATCGCATTCACGAGAAGCCCGATCCCAAGCGGGTGATGGAATTCGAGGAAGTGGCGGCGCACTTCGGGTATTCGCTCGGCGTGGGGGCGATTCCGGTGCAAAGGTTCGGCGTCACGGACAAGCGCCGCGACGGCGGCAAACGGCGGCACGACATCGAACTGGCGGCGCCCGAGCTGAAGATCTCTTCGCGCCAATACCAGAAGCTAGTGGCGAAAATCGAAGGCAAGCCGGAGGAGCGCATCCTCAGCTACCTGATGCTGCGCTCGCTCAAGCAGGCGCGCTATTCAACCAACAATGTGGGCCACTTCGCGCTGGCCGCCGATACCTACACGCACTTCACATCACCTATCCGCCGCTATCCCGACCTGGTGGTGCACCGCCTGCTGCGCGCCGCATTGGCTGCGAAGCCGGACACATCGAGAGCGAGTGCCGGTGACCGTCCCCTGACGGTCGCGGCTCCGAAGCGCCCTCTCAGCCGCAACCGTGAGGGAGCGGACGGCGCGGTCATGACGGAGGCGGAGCTCTCCGCCATTGCCGCCGAGTGTTCGCAAACCGAGCGGCGCGCCGCGGAAGCCGAGCGCGAGCTGGTGGAGTGGAAGAAGGTGCGCTTCATGGCGGACCGCGTGGGCGAGGATTTCGACGCGCTCATCATCAGCACGGCCAAGTATGGGGTCTTCGTCGAGCTGACCGAGATGTTTATCGAAGGGCTGGTTCCGATCGATACTCTGCCCGGCGATGAATATGCCTACCGTGAAACCGTGCGCAAGGTGGTCGGCAAACGCACCCGCCGCGAATTCTCCATCGGCGATCGCGTCCGCGTAGTGCTGGTGCGCATCGACGCCAACGAACGCAAGCTGCAATTCTCCATCTTCGAAGAACCAAAGCCCCGGCGGCGGAAAGGCCGCTAGACCGGCATGTCAGACGGACTCTTGGTATGATGCGTGCCCGGAGCATTGTGCCGGCCGTTGTGCCGGGTCAGCGGGAATCGCGGCCGATGACCCGAAATAACGTCCGCATTGTCCGGACCGCCCAAGGGGGGATACTATGTGAAGGGCCTGGCGGAGATGAGTTTGGTTCTCAAGAACCCACTTTGCGTCACATGGCCAGTTGATCGGCCACAACTGATTATTATTCGAGTTGTCGCGGAGAACCAGCTTCGGGAAGAGGTTGGCCCGTCGTTGGTCGCTCCAGCGGACGGATTGCGAAGCCGAGCAAAGCCACTGAGTTGCTCATTGAGATTGGAGAGAACGATTTCATGAACGTGATCCTATGGATCGTCCAGGGCCTTTTGGCGTTGGCATTCATTGCTGCCGGCGCGGCGAAGCTGTTCGCTTACGAGAAGTACAAAGCCAGGTCGGAGGCGAGAGGATCGATCGCCCTTAGCCGTGGGCTCGGGACGCTCTTCGGCATCGCCGAGCTCGCCGGGGGCGTCGGTATCGTGTGGCCGATGGTGACCAAATGGGCCGCTGCCGAACTCGCGGCCATCATGCTGGTGTTGATTGGCATTCACTTGAGCCGTCATGAATCGCCGCGCAGGCCCGGCTTCCTTTTCCTTCTGTCACTGCTTGTGGCGATCGGGCGTTTTTTTTACTGGAAATGAGCAAGAGCCTTTGCGCATTCCGCAAGCTTGCTGTCCCGGCTGCGACCATCAGATGCACCGCGAAGTGCTGGCGCATCGACGCCGACGAGCGCAAGTCGCAGATTCTCCATCTTCGAAGAACCGAAGCCACGGCGGCGAAAGCAGCGCTAGAGGCGCGCTGCTTCGGTTGGCAGGATCTCGCTATAGGTCAGGCCTGCTATGGATAAAGGCCCGAATCGAGTCCGCCAGCACTGCTGAAATCGGGCGGTCCCACTCCGGGCCAGAGCGCCGTGAGTTTCACGCTCGATGGCTGGCGCAAAACGCCGGGCATATTCTCATGCCGCGTGGCAGCGGTGCGATTCGCCGCCTTTCAGTGCTGGACCGTTCTTCGCCTTAGGGCACTCGATTGAACTGTTGGAAATTGGTACCCGAAGAGGTCCGACATCGAATTTACGGTGCTGTCGCACGCGTGGTTGAGGCACGGCAGTCCTAACCCTCCCTCAATCGATTTCAGCAAGGAAAAGTGAGTGTAGAAGTTATTACTCGACACTCCGTGGCTCCCGTAGTTGGTGTCCACGATGAGGAGCACCTTGTTGGTGGTCGGCGAGATGCTGTAGTCATCCTCATCCCAAAGGATGACGATGGCGTTCTGACCCTGATGCCATACGGGAGAATTCTTGATCGTCGTCACGATTCGGCGGACGGTCACATCGCCCATCTGCATCAGCGCCGGGTTCAAACCGGCCTGGGTGCCGTTGTCGTCCGGATCGAAGGCGCAGAATGGGCCGGCATTCCCGCGACCATGTTGATCGTTGCACTGATTCGGCGCAATGAACGAGTAGGCCGGTGCGTAGCCCGATTGGAGGTCGCCATACAAGCCACCGGGCCCTTCGAAGCCGACGGTACTCCTCAAGTCGCTTCCCGGTTGGACGGCTTCCTGGATGCTCGTGAAATACACAAACGGGTTGTGCTTGGAAGCGTAAAGACTAACAATGTCGCTCGAAGTGAGGGCGGGCGTCAGCGCGGGCATAATCGCACTGAAATTGGTGAGGTTGGTGAAAAAACCGTCGCTGTAGTTGATATAGTCGGCGCCTCCGGGCGGCAGGCTTTCCTGGTAGCTTTTCCAGGTTTGTCCGGCTTCGGCCAGCTGATCGGCGATGGTCTTTCCCGAAGTGTTGGGAGATGCAGCGATGGACATGGTCCCGTCAATGTTGTTCAGCCCGGGAGGCCCACTGGTCTCATTCGTCGTGTCCACGGCAACCGTCGCCGCATCGGTCCCGGTGCCCCAGATCGGACAGATGGCCGGCGAGGCGGGGCTATCCGTGTTGGAGGTGCCGGAAGCCAGGTTTGGCGTACAAGAGAAGTCGTGCCAATCCGGGTTGTTATCGCTGAGTACCCCGAAGTTCGAACCGCCCACCACCTCGAGATAGTTCGTCAGGCTGGGATGAGCGACCGCGTAATAGTTGGTCGCCGTGTTCGCGAGCCCGATCATGTCGTTAATATAGGGCAAGTTTGGATTGCCTACCACCTGCCCGTAGCCGTGATTTTCCATCATGATCACCCAGACGTGGTCCAGGTGGGGAACGCCTGTTGGCACAAGACCCTCGGCGCCGAACGCGCTCGTCACCGCAATCGCCAAACAGGCACACAATGCGCTTCTCAATCTCACTTTACCCCTCCCATGCGAAGTCTTGAGGCGGAACTGTCACCGTAAGGTTGAGCCGACCCTTCGCGGAAATTCTCGAAGTTCTCCCCTTCCTGCCCAGTGCTTGAGGTCCCCCTCCAAGTGCTTTAATGCCGAACGCTGAGTATACGCAGGGAGTGTCAACGCTGAATGAAAACTCCGTGACGGATCGATTAGAGGGTCAACCGATGGCGCAGGCTGTCCAGCCTGTAGAACCGAGAGTGGTCTCAGCTTTCCTTTCGCTGCGGCACGGCACAACAGGAAGAAATGTCGAGAGGACTCTCGACACAGCAGGCTCGACAGCCCGCGCCACGGCCGCAGCTCCCGCCGGCTGCTAAACTCGTTATTAGGTCGTCATGGATCGCCCTGCCGCCGCCAAATCCGCCACCGCGCGGGACATCATTTTGGAAATCGTGCGGAACATGCGAGAGGGCCTCGAGCCTCTGCATTATTCCACGCTGCCGCCCGCCATCTACCATGTCTATCTGCATCCGGACGATATGGAGCGCCTCCGCGGCATCGTCCCGCGCATCATCGACGAGGGGCGGCGCGCGCTGGACGCGGAGTTGGAGTCGCTCAACCGCGGCGGGCTGGCTGCGCGGCTGAAGCTGGCACGGCACGGCGAGCCCAAGGTAGTCGCGCCCGAGGGCGGATGGCAGATCCGCATTCTCGAGAACACTGACGACGACGTGGACGCGGGCGACATCGTGATCTACTCCGAGCTCGCGCTGCCCGCCAAGGAGGAATTCGGCGCCGGCAGTATGACCAAGAGGATCGCCACGCGCCGCATGGCCGGAACCGCGGCAAGCGCGGAAGCGTCGTACCAGCCTTCGCTTGCCGCGGCGGGGGCGCCTGCCGCCGCGCCCGATGGCGCATTCGCAGCCATCGAGTACGAGGATCGCGGCGTGCGCAAGACGTTTTACATGACCAAGAATGAGATCGTGGTGGGCCGCGGTGGACGCGATTACTGGACCGATCTGAAGCTGGACACCCTCCCCGACGTGTCGCGCGAGCATTTCCGCCTCCGGCGTGACCCCGAAAGCGGCAAGTTCTTTCTGAAGGACCTGAGCCGCCTGGGCACCACCGTAGACGGCGTAAGTGCGCCTTCGAGCATCGAGGTTGTCGGCAGCGAGAAGCGCGACCGCAACGTGGAGGCACCCGTACCGGAGAAGGCGCGCCTCGGCCTGGCCGGCGTTTGTTTCCTGGAGTTCCGAAGCACCGCGCATGGTTAACACGATGCTCAAATGCGCGGGAGCCAGCGACCCTGGCCGCGTGCGCCGCAACAATGAGGACGCCTGGCACATCGATACCGAGCGCGGTATCTTCCTGGTGGTGGATGGCATCGGCGGGCAGGCAGCGGGCGAGAAAGCAGCGGAAATCGCCGTGGAACGGATCCGCGCCCGGCTGGAGCGCCAGACCGGCACCGTCGAGCAGCGTGTGCGCGAGGCCATTACCATGGCCAACAACGAGATTCTGCGCGCCGCGCTCGGCAACCCACAGTGGCAGGGCATGGCCTGCGTCCTCACCCTGGCGGTGTTGGACGATGGCTCGGTGGTGGTGGGCCACGTCGGCGATTCCAGGCTTTACGAGATTCGCCGCGGAGCCATCCGCAAGATCACTCGCGACCATTCGCCGGTGGGCGCGCGCGAAGACGCCGGGGAACTTTCCGAGATCGAGGCCATGCGGCATCCGCGCCGCAACGAAGTATTTCGCGACGTAGGGAGCGAAGAGCATTCGCCCGACGACGCTGACTTCATCGACATCGAGCGCATCGCGTTCGAGCCGGACGCCGCGCTGCTCTTGTGCACCGACGGTCTCAGCGACCAGGTGACGTCGGATTATATCCGCCTGCTGGTGGAGCGCAACGTAGGCGATCCGGCCGCCGCGGCCCGCCAGTTGATAGAGGCAGCCAATATTGCCGCCGGCAAAGACAATGTCACGGTGGTGCTGGTGGAGGGCCCGCAATTCTTCGCGCCGGCGTCGCTCCCCGCGGGCCAGCGTTTGCGAACGATCGGCGTCATCCCCTTGGCCGTCGCGGCGTTGCTGGTGGCGATCTTCCTGGCCCTCGCCTTGCGTACGTTCCAGCCTTCGAAGACCGCGCAGGCGCCTGGACCTCGCGTGATTCATGTCAGCGATGCTTCTGTCAGCGCCCCTGCCGGGGCTCTCGTCGAATCTGTCTCGCAGGCGTTAGCCGAAGCCCAGGCCGGCGACATCATACAATTTGCTGCCGGCAGGGAATACCACCAGCCGGTGCGGCTGAAATCCGGCATCACGTTTCGCGGCAGCCAGTCGGGGGACGCGGCGAACGGCTCCCGCGCCATCCTGCGCCTCGCGCCCGGAGCGACGGGTCCGGCGCTCTTGGGCGACAACGTTCATGGCGTGCGGATAC
This sequence comes from uncultured Solibacteraceae bacterium, assembly GCA_964654065.1. Taxonomy (GTDB): domain Bacteria; phylum Acidobacteriota; class Terriglobia; order Bryobacterales; family Bryobacteraceae; genus Bog-375. The sequence continues at coordinate 9,580 of CAZZHN010000135.1, forward strand.
AGGGCCTGCGCATTCTCGCCGATCCGCAGGCTCCGCTTCCGCAGGGCGTTCTCCTGATTGACTCGTCCGTTGAGATCGACGACAGCGAAATCGAAGGCGCCACCATCGGAGTCGAAGTACGGGGCGCCGGCAGGCTGGTGATGCGCGCCTCTACCATCCGCGATTCGCTCGCCGAGGGACTGTTGGCCTCCGGCCCCAGTTCGTTGTGGCTGTCGCACAATTCGTTCCTGCATAACCACAGTGCGAACCTCGCGGCGCGCGATGGCGCGCAACCTTCGCTCACCGGCAACGTCTTCGACAAGAGCACGCTGCAGCTGCCGCCCGAGGTCAAGATGGACAGCGTGCGCGAGCTGAATTTCCTGCTGGACGCGAAACCCACTCCGGCTCGCCCGGGAGGCAGGAAGCAATGATTGCCCCGGCAGACCGGCGTATCGGCAAGTACGAAATCCGGCGCAAGCTGGGCCGGGGCGGCATGGCAGACGTGTACCTGGCCGAGGACACGGAAACCGGGCATACGGTAGCGCTCAAGCTAATTGAACACAGCGCCGATGCCGACTCGACCGACGCGATCGAAGCCGAGCGCCGGGGCGCGGAGCTGCAGGCGCGGCTGGCCGCCGTCGACCCCAGGGTGGTCCGCGTCTACGAGTCGGGGGATCTGGAAGATTACTTCCACGTGGCGATGGAGTATATCGACGGGCAGGACCTCGCCGAGTTAATGCGCCGTGGTCCGCTAGCCGTCGAATTCGCAGCCGATACCGCCATCGCCGTGGCCGAAACCCTGGTCAACGCCCACAACCTCCAGGCGTCGATCGATGGCAAGGAGTTTCACGGCATGGTGCACGGCGACATCAAGCCCAAGAACATCCGCATCGACAGCCGGGGCGATGTCCGCGTGCTCGATTTCGGCATTGCCAAGGCACTTTCCCTCTCGCGCCGCCTGACGCGCAATGAATTCGGATCGGTGCCTTACGCCTCGCCGGAGCGGCTCGATTTGGGCGAAGTGGACGCGCTCTCCGATCTGTGGTCGCTGGCCGTGATGCTCTACGAAATGGTGACCGGCCTGCAGCCGTATCACGCCGAGTCGACCGAGCGCCTGGAGAGCATGATTCGCTCGCGCATCCCGCCGCCGCCCGCGCCCGATCCCTGCCCGGAACCGCTGCGGCGCATCCTCATGAAGGCCACCGCGCCGGACGCGGTGATGCGGTACCAGTCTGCCCGGGAGTTTGCTGACGAACTGATCGCCTTTCGCCAGGGAAAGCCGGTGCTTGCGGTCGCCGAGGACATGGATGCGACGCGGCGAACGACGCGCGCCGAACCTGACGACTCCACCCGCCGCACCGCGCCCCGGGGCGAGGAGACGCGCCGGAAACCGCCCGTGAAATGGCCTCCGCCAGCGGCCCAGCTTCCCAAGCGGCCGCGCACCGCCTTCGGCTCGGTGATGCGAGGGGTCGGTCTTCTGGCCGTGGCGGCGCTCCTCTATGGCGGCTGGGAGATCCTCGCCAGCTACCTGATGTACCAGCACGGCCAGCAGCTCAAACGCGACATCCAGGCGGAACAGGTCACCGACCCGGACAAGATCTGGGGCCGGTGGACGGAACTTTCCAAGCACAATCCTTCGTCTCTTCTCTTGTACTCGCCGCGGAAGGCGGTGAAGGAGAAGCTGGTGGATGCAGCCGATCGAGTAATTACCGCCTATCGCAAGGCCGACGGCCAGCCGGTTTATGAGAAGGATTGGGAGCGCGCCCGCAACGCGCTGTCGCGCGCCCTGGCGATGGATCCGGACGATCAGGTGCGCGGCAAGCTGCGTATCGCCGAGGGGCACTTGGCCCGCATCAACGGCGCCGTCCACCACGACGCGAAACAATTGCAGGGCGCGGTGGATGATTTTGTCGAGGCCGAACGCCTGTTGCCCCGTTCACCCGATCCCCAGCTTGGGTTGGCGCGTGTTTACTACAACCTGAAGGATATTGAAAAAGCGGCGGCGGCGCTCGAGGAGGCCGGCCAGCGCGGCTACGAACTGGCCAACCGCGACAAATTGCAATTAGCGGATGGGTACCGCGACCGCGCCGACCGTACTTTCTGGGATTCCCGCAACGTTCGCGGTCTGCCCCAGGAAAAAGACGAAGTGGAGCGCGCCGCCGGCGATTACCGGCGAGCCCTGGACTTGTATCAGAGCGCCGCCCCTTACGGCAACGCCAGCATTGGCATCGTGCGCGTCGAAATCAGCCTGCAAAGCGTCAATACCCGTCTGGAACAGATTGGGGATTCCGGAGGCGCGACCCAGCAATGAGCGCGGAAAAACACCGGCGGCAAAAACCGCCAGCGCTACGATTCTCGCGTTTCTTGGTAGCGCTGGCGGTCTTTGCCGCCGGTCATTCGGACGGAGTTACAGGCTTACCGCGCTAACATGCCAGTCACCCGCAGCAGCGCCACCAGCCGCCCGACCGCCAGGCGGGGCGACTCCCGGCAGCCTGCGTGGCGGACCCGCGAGCTGTTGTGGATGCTTGCCGCCGGCCTCCTCGTTGCCGCCGCTCTGTGGTCCGCATGGCGCGCCAAGACCGCGGGCTTTCCCGCCGCGGAACAGGCCCTGGCGGCAAAACAGATCGTCGATGTGAACACGCTCTCCGCCCGCGAGGATTTGTTCCCCGTGCTGACCCAGTACCCGGATCCGGCCGCGCGCGAATTCGTCGCCCGCAAGATTTATAATGCCGGCGGCGACATGGCCAATGTCGGCGCCATCGCCCGCATCCGTGTCACTCGCGAGGAGGTCGCCGGCCGGGGATTGCAGACCCTGCGCGACCGCATGAATGACCGCGAATCCATGCCTCTGGTGACCGGCGACCAGCTGCGCCTGCTCAAACCGTCGCTGATTGTGCGGCGGCCGGAACAGTTCCGGCGTTCGTTCGCGATTTGGATCGCAGTCTTCTTCGCCGCCTTTCTGCTGGTCAACGTCGTCTGGAGCCTGCGGGGTTTCCGCGGCGATACGGCGCTGGTGCCGGCGCTTGCCCTGCTCACCGGCATTGGCCTGGTGCTCATGATCAGCCTGCGCGACCCGCTGCGCGATCAGTTGCTGTTCGCAGATTTCGCCCAGGGCGCGGCGCTCGGATGCGTGCTGATGGCCGCCGCCGCTCTGCTCGATTTCGAGCGTCTTACCGGCGGCCTGAGCTTCGTGCCGCTGCTGGCCAGCTTCGCGCTTTCCGCGCTGCTGATCGTCTT
>CAZZHN010000136.1:0-12778 GCA_964654065.1 uncultured Solibacteraceae bacterium
AGGCCACGCGAACGAGATCAGCGAGCTCAAGGCACGCCTCGAGAAGCTGGAACGGACCAAAGGATCCGGCCCGCGCTCGGACGACCTATGCAGGGCCGATGATGCGGAGGTACCGATATTAGTACATATCGCTTGGCGGATCAGGCGCCGATCATGGCTGGAGGAGCCCACTCGACGATTTGGCGACTTCGCGTCAACTTGGATTCCTGCGGAGACCCGTCAATCCACTCAAGTCCAGATCAAATTCTGCTCGTGGTGCGTATTCCGCCAGTCTGAGTGGCGCGGCAGGAGCAGGGTGCATGCGGCCACGTCGCTCTTCAGGGCCAAGATGCGTCACCGAGCGCCGTCACTTGATCCGCGCGATGGCTTCCGCAAACAGACTCCGCACATCCTCCAGACGAGTCGATGGATCGTTGTTGTAGCCCATCAGCCGGTGAGGATACGACTTCCCCTGGGATCGTTCCTCGACGATTTGCCGCACCAGTTCCAGTGCCGGCCTTCGATGATGAAAACCGCCAGTGACTTCGATAGAGGCTCGCTCTTCCGCGCAGTAGATGCTCCACGTCTTCGCGGTCGGGTCGCACTTCCGATTATCGGCGCGATTCCAGGCGGCGTCAGACGCGATGATCGCAGCGGCGTGCTCCAGGATTTCTCGATCAAGGCCGTTCGGAGGAACTTCCGTAGCCGGATCAAAATGGAACTGGAGCATCGAATCGCCCAAGGTAAATCCAGAGACCGGGAACCAGCCGGCATAGGTCCTGATCACACCCGCGCCGCCGGCGTAGATCTCGATCTCGACGGCATCAAAGTTTTCGTCGAGGTCGGACGTTGCATGCTTGACAAGCTGATCCTGGAGCACACGGAAAAACACCTGAACGTCCGCGAATGTGGTCGTGGTGTCGTTGTTATAGTCCCTGAGTGGTGTAGTATATTTCTTGGCGGTAACTAGACCGACGGCCGTCGTGGCTTCTTCCATCACGGGATACTCGGCGTCGGTCATCGTGCCGGCCCACACTTGTCTGGGCTGAACGTCCAAGCGCCATCTCCCGCTCGTGATGGCCTCGACGCGCGAGATCGTGAAGATCGGGACCTCATCGAACAGCACGCCGCACGAACCTTCCTGGCTGCCGCCCGCGGTATGGAATCGGCAATCGGCCTGCGCAGGAGGCTGGTTGGTTCTGCTTTCCATGTGATCCCTTCGTACCGCGGCTGACTCTTCTACGGCCTTCTCCAAAGCACACCTAACGCTGAGGGTCGCCTCGGAGGGACACTTGCCCGTGTCGGCTCGGTTCCACTGTGCGGGCGACGCAAGGATCTTCGCAGCCCGTTGGACAAGGTCAGCATCCCAGCGTCCAACGTCCGCTTTCGTTGCCGGTGTAGGCGCAGGAAGCGTCGCCTGCGACTGTACTGGCGCCTCCTGCTGTGCCGCGAGACGTCCTTGCGCCAATTGAAACAACACGAGCACAGAATTGACGACGGTGAGAAAAGAGAGGAACTGGTGAATCTTCATAGTCCTTCTTCCTGTTCTAATGCATTGCGCAGAGCTGCCAACGGATCGATCCTGCCCGCCCATCTTGCTGGGAACGTCGCCTGGCTAATTAGTCTAAGGTTAATTGGTCTAAGAAAGATAACACGACACGCTGATCTGTTTGGAAGAACCCAAGGCGAGCGAAGCGATCGATTCACTTGGGCGTATAACGCCCAACTCGGGATGTGCTTGGGCTGGCAGCACAGGGCTAGCGATATCAGGTCTTAACGCTCTCACAGACTTGGCGCCACCGCACCGGTTTGGTGGCGCCCTTGGAAGATGAGCCCGCTGTGATGCGGCTGGCGCGGAACCCTAGGCCGCTCTCCGCCGGCGACTCCACTACGATGTCAGAATGCGGAGTTCCGCTGACGTCTTCAGCGCAGGCTCATTCAAAGGACGGTCCAAAACCTGGTGCGTGCACGACTACCCATACGGTTCCTCTGCCATCGCACGGGTGGCAGCGGCCCCCCTGATGGGTCTTCCCGGTGCCCTGACATTGCTCGCAACCGGTAACCAGTTTCATCAATAGTCGCTCGGGTCTAGGCAGATCGCTCGACTTCCCAATCACCGCGCCATGGTGGTGACTCACCAGCCACCGGCGCAACTCGCGCTCGACTGTTTGCCGGTCCTTGACGCTGAGTTCCGGAGATCGGCGCTCCCACCATTTGGGAACGCAGTCAAAGCAAACCAACTGGCCGCCGTCGAAGAGGGCGCCCGAATCCGAGCGTCGGTAGTATATGCCGCAGCAACGGCAAGGCTTGACGCCAAGCAATGCGAGACCAGCCTTTAGATGCTCCAGGCCGCGCTCGAGGCTAGCCAGCCGCTCATCTCGGCCCTTCTCCAGTTCGTCGGGCAGACGACCAAAGCCTCCTATCGCAATCATACGCCGAACTGCTCAAGTCGACTTGCCACCACCTGTGGCACCCACCGATGAAGCCGGGTGCCAAGCGGCGGCGCAGCCACGCGATGCAGTGGCACATGGCCGATAAGGCGCGATATCGCCGCACACGAAGGACCCGAGTTTTAACGCCCTGCGGGTACTCCGCGGCGGAGTTCCTCGAACCAGTCGCTGACTCCGTGGATTAAGAAGCCGCCCTGACCGGCGCCGGAGAATACCAACCAACAAGTGCTGGCCGTCGGGTGCAGTATCCCAGGCGTTACCAAGACTTGCCATTGAGTCTCACATCGGATGGAACCGAGCATCGAGTGACCCATCTTGACTCGTCGCCACGATAGGAGTATAAGTACCAATAATGTGCAGTTCCCTTCGTGGGTTCTGCTTGCGAATCTAGTGGTATCGCCGCCTCGGGGAAAGTTTGGAGACAAATTCCCCGGGTGGCGATTGTGGTGCTTACTCACCGTTAGAATCTGCATTCGCAGATGATGCTAGCCGTCTCGAGCCGGCCTGATCCGCCTAGAACTTGCTCCGAAGGAATTCAAAAACGACATAACCGATGAGTGCGGCCATAAAGGCGATCACAAGATTGCCAGACGTCACAATGTCCGCAACCGCCCAAGCCAATCCCATTTTCCGACCGCCTCCAGAGTGCGCAAACTCGCCCATCAGCAGGTTGGAATAGAACAGGAAGACGATAAACCCCACCTCAATTAATGCTCTCCAGAGTGCCTTCTTCACTTTCGGGAGTTTAGCAAATCTGCGACCGGGAGATTTAACGCAGATTTTCGGCGCTACCTGATCTGTGGCGCTCAAAGTCGGAGTGCAGATGGGCCTGTAGCAAATAGAACAGCAGCGTGCCGGCAAGGGTAGCGCCCATCACGCCCTCAACGGTACGCCCAGAGAAGACGTTGACCAAGTCTGGCGAAACCTGGGCCGCGATAATTCTACGGCGAGCCGCCATCCGAAGACTCCATGCCTAACCATAAAGTCAAGAAAGTCAAACAAGCCACACCAGAGGGTCGTTTGCGGATCAAGAAATGATGCCCTTGCGGACGGCATAGAGAATGAGCTCCGGCACGCTGTGGATGTCGAGCTTTTGCAGAATATGGCCGCGGTGAGTTTCGACGGTGGTTAGGCTGATATTCAGCAGGCTGGCGACTTCTTTGTTGGAGCGGCCTTCGGCAATCATTTGCAGAACCTCGCGCTCGCGATCCGAGAGCAGGTCGTAGCGATCCTCCAGGCCGTGCTGCTGGAGGCGGCTGATATAGTCCTCCTGAAGAATGCGAGCGACCTTCCGGGTCAGGAAAGAACGCCCTTGCGACACCGCGCGAATTGCCTGCACTACTTCACCCCGCATGGAGTCCTTGAGCACGTACCCCTTGGCGCCGGCCTTCAAGGATCCCAGCACGTAACTCTCGTCCTGGTGCATGCTCAGGATCACCACGCCGACACGCGCGTTAGCGGCGAGGATGCGGCGCGTGGCTTCCATGCCGTTCATGTTTGGCATTGCGAGGTCCATCACAACAACGTCGGGCGATTCGGTATCCGCAAGGCGGACGCTGTCCCGTCCATCAGCCGCTTCCGCCACCACGGTCATGTCGGATTCGCGCTCCAGCAGAGCCCGCAAACCGTCGCGGACCACCGTATGGTCGTCAGCCAGCAAGATACGAATTGGCTTCATGACCGTTCCTCGCATCCATTTCCGCAATCGGCAGAGCCGCGTGGACGAGCGTGCCTCGCCCTGGCTCGGAGCTAATCTTGAGGCCCCCGCCGAGCCGGCGGATCCGCTCCTCCATGCCGAGCAGGCCAAGGCCGCGCATGAAGCGCGTATCGAAGCCGGCGCCATCATCCTGCACGGTTACTTCTACCTTCTCGCGCCGGCGTCGAACGGCTACCTCGACGTTGCGCGCGTGGGCGTGCCGGACGGCATTGTTCACAGCTTCCTGCACCAGACGGTAGATGCAGGTTTGATGCTCATCCGGCAGGCTGTCGATGGCTTCGTCGGCGGAGACGGCCACGTTCAATCCAGTGCGCTTGCTGGTTTCCCGCGCGTGCCAATTCAACGCCGGCGTGAGACCGAGGTCATCGAGCATAGACGGCCGCAGCAGCAGCGCCAGATCGCGCACCTGGTTGACCGTCCTTTCCGCTAGTCCCTTAATCGAATCGAGATGCTCGCGGATGCCGACCGGCCGACCCGCGCCCTCGGCGCCCTCGGTCTCCATCAGAATCGCCGAGAGAGACTGGCCGATTTCGTCGTGAAGCTCGCGCGCCAGGGACCGGCGTTCTTCTTCCTGCGCCCGCAAGAGCAGGGTGGACAGTTCTTGCAGGTCGGCGCGGCGCAGGTCGAGCTCCCGTTCTAGCCGAAGCGTGAGGCCGATCGTCACCAGCGCCAGGATCAGGCCGCCGAGGAGCGTGCCGGCGAAGGTGAGCATGAGGGAGCGCCGCAAGCTGCCCGCCGAAGCCTCCGACTCCGCCTCCGAACGTGTCAGGCCGCGCTCGTTCACGGTTGCGATGCGGTCGGCGATCTGCAGCATTGCGGTGCGCCGCGGAACCAACTCACTATAGAAGAACGAGAGCCGCAAACGGTTCCGCTCCGCGGGAGACCACCCGATGGTCGAATCCAGCACCCGCCAGTAGGCGTCGATCTCGCTGCGCAGCGCCAGGAAGGGCTGGCGCTCCTCCAACTCCAGGCCGTGTGCGTAGGCGTCCAGGGCGTGATGGGTCTCGTGCTCCAAGCCGGATAAGTGTGCGGCCTGGGCCCTGGCGGTGTCGGGGTCCGGCGAGAGCAGAAAGTCGCGCACGTAGGTGCCCGACAGGTAGATCTGGGCGCGAATCTGGTCGAGAGCGCCGAGCCGCTGCAGAAACGCTTTCCGCGATTGGGCTTCACTGTTGCGCACCCGCTGCAAGGCAACCAGCGTGCCAACAGCCGCCACGACGATACAGATCAGCAGTCCGCCAAAGCCGAGAGACAGTATCAGCCATGAAGGTATGCGGCGCTTCTCGCCCGCACCGGCCACCGGACTACCCGAGTAGGAAAGCAAGATGGGACTGCGACCTTTTCAATATTGAGTGTAGTGCAGACCCTGCCAGCCAAAAAATCCTGTGCTGACAGGATTTCGCTCGCGGCCCCTAAGTGAGTTCAATGGTAAAGAGGGAAGGAACAACTATGAAGCACGCTCAGAAACGAACCCTAATTGCACTTGCCGTGGTCAGCCTGCTCACGGCGGCATGCGCCAAGAAGAAAGTTACAGCGGCCGCGCCGCCAGCTCCGGTTCCGGCCCCAGCTGTGGCGGCTGTGAAGCCGGCTCCTGCGCCGGTCCATGCCGCCAGCACGCCGCCGCCCGCGGCCGTTGCGCAGACGCAGAAATATCCGAGTGCGGCGACCCGCGCCCGCATCGATGAGCTTCTGTCGAAAATCGAAGACGCCTATTTCGACTACGACAAGGCCTCGCTGCGTCCTGATGCCCTGAAAGCACTCCAGGCCGATTCCGCCGAGCTCCGGGACATCTTGAAAGATTATCCGAACTACAAGCTGACCATCGAGGGCCACTGCGACGAGCGCGGCTCCGACGAGTACAATATGGCGCTCGGCGACAAGCGTGCCGAGTCCGCCAAGGACTACCTGGCCCAGGTCGGCATCCCCTCGGCCCAGCTGAACGTGATCAGCTACGGCAAGCAGCGCCCGGTCTGCGACGAGCACGACGAGGCCTGCTGGCAAAAGAACCGCCGCATCCACATCGTGGCGCTGGCTCAGGCGCAATAGCCTACCGATCTCTCGCCGCGGCTGCGTTCGCCTCGCGGAGTAGAATAGCATCGTAAGCCCGCAGGACGAGTTTGGGCGTCGGCCGAGGACTACCGGGCGGATACCGTTGCACGGATAGGAGCGATGGGCGATTTACAACGAGGAGTTGAGCGGTCCGGCGTTTCCAGGGAAGCCGAGGATGGATAGGAATCGCTGGTCGGCGTGGGGCGTTAAGCTGAGCCAGAGCTTGGAAAGGCTACGCCAAAGCGAGGACCAGTTATCGCTCGTCTTTAGCCTGGTGATTGGCGCTCTGGTGGGCCTGGTGGTGGTGGCTTTCATCCTGCTGACCGGCCGGCTCGCAGCGCGCATGTATCCGGCGGGCGGATCGGGCTTGCGGCGAATTTTGGTTCCTGTGCTCGGTTCGCTCAGCACGGGCTACCTCTTGTGGCGGTATTTCCCGAATGCACGCGGCAGCGGGATCCCGCAGACCAAGTTCGCAATCTTCATCAACGATGGGCGGATCCGCTTTAGGACCGTCGTCGGGAAATTCTTCTGCTGCTCGGCCTCGCTGGCCAGCGGCATCGCGCTCGGGCGCGAAGGACCGTCGGTTCAGGTGGGTGCGGGCCTGGCCTCGGTGGTCGCGCGAAATTTGGGGCTCGATCCTAAAGGGGTGAAGGCGCTAGTCCCGGCGGGCTGCGCTGCGGCGTTGGCGGCGGCCTTCAATACTCCCATCGCGGCGGTCCTGTTCACGCTCGAAGAGATCATGGGAGATCTGAACGCAGCCGTGCTGGGCTCGGTGGTGTTGAGTTCGGCGACCTCCTGGATGGTCTTACACCTGGTATTGGGCGACGATCCACTCTTCCATGTCGCTGGTTACCGGTTGGTGCACCCCGGAGAACTTGGTATCTACGCCGTGCTGGGAGTGGTAGGCGGGCTGGGGTCGGTCTGCTTTGTCAAACTTCTGCTGGGACTCCGTGCCTGGTTCATGCGCCTGCCGAAGTGGACGGTCTGGTTTCAGCCGGTAGCCGGCGGCCTGACAATCGGGCTGATCGGTTACTTCGTGCCCGAAGTGATGGGAGTCGGGTATAACTACGTCGAGAAGGTGCTGAACGGCGACATCGTCCTCAAACTCGTAGTGCTGTTTGCCCTGTTGAAGATCGTCGCGACCGCGGTCTGCTATGCGTCCGGCAATGCAGGTGGCATCTTTGGGCCGAGCCTCTTCATCGGTGCGATGATGGGCGCGGCGGTAGGAGGCGTCGCTCAAAAGCTATTCCCCGGTTACACTGCAGCCCCCGGCGCGTATGCATTGGTCGGCATGGGAACTGCGTTCGCCGGGATTGTGCGGACGCCGCTGACCTCGGTGTTTATGATTTTCGAGATCACGCGCGATTATACGATCATCGTTCCGCTGATGATCTCAAACCTGATCGCTTATTTCATATCGCACAAGCTCCAGCGGCAGCCGATCTATGAGGCGCTCTCCTACCAGGAAGGTGTGCACCTGCCCAACGCGCAATCGCGTTCACAGGCCGAAAGGATTCAAGTGCGCGAGGCAATGCGGCCTGCGCCGGAGATGGTGTCTCCGGAACTGCCGATCGCCATGCTTCTCCGTCAAATGCAGGACAGCGGCGTCGATGCGTGGCCCATTGCGGACGCGGCAGGGCTGTTGGCGATGACCCGGAGCAGCGATCTGGAACAGGCCGCAGAAGACGGAGCGGGGAACCAGCGGGTGGCGGAGGTTCTGCCCGCGGGTCCGCCGAGTGCCGAGGAGATTCCGCACGTTCATCCCGACCACAGCCTGAGCCTGGCGCTGGAGCAGATGGGAGCCAGCGGACTGAACGTTCTTCCCGTGGTCAGCCGCGCGAACTTGCGCCAGTTGATCGGGATCATCGCACTGGACGACATCCTGGACGCCTACGGCGTGTCGAAACTGGGCAGATCGATCGAGCAGAGCAAACCATGACGGAGCCCATCAGAAGGAGCTCGCTCCTGGAGACGTTCGGATTGACTTTCCTTGCCATCGCTGCCCTCTTCGCGGCCGACACGTTTCTCGCCAAGACGGAGCGGGCGGAAACGCTGGTAGAGGCAGCCCATTTGTTTGCACAAGGGCGTGCCTTGATGCAGCGCGGAGAGAACGCGAAGGCGATCGACCGAATCAAAGACGCGATTGCGAACGCGCGTGGCAACCGCGATTACCGGCGCACGCTGGCGGAGGCGGAACTCGCGGCTGGAAGGACCGCCGATGCGGAATCGACCTTGACGGATTTACTGCAGAGCGACTCCACAGACGGCCGCGCCAGCTTGATCATGGGGCGCGTGATGGTGAAAGAGGCCCGGTATGAGGAAGCAGTTTCCTATTTTCACCGCGCGATTGACGGCCGGTGGAGGGAGGACGCAGCAGGCAATCGGCTTCAGGTGAGGTTTGAACTGATCGACCTGCTGGCGAAGCGGAACTCCAAAGAAGAGCTGCTCGCTGAGTTGCTTCCGCTTGAGGAGCAAGCTCCCGGCGATCTGAAGACACGAACGCGGATCGGCCGGCTTTTACTGCTGGCGGGGTCTCCGACACGCGCCGCGGACGTATTTCGCGAGATTCTGCACGACGCCCCCGACAACGCGGAGGCACATGCTGGTCTGGGCGAGGCGGAGTTCGCCCGAGGCAACTATCGCGCCGCGCAGCGGGATTCCGAGACCGCGCTGCGGCTGGCCCCGGATGACCAGGCCTCGCGGCAACGTCTGGAACTCTGCGACGAACTGCTAACGCTGGATCCCACGATACGCGGGCTCGGCCCGGGAGAGCGCTTTCAGCGGAGCCTCAAGCTGGTCGAGCTTGCACTGGTCGATGTCAGTCAATGTGTAAGCTCGAATCCATCGCAGGAATTGCGCGAGTTGTTCGGTAGGGCAGCTACAGCGCTGAAGGCTCCTGTCAGCGCCATCCGCCAAAGCGAGGTTGCCGAATCCCATGTGGATCTCGCCGAGCAACTCTGGCAGGTTCGCAAGAAGGAATGCGGGTCGCCGCCCGCTACGGATCGTCCGCTGGCGCTGGTTCTCACAAGACTAAGTCAGTAGAGCGGTCTCAGCGGTGCTCGATGAGATGGATGCCGGCAGGTGACCTCACCTCACAGCCATGAAGCCTCATCATTTGTGGTGGAAAATGGCGCGCCAGACCGTGTCGCAGGGCGGCCTGACGCGAGCCGCGCGGATCACAGCCGAAGGATTACGGCGTCACACCGGCGATCGCTGTGCCCGGCTAATTTCCATGCCCTTGTGTGGAGAAGAATGAAGAGCCCCAAGTGCAGTACCTCAGCCTCGAGGCACCACCATACATTGCGGTGACTAACGGTGCTACTGTTCAGCCCCGCGGTCTACTTAAGACAGCCTTCACTTCCTGGAGCAGCTCAGCCGCGGTATACGGCTTTGGGAAGACTTCAAATCCTTGCAGCTCTGCTCGATATCGAAGCCGGTCGTCGTCAAGAAGGCCCCCGAGCATTGGAACCTTCATTTTCAAGCATTTTGTACGCAGATATTCGCCCCCTCCGGTGCCATGAAGCCATCCGGATTCTTATCGAAGACAGCCTTGCATCCACTGCTGCAGAAGTGGTGCTTGTTTCCGGCTTGTTCCGAGGAGACCGTAGCCCGGCTTGGGTCCAGTGGCATCCCACAGACCGGATCGTGTTGCCCTGCGGTCGATCGCGTGGCCATACTGAAGTCGCTGCTCTTCCCGTTGAGCACGTCGCAAGAGTGTGGCCAAAGCAAAGCAGAAAGAGACTGCAGGGCATGCCCCTGCCCAGAATCCTGCCAGACACGGTCGACGACTTGCTATAGATATCGAAGGCCGTGACGCTGCTATTCCGGCCTCCAGGGTTACTACGATTTCAGCCTTACCTGGACTCCGACGGACGAAGCTGACCAGTCCGTCGATCCTCCTGCCGTTTCCTTATTCGACGCCCTCCAGGACCAACCCGGATTGAAGCTGGAACTGCGGAAGGCGCCGGTGGACCGCATTATCATTGACCACATCGATCGGGTTCCGGTCGAGAACTGAGCCAACCGAGCGCTCCTAGATCGAGCCCCTCTCGACGACAAATAGCTTCCGATATCCTCAAATGCCACATCGGCATGCCAGTTTCGCCTGGAACCATGTGACGTTGATTGCAACGGCGAGGAAGACCTCTTGTTGGCCGGACGCGCCTGTTCCAGCACTCACTCTCGTGGCTTTCCGCCGGAATTGACCAGGAATGAGCCGAACCCATACAGCCGGATTTCCGCGAATATACCCTCAATCGAGTATTCCGGCGTCCGGCTCCGGTTCCTATGCTGGCCATTGGGGGGACCACTTGACTGCGAACCACGAACACGCGTTGCCATCGCAAATCTTGGAAGCCATCCGGCAATTCGACACATGCAACATCGCCAACGCCATCGAAAAGTTCGGTGTCCGGCTTCGCAATGAGGGCTATACCAGACCCGGTTTGCAGTGTGTCACCGGCGGTTTTCCGCGCTTGCTAGGCTATGCAGCTACCGCTAGAATCCGTTCCTCCGACCCGCCGATGACGGGAAGCTCCTACTTGGATCGCACCGATGGGTGGGTTGGCATCGAAAGCCTTCCCGCGCCGCGGATTGCCGTCATCCAGGATCTCCACGCGGAATCCGGCCTGGGGTCCGTAGTCGGCGAAGTACATGCCGCCGTTCTCAAGGCCCTGCAGTGTCAAGGGGTGATCACCAACGGAACGGTGCGCGATATCCCTGCCGTCGCTCGCATGCAGTTTCCCATGTTCGCCCGATCGGCCGCCGTGTCGCACGGCTACACCCACATCGTGGACTACGGTCAGCCCGTTCGGATCTTCGGACTCGAAATCCGCCCGGGCGACTTGCTTTTCGCCGATTGCCATGGCGTGGTTTCCATACCGCACCAAGTCGCGGCGCAACTCCCAGATGTGGCCGCCCGCATCCGCGTCCAGGAGCAACGCATCATCGACCTCTGCCAGTCCCCGGAGTTTTCAACCGAAGGACTCCTGGACGCTATCCGCACCACGGATTAAGGAAACTGAATGCGAAAATCGACCGCTCCGATCTTTCCCTGGCTGCTCGCTGCCCTGGGTGCGTTTCTAGTCTCTTCCTGCGGCAGCAACAAAGACGCGCAGGCCAACACCTCGGCCGCCTCTGAAATCCCCACCGTCGCCGTGGCTAAGGTCGCCACCGCGGACCTCTCGCACGATCTCATCCTCACCGCGGAGTTCAAGCCGTTTCAGGAAGTCGACGTGATGGCTAAGGTTTCCGGTTACGTCAAGGAGATCCGCGTGGACGTGGGCGACCGCGTGAGGGAGGGCGACCTCCTGGCCGCCCTGGAAGTCCCCGAAATGGCCGATGACCTTAGAAAGTCCCAAGCCGGCGTGAGGCACAGCCAATCCGAAGTGACGCGCGCCCAGGATGAGATCGCACGAGCCAAGTCGGCCCACGATATCGCGCACCTTTCCTATAGCCGGCTGCTCCAGGCATCGCAGAAAAGACCCGGCCTGATTGCCCAACAGGAAATCGACGACGCTCAAAGCAAAGACCTGGTCACCGAAGCCCAGCTCGCCGGCGCCAACTCCGCTCTCACCGCCGCCGGACAACAAGTAGATGTTGACCAGTCTTCCGCCGCGAGAGTCCAGACCATGATCGATTATGAACGCGTCACCGCCCCCTTCACCGGCGTCGTGACTAAGCGCTATGCCGACAAAGGCTCCATGATCCAGGCTGGCACCGCCTCGCAAACCCAGGCGATGCCCGTTGTCCGGCTCTCCGAAAATGGGCTGCTCCGCCTGATTCTTCCCGTTCCGGAGTCTGCCGTCCCCACTATCCACATCGGCCAGCAGGTGGAGGTGCGGGTGCCGGCCTTGAACCGCGCATTTCCGGGGAAGGTGGCGCGGTTCGTGGATAAACTGTCTTTGGAAACGCGGACCATGGACACGGAAGTCGACGTCCCGAACGCAGACCTGGTGCTGATACCGGGAATGTACGCGGAGGTCACGCTGACGCTCTCGCGGCGCAACTCGGTGTTGACCATTCCGATCACGGCGGTGGATGTGGACGCGGAAGCTGCGCCCAAGAACACAGCGTCGGACTCGCCTGCTGCGGGACGCGTGATGGTAATCACTCCGACCAGCCGCGTGGAAGTTCGCAAGATCGACCTGGGGCTCGAAACCGCCAATCAGGTGGAGGTTCGCTCGGGCCTGAACGAGGGGGACATGGTTGTGATCGGGAGTCGCTCAGGACTCCAAGCAGGCGAAGAGGTCAAGCCTCAGGTCACAGCCATGGCCGAGTCGAAGCAATAGCGAGGATTCGATGTCAGGTTTCGCAATTCGTAACCCGTACTTCATCGTCGTAATCTGTCTCATTATTGCGGTCGTCGGCGTAACCAGCCTCGTGCGTATGCCGGTGGACATGTTTCCGGCCATGAACATCCCCGTGGTGGTCGTGGCCACATTTTATTCGGGGATGCCGCCGGAACAGATCGAGACTGACATCACCAGCCGCTTCGAACGTTTCTTCACGTTGGGGAGCGGAATTGAGCACATCGAGTCGCGTTCCCTGCCGGGGGTCAGCGTGATTAAGGTCTATTTCCAGCCCG
>CAZZHN010000137.1:0-12621 GCA_964654065.1 uncultured Solibacteraceae bacterium
CTTAGCAAACGTGGACGGTTTCTATGGAGGGCCGGCGCCAACCGGTGGAGTGTCGAACCGGCCCCCGCCGGCCGTGGCTTAGTTTGTCTCGCCGGCGCGTGCGGCGAACATCTCGAGCAATGTGCCCCACCCCATCATC
The DNA here is from genome assembly GCA_964654065.1 of uncultured Solibacteraceae bacterium. Classification (GTDB taxonomy): domain Bacteria; phylum Acidobacteriota; class Terriglobia; order Bryobacterales; family Bryobacteraceae; genus Bog-375. The sequence continues at coordinate 140 of CAZZHN010000137.1, forward strand.
GGTGCGTCAACCGCGGTGCGCATGGCTTCCCAGCCGGCGCCGCCGCGCTCAAAGAACCGATGCTCGAGATCCACGCGTGTCGTTCCGCCCGGCTCCGGTGTGAAGCGCACTTCCACCTCGCTCGCCTTGGCCGGGTCCGGTTCGTACTGCCATGCAGGGCTAATCTTCCACGCCATCACAAAACGGCGCGGCGGTTCCCATACCAGAACCTGCCCCCAGTCGCATTCGGTGCCGTCGGTCTGCTCGGTGTAGCAGCGGCCTCCCGCGTGCGCTTCGATGGGGGTCTTCTTCATCGGCACTTTCCCGATGTGGTGATCCCGCGGCCACCAGGTGTCAATTCCCTCCGTGAAGACCGCGAATGCGCGCTCCACCCCGGCCTTTACCGTGATGCTCTTGGTGACCGGCGTATCCAGTATCTGTTGTGTCATCGTCATAACCCCTCCTTGTGCTCGCCCTCTTCGACTTTTCTCTTGAATGCCATCAGTGCCTCGTTCCAGAAACGATCGAAATACTCGCGCAACGAACCGAATCCCTCCGGATTCAGTTGATACATCCGCTGATTCCCAGCCGGCCGGTCAACGACAAGGTTGGCGAGCTTCAGGACACGGAGATGCTGCGAGATGGCCGGCCTGCTGACGGGAAAATCGTGCGCCAGCTTTCCTACAGGCAGTGGACCCGCCAGCAGCCGGTCCAGGATGGCCCGCCGCGTCGCATCCCCGAGTGCATCGAGCTGAGTTGATTGGTAAGTTGTCACTTACCGTAAGTATAAACTTACATTCGAGCGAAGTCAACTGGTTTATCAGCGAACTTGGATTGCGCCGCGACGCCGGATACCGTCGCCGCCTCTACTGCGTGACGGCGGAATGCGAGGCTTCTTCGAAGACGGCCGTGAAGAAGTCCCGCGAACTGGGCGAAGAGCCGATGTGGAGGTTGTCGCGGCCTTCCTCCACGAAGCCGAGGTAACCCTCATCGCCCAAATCGTCGAGGATGAAGCGAAGGCATTCCAGCTCCACAGGTGGCAAGCCCGAGTAATCTAGATCGAAGACCTGCCCCGAGCTGTGAGCCGCCTCATCGCGCCGGTCCTGCTTGGAGGTGTAGTCCTCCGGCTCGACCAGCGCCGCGATTGGCAGCGGCCGGAATTTCTCCTGGCCTGCGCCTACTGCGTCAAAGAGGCGCCGCGTTTCAAACGCAATGTAGATCAGGGCGCCGAGCGTGGCGGGAGACGCCTCAGCCAACTGCTCCCGGTGCTCAGCCGCGATGCCCTGGAAATTCAAGGCGTAGCCGAAGAAATCAGGCCGGTCGAATGCCCTCGCCAGCAACCGGCCATTGTCGGCGCGGATATCATCGTTGGAGCGGAAGATCATGTCCTCGCGCTTGAGCCACACCGAAAGCCGGTGCGGCGCCCGGCCCACGGTATTGAACTCGCTCTTGTTGGCGTCGGCCAAAGCGGTGAAGGCTACCGGGTCGGAGCGGTACAGCGCCAACAGCTCACTCGCGCACAGGATACGAAAGTAGTAGGTGGGCGAGTAGTCGCGCTGCATCTGCTGCTGGATGGCCAGGTAAAGCTCCCGGTTCCAGGCGGGGCTGGCGGAGAAGTACATGCGCGGCACTGTGATCTGGTCCCTGGGAAAGCCGCGCGCGCGGCGCGTCAGCTCCTGCATCTCGGTTACGCAGCCCTGCCCGCAGTGGTAAGCAAAGATGGCCCAGTCCCGGCCGCCGAAGGTCCGCTCCATGCCTGCCAGGTAGACCGCGGCGGCGGGTATGGCGCGCTCGGGAATCAGGCGCTCGTCGCGCACGATCACCGTGTATGGCGTGCGGCGCTTGACGGTCTGGTATTTCGCTTTGCCGCCGGCGCCTTTCACACGCACCGTTACCTTGGAGGTGTGGTAGCGGGTGACCTGGACCACCTTGAGACCCATGGTGCGGGCAGTATCGAGCGAAACCTGCATGACGCCCCGGGGACTGCCGGCCCAGCTCTCGGCGCTGACGTCACCCCAACTTTCCAGGTACGCAATCGACTCCAGCAGATCCTGCGGCAGACCGCTGGCCGCGGCCGCCGCGCGAAACGCAGCCTGTAGCCTGGCGTCGGTAGTGACGCGTTTGGCCCCGGCCACCGCCTTGGGATCGCGCATGATGATGAAGGTCTGCGATTCAACCATCAGCCGCGTTCGCGTGGCGAGCGCGTCGTCGGAAAGTCCGTCGCGATCTACACCGATGCCGGTCAGCAGGTGCTCGGGCGTAAAGTAGCCGGAGGAGGCGGCCCGGGACGCCTGGCTTATGCAAAAAAGAAGGAACACTGCGGATTTCATTGCTTTCTCCAGTGTAGTCTTGAACGGCGGAGCAGCGTGCCTGGTGCGCCGGGCCAAGTGAGCCGGTCGCGGCGAAGTGTGGGTACAATGAGGGGTCACGATGAAGCCCAATCCGTTTTTGCTCCTGGTGGCGGGGTGCGCTCTGTTTCAGGCTGCGTGCAAACATGCGCCGCCCGCCAACGTTGCCGCGGTGGTGAACGGACACCCCATCACCTATACCGAGCTCGAAAAGACTTACCAGACCCAGTATCCGCAACAGCCGGAAGCGGCCAACAAGGATCTGGTCATGTCGCAAAAGCTCGATCTGTTGAGCAGCCTGATTATCAACGAGATTCTCCTGCAGCGTGCCGAGAAGTTGGGCTTGACGGCGGTCGATGCCGATGTGGACACGGAGATCAACAAGATGAAAGCCCCCTTCACCAAGGAGGGGTTCGACCGCCAGCTTGCCGACCGGCACATGGCGATGGGCGATCTCCGCGCCCAGATTCGCCAGCGGCTTACGGTGGACAAGCTGGTCAACAAGGAGATCACGTCGCACGTCAACATCACCGACGCCGACGTGGCGAATTTTTACAACGCCAACCGGGCTAGTTTCAACCTGGCTGAATCCCAGGTGCACCTGGCGCAAATCCTGGTCACGGCCGATCCCAACACGCCCGTGCGCAACCTGAAGAACAGCAAAGCCCGCAACGCGGCCGAAGCCAAGGCGAAGATTCTGAACCTGGAGGCGCAGATCAAACAGGGCGCCGATTTCGCCCGGCTGGCGCAGAACTATTCCGAGGATGCAGACTCGGCGCCGAATGGAGGCGACCGCGGATTTATCCCGGAGTCTGCGCTGGCCAACTCTTCGCCGGAACTGCGCAAGCTGATTCTCTCCATGCAGCCCAACCAGATCTCGCAGATCATTCCCTCGCCGGATGGGTTTCGCATTCTGAAGATGATCTCCAAGGAATCCGCGGGCCAGCGCGAGCTCAATGATCCCAACGTGCAGCAGAGCATTCGCGAGAATCTGCGCAACGCCAAGGACCAATTGTTGAGAGCCGCCTACTACGAAGTGGCGCGCAACGGATCGAAGATCGAGAACTATCTGGCGCGCAGCGTCGTCGAAAACGCCGGCCAGACCAGGTAGCGGGCGGCGGCATGCGTGCGTTTGTCTTTGAGGACGGTTTTTCGCTGGAGGGGCTCAAGCTGGCCGAACGGCCGGTGCCAAAGCCCGGGCCCAGGCAGGCGCTGGTCCGGCTCCGGGCGAATTCCCTGAACTACCGCGACCTGGTGGTGGCCAGCGGCGGCTATGGCCGGCAAGTGAAGCTCCCGCTGGTTCCGTTGTCCGATGGCGCGGGCGAGGTGGTCGAGGTGGGCCCGCAGGTGACGCGGGTGAAGCCCGGCGCGAGAGTGGCCGCCATCTTTATGCAGACGTGGCTGGGCGGCCCGGTCCGTGAGGAAAACAGTAAGTCCGCTTTGGGCGGCGCCATCGACGGGATGCTGGCGGAATACGTGGCCCTCGACGAGGACGGACTGGTTCCGATTCCCGAGCACCTGTCGTACGCGGAGGCCGCGACCCTGCCGTGCGCCGCCGTCACGGTCTGGAATGCGCTGGTGGCGGCGGGAGGCGTGCGGGCCGGCGACTCGGTGCTGGTGCTAGGCACCGGCGGCGTCTCGGTTTTTGCGCTGCAGATCGCGCGCCTCCATGGGGCGCGCGTCATCGCCACTTCGAGCAGCGACGAAAAGCTCGCCCGAATGATCGCGCTGGGCGCATCCGATGGCATCAACTACCGCCAAACGCCGGAATGGGGCCGGAGCGTGCTGGAGTTGACCGCCGGCGTCGGCGTCGATCATGTCGTCGAAGTCGGCGGCGCGGGAACGTTGCCGCAATCCTTCCGCGCGGTGCGTTACGGGGGCCGCATCAGTCTGATCGGCGTACTGTCGGAGCCGGGCGGCCAGGTGGATCCGCGCCTGCTGATGGTGAAGGGGGCCTGTCTGCAGGGGATCTACGTGGGATCGCGCGATATGTTCGAAGCCATGAACCGGGCGATCGCCCTTCATCAGCTTCGTCCGGTGATCGACCGCGTCTTCCCGTTTGTGGAGGCTCCAGAAGCGTATCGCTACATGAAAGCTGCCGGGCACTTCGGGAAGATCGTGATTAGCCACGACTGAGGCGCCCTCGATCGCGTGCATGGCAAGGCAGCGCCTGTCGGCGGGTGAATGGTCTCTTGCAAAAAGCCGGCGGCAAAGACCGCCGGCGCTACCATGCTCTAATTAGCGCCGGCGGTCTCTGCCGCCGGTTCTTTTTCTTTGTTCTTTGTTCCGGGAAATCGCCTGCTGGGCTAGCGCCACCAGGGGCTGACGGGTTGGCCGGGCTCCGGTTTGCGGCGCGCCGGACCGCTGCGGCGTGCCTCCGCCTTGCGCTCAGCGGCTACAGCGCGATCCGTCGCATAGGCCAGTAGGTCTTCGTTCGTCAGTTCGTGGTCACCTTGATGATCGGCTTCGAGGTCAGCGGTGATTTTCTGAGCGCATAGGGCCGGGCCCTCCTGAATGCCGACATGGTGTTTGAGAAACAACTCCATGTCAACGCTCACAACGTGCGGGATCGAAGACTTGTTCCCGGCATCATTCATATCGAACCGGTACAAACGCCTGTTCTGCTTCTGCTGAAACCCCATATACCGCAGTTCCACCGTTCGCTCCCCCGGCCGTATTGCGCCGCGCCTGAATTCGGGACTCATTCGGCCCCGCCCGTCGTATCGTCCACCGGCGCCGTGGCGCTGGTTTCGACGCTGGCAAAGGCGGATCCTCTCAGATACTCCCGTTTACGCTGCATACGCCTCGCCGCCTTTCCCCTTCCGCTTCTCCATCCGGGCGATCACCGTCTGACGCTTCCTGAACTAGCGTAGCGATCGAGTGGGGATGGTTGATTCCTCCGCGAAACGATCGAAGCCGGCGCAGCCTGGGGCCGGCTTCCCTGATGTGATTTACCAGCGGGGCTCGCGCCGCTGCCGTGGCCCACCGCCGCCACCGCTGCCGCCACGCGGTCCACCGCGGAAGGAACGGCCGCCGCCGCTGTCGGTCTTCGGCCGGGCCTCGTTGACATTCAGAGCGCGCCCGTTCATCTCGTAGCCGTTCAAGGCGGCAATGGCGCGGTCGGCCTCGGCTGCATCCGTCATCTCGACAAACGCGAAGCCGCGGGAGCGGCCCGTATCGCGGTCGGTTACCAGGTTGACCCTCTCCACGTTCCCGTGAGGCTCAAAGAGCGCACGGATGGAAGATTCGGTTGCGGCAAAATCCAAATTGCCTACAAATATGTTTTTCATCTTAGGTTCCTTCGTATTTGACGGTTCGGGCGAGAGACGAGGCAGATGGATTTCGGCCAAGGCTGTAGCGGGACGATCAAAGACATCTCCAGTCTATCAGATCTAGCCAGCACGCGCGCTTCGTAGCATGCGAGGCGTGCGAAACGGCACTTTTCGCCCACAGGCCGTCCCCCCCTTACTACCCATTGTCAACCGAAATGGGGCAGAACGGAACGCCCGAAAGAACGGACCTATTCGCGCGTCCGTACGCCGTTGACGATTCGCCAGATCGCAACTGGGTTGCCATCGCGCAACTCTTCCGGCAGGAATTGTGCGGGCGCGTCCTGGAAACAAACGGGCCGCGCAAACCGGTCAATGGCGCGGCCGCCGACCGAGGTAGTGCGGCCGTCCGATGTGGCGGGATAGGGGCCGCCGTGGACCATCGCCTGGCACACCTCCAGACCGGTGGGGTAGCCCTGGAAGATAATCCTGCCGACGCGTGTCTCCAGCGCCGCTGCCAGTCGCGCTGCGGCAGCCTCATCGCCGGCGGCCATGTGGATGGTGGCCGTGAGGTTCCCTTCCATCGCCTCCGCGATTTCCAGCGCCTGGTCGAGCGTCCGATAGCGGACCATCAACGAGGCGGGCCCGAAAACCTCAGCGCCCAGTCCCGGGCTGTCCAGAAACGTTTGGGCATCAACTTCGAAGAGCGCGGCCGCAGCGCCGCTGGAGGCGGCTCCTTGCGCCACATGGCGGACGCGGGTGTCGCCGGCGCGTTCCGCCACCAGGCGGCCGTAGTTCTCCAGAATGCCGGAGTTGAGCATCGGCCCCGCCGGGGTGGCCTCGATCTTCGCACCCAGAGCGGCCACCAGCGCGTCGCCGGCGGGTCCTTCCTCCAGCAGCGCCACGCCGGGATTGGTGCAGAACTGCCCAACCCCCAGGGTGACGGACGTGTGCAGTCCGGCGGCAATGGGCGAGCCGCTTTGAGCGAGAGCGTTGGGCAGTACGAATACTGGGTTCACGCTGCTCATTTCCGCATAAAAAGGGATGGGCTCCGGCCGTGCGCGCGCGATGTCGCCCAGCGCCAGGCCGCCCTTGCGCGAACCTGTGAACCCAACCGCCTTGATCAGAGGATGGGCCACCAGCGCCTGGCCGATGTGATGCCCCTGGCTGAAGAGCAGGGAAAACACGCCGCCCGGCATCAGGGTCCGATGCGCCGCGGCGGCGATGGCCGCGCCGCACATCTCGGCGGTTCCCGGATGGGAGAAATGGGCGTTCACCACCACCGGATTCCCGGCTGCCAGCGCCGACACCGTGTCACCGCCGGCAACGGAAAAAGCCAGCGGAAAATTGCTGGCGCAGAACAAGGCCACAGGACCCAGCGGGCGCAGCATGGAGCGGACGTCGGGCTTGGGCACCGGCTTGCGGTCGGGGTCGGCCGTATCGATGCGCGCATCCACCCAGGAGCCGTCTTCGACGATGTCGGCAAAGAAGCGGAGCTGGCCGGCGGTGCGGGCCAGCTCACCGCGCACGCGTGCTTCCGGCAGCGCCGTCTCCAGCATCACGCGCTCAATGAGCGGATCGCCGAGAGCCGCCAGTTGCGCGGCGATCTCACGCAGAAACTCAGCACGGCGGGCGCGAGGCAGCGAGCGATAACCAGCGAACGCCGCCGCCGCCAGCGCCACGGCCTCGTCCAGGTCCCGGTCACTGGCAGAATAGAATGGCGGCTCCAGCCGCTCGCCGGTCCTCGCGTTGACCGCGAAGAAGGCGTCGCTCGTAGTGGCAGTGCGGCTCGTGCCAATGATGGATTGTCCGGTTAGCTGCATGGGCGACTCGAAGAAAAAGTGTAGCGCAGTCTCATTACTGCAAGGCCCCGTGCAAAAATACAACCAGGCCCGCGATGGCCGCCAGGAAGCCTCCCAGGATCACCCAGGAAAGGCGATGCCCGAAATTGAAGGTGTAGCCGAATCCCATGCGTTTCTGAACGAACAGGGCCGGGTCGCCGGGGTTGTAGTAGACGCTCCCCAAGGTCCAGCACTCGTCGGGCGTCGCCTCGGCAGGCATCCCTGCGTCGGTAGCGCACTTAAAGGAATAAACGAGCACAGCCATCACGAAAATCGGCGCTGCCGCGACGAAAATCAAGGGAGAGATCCTGAGTACCGGCATCAAACCGATGCCGGTGAACAGAAACGCGAGAAAATACATGACGCCGATGAGGATCTTGAGTACCGCCAGTATCTGCGGGCTGTGCCGGGAGCCATAATACATCGCCAGGCCGAGCAGCAGCATCAGCAACATCAGTCCCGCCGCAAAAAGCAGGGGGCCGTAAACCCCTCCCGCCGTGCGGTGCGCCCAGCCATTGGGCTGGCCGTTGGCACCCCAGTGAATGGGGAAGCGCTCAGGGATCTGATCCCAGTGTGCCTGAAGGTACAAAGCGGCGGCCAACGGCAGGGCGAATGGTGGCAGCGCCCATCCCAGCCACACTGGAAGGTGGTGTGCGCGATCTTCGTGTGCTGGCGTGGAAGCTGGCGTAGCCTCGACAGCGGCGCGGACTTGGCTTCGCTCGCGAAGAAACGCAACCATCCCTGCCACCAGGGGCAACAAAGTCGCGATCGCAGCTGCCAGGTCCGGCGACCGGGGCGCGAGGTAAAGCACTGCCAGCGCAGACACGCCGATCGACAAGGCTACGCGCCAGTGATAGCGGCGGAGCCCGCCGCGTGCCGCATCCGTCGAGCGAAAATCCGGCGGAACCGTGATAGCAAACCAGTAGCGTCGCGGCGAGAAATGGGGCAACAGGAGCATGACAGCTCCGATCACCGCCAGCTCGGTGAGCGAGATTAAAGCTGACTCATCCATGTTCTTCACCAGCCTAGCGCGTGGCGGGCTGCGCCAAGGGACTCGCTTTTCATTCGGAGAACCGGCTGACAAGATCGCCGGCGCTACCGCCGTGGGCGTTAAGGTAGCGCCGGCCGTCTTTGCCGCCGGCAGTTGGTCAACGCCTTCTGTTATTTTGGATTGCGTGTCCCATCTGCTGGATCAACCTGCTACCTTAATTCGGCATGCACGTTTGGCCATCCGGGATACGTCATTCGGTAAGAGTTATGCGGAAATTGCTGTTCCTCGTGCTAGTGGCAGTTTCATCGCAAGCCGCGGTGATCCGTGGTGTCGTGCTGGAGAACATGAGCGGCAGGCCCCTGGCCCGCACCCAGGTCACGCTGGCTCCGGTGCCGGGCTCGCCGGGTCCAACCCTGGCCGTGCGTACCAACCTCTACGGCAATTTCGACTTTTCCGCGTTGCCCGCCGGGACATACCTGCTGAGCGCCGCGCGGGCCGGCTTCGCGCCGGTCGAATACGGGCAGAAGGAGTTTCGCTCCGCCGCGCGGCCGATTGTCCTCGAAGAGTCCACGCCGGCGTTTCTCGAGATCCGCATGAAGCGCTTCGGCGCGATTGCCGGCACGGTGCAGGACGAAAACGACGTTGGCATCCCGGACGTCAACGTGGTGGCCTATCGCGATACCCGGCCCCCACAGCTCGCTGGCCGGGCTACGACGGATGACCGCGGCATGTACCGGGTCTCGGGCCTGCCGCCCGGCCGCTACCTGGTGCGCACCGCAGCCAAGCAGTTCGAAGACGGCGGATACGTGCCGACGTTTTCGAAGCAGTCGGCGAACGTGGAGGAGGCGCTGCCGGTGGACACTAGCCTCGATGAATTGTCCGACAACGCCAATGTGAAGGCGCTGGCCGGTACCCTCCTCAACCTGGCCGGTTCGGTTGTCGTCCAACCCAGGCAGGCGGTCACGGTGACGCTCGCCTCCGATATGGGCCGGGAAACCCGTGTCACCTCCTCGGAATTTCAATTCGGGCCGGTAGCGCCGGGGCAATACGAGCTGTTCGCCGAGACCGATGCGCACAGTGGCATGTTGGGATCATACATGCCGCTCCCGATGGACCGCGACCGCACCGACATCCGCCTCGCGCTTTCGCCGATTGCGGACACACAGTTTTTGATTCGGGACGAGGGACACAAAGCGGTAGACGCGTCTGGCGTGCAGGCACTGGCGCGGCGCAAGGACCTGGCGGGCGCAGGGCCGGCGCAGACGCTGCACATCGACGCCAGTCGCGCCTTTCTCGGACCCGGCCGCTGGGAATTGATGCTGGCTCCCATGCCCGACCGGTACGTATCCGGCTTCAGCGGCCCGGACTATGAACGGTCCGAACGAAAGCGGGTGGACGAATGGAACGAGATCGTGGTGGGCCGCGGATATTCGCCGGTGATGTTCACACTGGCCTCCCATCCCGGGTCGCTGCATGGCACCGTGACGTTGAGCCAGAACCCGGCCGCAGGCGCCATGGTTTTCCTGGAGCCGTGGGACGCGGAACAACACAAACGCCTCGGCGACCTGCGGGTCACCCGGGCTGATATTCGCGGCCGGTATCAATTCCACGGACTGGCGCCCGGGGACTACCGCGTGATGGCCACCTTCGAATACCAGATGCCGGAAGAAGGCGAAATGCACCGGGCGGAAGCGCGGGTGGTTAAGGCCGAAGCGGGGGCCGACCTGGTGCAGGACCTCGATCTATTCGTCCTCCCATAGTGTTGGCTTGACGCCTTTGTCCGCGGCAGGCACTTCCCTCGCGCACCGAAGCAGCCGTCAGGGCAATTTGGCAGCGGAGTCAAGCAGGCCGCCGCTGAGACGAAGCACGCTCCAGCGGGCCTTTTCGAGCGCGTACTGGGCGTCGTAAAAAGCGATCCACTTGGCGTTCTCCGCGAGCCGGGCCTCGTCCACCTGGCGCATTGTCTGCCGTCCTTCCTGAAACTGCGCCAGGCCGACGGAAAGCTGTTCGCGGGCCACTTCGAGATCCAGCCGCGCGACCTCGGCGCCGGTTTGCGCGCGCCGGGCGGCGCGCAGAGAATCGGCCAGATCGGACACGATGCGGTTGCGCGCGTTCGCCAGCTCGATTTTCAAGCGGCTCAAATCGGCCTCGCCTTGATCAGTTGCCGACCGCACCCCCGGCACAAACAGCGGCACCTGAAACGACACGCCAATTTCGCCGTTGTTGCGCTGGAAGTGGCTGAAATACTCGGTATAGTTGTTGAACTTGGCGAGCATCGCATATTGCGCCACCAGGTCTACGCGGGGCAGGCGGGCGGCCGAGGCGCCGCGCAGCTCGAGCTGCTTGGCGGCGATCTGTGATTCCAGACGGCGGATCTCCGTGTTGGCGGCGAGAGCGCCCTCGGCGGCCTGCTGCTCGGAAGCCGGCAGGGGCGGAGCAGGCCGGTCCTGGGCCTCGGCGTGCACGCGGTCCTCGGCGGGAAATCCCAGCGCCAGCGCCAGATCGGTTTCGGCGGTGGTCTGCTCATCATCCACGCTCTCGGCGGCCTGGCGGTCGCGCGCCAGCGCCAGCTGCGCCTCCTTTTCGGTGACCGGCAGCGCGCGCCCCTCGGCCACCTGGGCATGGATGGAATCGAGCACCGCCTGCTGGCGCTCGATGGCGCCGCGGACCAGCGCTCCCACGCGCGCGGCCCGCTCCGCATCCAGGTAGAGAGCCGCAACCCGATAGACCACGTCATCGCGTTTACTGACCACGGCGATCGCAGCTCCGCGGGCGTTCTCTTTGGCGCGCGCTATCTCCAGGCTCTGCTGGCGATTGAAGACGAACGCCTGCGCGACGGCCTGCACGACGCTGGGCGCCGAGCCTTCGATGCTCATCGGGAAGCCGTCGCTGTATGCCAGGCCGCTGCCGGCCGTGACGCGGGGCAAAAAGGGGTCGCGCGCGGCATGAATCGCGGCACGCGCCTTTTGTTCGTCCAGGCGAACCAGCGCCACATCCGGATTCTGTTGGACCGCCAGCTCGATGGTCTGGCGCAAGGTGAGGGAATGAACCTCGGCCCGCGCCAAAGCCGCCAGCGCAAGGAGAAAAACCGTGAGCTTTGACATGCACTTATTGTAGTGAGTTGGCCCGGGGCCGCGGGCAGATGTGGCGCACGCACTCGTGCGCCGCGAAACTTGTGCGCCGCCTTACTTGCCCTTGCTCAGCTTGCGGAAGTAATCCGCCACGGCGTCCTGATAGCCTTGCGGAACACGCTCGCCGGCGGGGCTGCGGACGCTGCCGCCGCCGCTCGCATCGTCGAGCTTGCGGCGCAGCTCCATCTCTACCTGCTCCGCGCCGGCCACCGCATCTTGAATGCGCTGGATCAGCAGAGGTTCGTCGGTGAAATGGAGAGGGTCGAAATTGCGCAGGTCACGCACCAGGCTCTGAATATCGCGCGCGGTGCCGGGGTCATCGCGGAGCTGCTGCTCCAGGCGTCCCAGGCTCTGCAGCGCGCCGCGATAGCTGTTCTCCAGATCCTCCTGACGCACAGGGCCCGCCATAGGATCACCTGCGCGCCAAGGCCCATGAGGATCGCGGAGGCCGCCTGCGCCGTCGGCGTAACGGTCGCTGCCAGTCGCCTGGCCGCCGCCCGGGCTGCCGGGAGCGCCTTGCGGAGAGGCTCCCGATTGGCCGCCTGGAGAACGCTGCCCGGCCTGGTTTTGCTGGCCGCCCTGTTGCTGCCCCTGTCCGCCCTGCTGGCCCTGTTGTCCTGGCTGGCCTTGCGATCCGTTTTGGCCGTTCTGCCGGCCGCCTGCCTGCTGCGAGCCGCGGTTGGCCAGCTGCGCCTGCAGTTGCTCCATCTGGCGGCGGAGTTGCTCCACCTGGCCCAGTGCCTGCTGCACGCCTTGATCATCCTGGCCTGCCCCAGCCTGGTTGCCCTTGCCAAGCGCCTGTTCGACCTCGTGCAGCTGGTCGCGAAGCTGGTTCAGCCCGGCGGTGGTTTGCGACTCGGACATGGCCGCGTATTCACCCTGGCCGCGGCGGATCCAGCCCGCGTTGCGCTCCATATCGCGCG
>CAZZHN010000138.1:0-12614 GCA_964654065.1 uncultured Solibacteraceae bacterium
CCTGCATCGAAGCCATGCACACCGGCGCCATCGTCGGCATCCAGGACATGGGCGCGGCCGGCTTGACCTGCTCCACCTGCGAGATGGGCAGCCGGGGTGAGGTCGGCATTGAAATCGAGCTCGACCGGGTCCCACAGCGCGAAACCGGCATGACGCCTTACGAAATCATGCTCTCCGAATCGCAGGAGCGCATGCTGCTGGTGGCCGCCTCAGGCCGCGAGCAGGAGGTCTACCAGGTGTTCCGCAAATGGGGACTGGAAGCCGTCGAGATCGGCACGGTCACCGGCGACAGCCGGCTGCGCGTCCGCCATCATGGACATGTCGTCGCCGACATTCCCAACCGCGAACTGGCTGATGAAGCGCCGCTCTACGATCGCCCACATACCTCGCCGCCCGCCGTGCCCGCCGCTCCGCCCGCGAACTGGAAACTACCCGCCATCGCGGACGCGCTGCCGCGCCTGCTGGCTGCGCCCGACATCTGCTCCAAGCGCTGGATCTGGGAGCAGTACGATTACCAGGTTCGCACCAACACCATCGCCGGCCCCGAGCGCGCCGACGCCGCCATCCTGCGCATCAAGGAAACCGGCGCGACCATCGCTCTCTCGCTCGACGGTAATGGCCGCTACGCGTACCTTTCGCCGCGCGAGGGCGCGCAGCTCGCCGTGGCGGAGTGCTGCCGCAACCTCTCCACCGTTGGCGCCCAGCCGGTAGCCGCCACCAACTGCCTCAACTTCGGCAATCCGGAGCGGCCGGAAATCATGGCGCAGCTGGTGGAGGCCATCGAAGGCATGGCCGAAGCCTGTCGCTTCTTCGAGACCCCCATCACCGGCGGCAACGTCAGCCTGTATAACGAAACGCTGGGCGAGGGCATCTACCCGACGCCCGTGCTCGGCATCGTTGGACTGATGAAGATCGCCGCTCCGCTCACCATTCCGTTTGCCAATGCCGGTCGTTCGGTGGTGCTGCTGGGCGGCGTCGGAACCTCGGACGACATCCGCTTCGGCTCCAGCGAGTACGCCAAGGAAATCGTCGGCCAACTGTGGGGCCTGCCGCCGGCGCTCGATCTGGGTCATGAAAAACGCGTGCAGCAGGCCATGCGCCAGATCGCTGCCGAGGGCTTGGCCGAGTCCGCCCACGATCTGAGCGATGGCGGCCTCGCCGTGGCGCTGGCCAAGTGCTGCTTCGGCGCCGGCCGCATTGGCGCGCAGGTCGATCTTGATTCCGATCTTCGGCCCGAGATCCTGCTCTTCCATGAAGGGCCGTCGCGCATCCTCGTTTCCACCGCCAATGCCAAGGCGGTTGCGGCGATCGCAGAACAGCACGGCGTGGAAGCCATTGTCATAGGGACCACCGTCGAGAACGGTCTCGAGATCCGCCAGCGCGGCAATACCCTCGGCGCCTGGGAAATCGCCGCCCTCCGCCCCGCATACGAAAACGCGCTGATGGGCTGAGCATGACGGGCCACCGATGAACACAGATGGAGAACAATCACCCATCTGCGTTCATCCCTGCCCTCGTGGCGCAGGCTGTCAAGCCTGCGGTGTCGAGAGTCGTCTCGACACTTCTTATCGCGCCGCGTACGCCGCCGCGGGCAAGCCTGGTGGGGCAAGCTGTAGCTTGCCAACCCCCGTGCCAACTTGAGTAGCCTGAAAATGGCCGCCCCCCGGAAAGTCCTCTTGCGCAGCCCGAAGATTCCCGTTCTCGCGGCAATCGCGCTCCTCCTCGCCTGTCTGGTGTACTTTTATCGCGTCGATGCCGCCGGCGTGCTCGGGCCCGATGAGCCGCGCTACGCTTCCATCGGGCGCGAAATGGCGCGGTCGGGCGATTGGATCACGCCGCGTCTCTGGGGCCAAGCGTGGTTCGAAAAACCGGCCCTGCTGTATTGGATGACCGGCGCCGCGTTCCGCCTCGGCCTGGGTCCGGACCTGGCGCCGCGCCTGCCGGTGGCCTTGTGCTCCGTCGCGTTTCTGGTCTTTTTCTGGTGGCTGCTACGCCGCGAGTTCGGCGGGTCAGTGGCCTGGCTGGCCGCGCTGATTCTGGCGACCAGCGCGGAGTGGATCGGCTTCAGCCAGGTGGGCGTTACCGACTTGCCCATGGCGGCGGCCTTCACTGCGGCCTTGCTGCTCATGCTGCCCTGGGTCGAACGCGGCGAAACCCGCGGCTTGACCGCGGCGGGTGCGCTGCTTGGCGTGGCCGTGCTGGCCAAAGGGCTGGTGCCGCTGGCGCTGGCCGCGCCGTTCGTCTGGCCCGCCTGGAAACATCGCAGCAGCCTGGCGCGCGCTCTGCCGCGCCTTGCGCTGCCGTTCGCCGTTGTCTGCCTGCCCTGGTATGCGCTCTGCTACCTCCGCAACGGTCCCGCGTTCCTGGCGGATCTGATCGTCAAGCAGCATTTCACCCGCTTCGCTTCCGATGCGTTGCAGCATCGCGAGCCGTGGTGGTTTTACTTCCCTGTGCTCGCCGGCGCCTTGCTGCCTTGGACGCCCCTGCTTCTCGGGGCCGTCCGCCGAGCCTTCTATCGCGATCCGCGCCGCCTGTTTCTGCTCCTGGTCGTGCTCTGGGGCCTGCTGTTGTTCTCTGCCTCCGTGAACAAACTGCCCGGTTACGTGGTCCCCCTGCTACCCGCCTGCGCCGTCCTGATGGCTTTCGGCGTCGAAGAGATCGCGTGGGCCTCCCCGCTCGTGGCGCTCTCCGCTCTGCTGCTGGCCGCGTTTCCCATCGCCGGCCGCATGTTGCCCGGAGCCCTGCTGGCCGGCCTTTCCCACACGCCGTTCCCGGCGTTCCACTGGATCTGGCTCGTCCCGCTGCCGCTGGCAGCCGCCGCGTGGACCCTCGCCCGCCGGCACCGCCTGGCCGCCGTGGCGCTGGTGGCTTGTGGCGCAGCGATGGGAGTCGTCTATCTAAGAGAGCAGGTCATGCCGGAGGTGGACCGCGTGGCTTCCGCCCGCCCGCTCTGGCGACGGCTCTCCTCCCAGGCGGATCATGTCTGCATCGAGCCCATCCACCGAAACTGGCGCTATGGTTTGAATTACTATTCGGGCGTGCCGCTGCCGGATTGCCCGGCGCCCGACCGCCCCATCCACGTTTTCCAGGTGCCCGGCCACCCACCCGAAGTTGAGACTCGCTAGAGTATAGGACTGGCATGGTTGACCTGCCCCTGCCGCGCATTGTACGCTCACGATTCCGGAGCTTGATCGATGATTCTGCCGCACACGTACCCCGCTGCTCTTTATCTGATGATCCTCGCCATGATTTGCTGGGGATCCTGGGCCAACACGTATAAGCTGACCGGAAAGTGGCGGTTCGAGCTGTTCTATTTCGACTATGCGATTGGCCTTCTGCTCGCGGCGGTCATCCTGGCCTATACCGCCGGCAGTCTAGGCTATGACGGCTTCTCGTTCCTGGATGACCTCATGCACTCCGGCAAGCGGCAATGGTTCTTCGGCTTCACGGGCGGCGTGGTGTTCAATCTGGCCAACATGCTCCTGCTGGGCGCTATTTCCGTCGCCGGCATGTCGGTCGCCTTTCCGGTGGGCATCGGCCTGGCGCTGATCATCGGAGTGCTGCTCAACTTCCTCCTCAAGCCGGCTGGGAATGCATCGCTGCTGTTCGTGGGCTGCCTGCTGGTGCTGGTCGCGGTGATTGTCGACGCCTACGCCTACGCCTTGCTGGGGCGCATCCGGCATGAGTCTCTGGCGAAACGGGGCGAGGCGAAGAGCACGCGGCGGCCTACCAAGATCAAAGGAGTGGCGATCGCCGCCGTCAGTGGCGTGCTGATGGGTTGCTTCTTCCCGCTGGTGGAAATGGGAAAGGAGGGCGATGTAGGGCTGGGCCCGTACGCCATCGCAGTCGTCTTCGCGGGCGGGGTATGCGTCTCTACCCTCGTGTTCAACCTGTTCTTCATGAACCTGCCGATCGAAGGTCCTCCCGTCGAGTTCCGCGACTACTTCGTGACAGGCGGCATCGTGCAGCATCTCCTCGGCATCCTGGGCGGCGCCATCTGGTGCGTGGGAGCTGTCGCTGCGTTCGTGGCGGCCAGCGCGCCTCCCGAGGTTCACGTCGGCCCCGCCACCAGCTACGCCATGGGCCAGGGCGCCACGCTCATCAGTGCGCTCTGGGGTCTACTGGTCTGGAAGGAGTTCAAAGGCGGTGACATGAAGGTCAAGGCCATGATCGCCCTCATGCTGGTGCTCTATGCGGGCGGCCTCACCCTTGTCTCCATGGCGCCCCTATATGTCCCGTAGTAACGTGGGGCAGGCCCTCGGCCGGCCAACCGCCACGTAGCGCTGGCGGTCTTGCCGCCGGCATGGTGCAGGTCTCAACCTGCCGACTGCCTCGTGCGCCGCTTTCGCTGCCGCCCTACCAGCTCCGCGTATAGCCGATACTCGCCGTCGTGTACCACGGCACGGTCACGACCTTGTTGAACGTCTCCTGAATCCAGATCGAGCTGTGATCGTTGAAATGAACGATCAGCCCGAGCGACTCGCCGTCGTAGAAACGATTGCGGACCGGAGCGTTTCCCGTCATGCTGGTCAGGCCGCCTTGTATCCAGGTGTATCCCGTCAGGCGCTTGGTCCTGGGCAACCCGAAGTTCTTCATAATCCCCAATGCCTCCGTGTCCGCGCCGTACTGGCTATGCAGGAACCCTTGCGGACCGGCGTTTTCGTACGTATAGCTGAACGTGAGCTCGTCGCCGATTGGATCCTTCTTCAGAAAACCGAAGGTGTGGCCCAGCCCGATATTGTAGTTCGCCCTGGGCTCGAGGCCCGGGCGATCCAGGTCCGACCCGAACATGATGAACAGATCGTTGGACGTCCCCCCTTCGGATTCGGAAGCCGCTGGAGTGCTCGACGGCGCTGTCTGGGCAGACGCCGGGCGGCAGAGAAGCAACAGAGAGAAAGCCAGTACAGCCGGGCGTAGAATCGAAAGGCTCACGCGTAGCTCCTTCTGAACCGGACCATCTGAACCGTCGGGTTCAATGCCGGCCACAAAGACGCTACGCGGCGAATTCTTGAGGTGGAAGCGGCTCTCCGGAGAGCGCTGCCGACCTCATGATGCTAGGCCGTCTCGCATGAAAAAGGTATAAACAGCATACAGCGGAGACACGTCCGCATCTGCAGTTGGTGGGGCACGCTTCAGCTTGCCAAACTTCGCGTGCGGGTGCGATTTGCACGGCTTGCGCACGCCTTGTGCCCGCGCGTTACGCCGGCGCAGCGACGCCGAGCTTGGCATACCAGGGCTTCGCCGAAACAATGGCGTCGTTTACCGCGTTGATGTTCTTGACGCCCTCTTTCCGCAGCCACTCCTCCAGCGCCTTCAGCCCCTGCCGCGCGTAGACCGGAATGCCTTCCTTCCACGTGGCGCGCCCGCAAAGCACGCCGGAATAATCCGTGCCGGCTTCCGAGGCCATCTTGAGAGACTCCGTAAACTGCGCGTTGCTCACGCCCGCGCTCAGGTAGATGAACGGCCTCCCCGCCACCGCCGCGCTCTCCCGGAAATGGTACAGGGCCTCTTTGCGCGTGTAGACCGTCTGTCCCTTGTATACGCTCGATCCCTCGACGTATTCCGCGTTCACCGGCACTTCCACCTTCAGCACGTCCACCCGGTATTGCGGCTTCGAAAACTCTTCCATGCTCTTCTTCACGATTTCCGGCTTCAGCTTGGCGTACTCCGGCCCCTTTTCGTCCCCGCCCTTCGGATCGTAACCGACGAACTCCAGGAAAAAAGGAATCTCGTTCGTCTCGCATTCCGCCCCGATGCGCTCGATAAAGGCGTGCTTGACGTCGTTCACGGCAGGCTCGTCGAAAGGAGTGTAATAGATCAGGATCTTGACCGCGTCCGCTCCCCAGTCCACGATCCGCTTCACCGAAACGTGCGGCAGAAGGTCGGGCAGCCGGCCGGGCCGCGTATTGTCGTAACCGCTCAGCTCGTAGGCCAGCAGCAGGCCCGCGCTCTTATCCCGGGCGCGCGCCGCCTCCAGGCCGAACTCCGGATCCAGCAGGATGGCGCTCGCATGCGGCGTGAGCGCTTCGCTCACCGCTACCTTGAACTCGCTCATCATCTCCGGCGTGATTTCCTTGGTATCGACGCCGCGCGCCTTGGCCAGCGTTTTTTGCAGGCTGCCGCGCTGGTCCATCGCCGCCGCGGCGATTACCCCCTTTTGGTTGGCCAACGCCTTCATGCGTTTCAGTTTGCCCTCACACAGTTCCATGGCAATCATTATGACACTGCAGGTGGACCGCGGTGTTCGGACCCATCCAACCGTTTTTTCGATGCCCCCCATCCAAACAATTTTTGTCACAAAAGTAGGACAGACGATCGCTTTGTGTCGTCTGTCATTTGTTCTTTCTTCTTGTTTTGTGTTTTGCTTTTTGCACCTCGAAAATGACAGACCACGAACTCCGATGGTCTGTCCTACCTCACCCATTCACACCCTTTTTTTCCCAATGTTCCAATCACTTACACCTCCAACCCCTTGACACACGCCTTACCCTGAAATTGGGACTGTGGCGCCAGGCACCGCTGCTAGCGGGCCTAAATCATCGAAGTTCCCACTCAATCCATCGGGTGGCCGATACGCACGGCGATAAGTCCGCGAAGCCCGGCCACCCGCAACGAATTTCTCATCCCCATCGGCCGTAGTGTGTCCCCCGTAGGCGCCGGGCATGCCCGGCCCGCGCTCCGCCCCTTAAAGATCATCCACCCGAAAAGACTCACCACCACACACGCGAGCCGCCTCCCAAATCGCCGTGTACACTCGAAGGAAGGCAAACCGTGAGCGGCAATGGAAAATTCGCGCTCGTGACGGGCGCCGGCTCCGGCATCGGCAGAGCGGCCAGCCTGGCGCTGCAGGGCGCTGGCTTCTCGGTGGTCCTGGCCGGGCGCCGCGCGGCGGAGTTGGACAGCACCGCAGCCATGGCCTCGAACTCCGGCGGCCGCATGCTGCCCGTCCAGGCCGACGTCAGCCGGCCCGAATCGGTACGCGCGCTGTTCGCCCGCATCCGCGAGGCTTTCGGCCGCCTCGACGTTCTGTTCAATAACGCCGGCATGGGCGCTCCATCGGTGCCCATCGAGGATCTCACTTTCGACCAGTGGAGCGCCGTCCTCGGCGTCAACCTCACCGGCGCGTTCCTCTGCGCCCAGGAAGCGGTGCGCTTCATGAAGGCGCAGTCGCCGCGCGGCGGCCGCATCATCAACAACGGTTCGATTTCCGCACACACGCCGCGGCCGAATTCGGCGCCCTACACGGCTACCAAGCATGCCATCACCGGCCTCACCAAGAGCCTGGCGCTCGACGGCCGTGCCTTCGACATCACCTGCGGCCAGATTGACATCGGCAACGCCGCCACCGAAATGACCGCGCGCATGAGTGACGGCGTCCCGCAGGCTTCCGGCGGCTTGCTCGTCGAACCCTGCATGGATGTGGACCACGCCGCCCAGGCGGTTCTCTACATGGCCAGCCTGCCGCTCGATGCCAACGTTTTGTTTCTCACCGTCATGGCGTCCAAAATGCCCTTCGTGGGCAGAGGCTAAGTGCCCGGTAGCGCCGGCGGTCTCTGCCGCCGGTGGCGTCCACTTTCCGCGCTTCGCACGGCCTTTCGGTGGCCCTCCGCCCCGCGCCCATCGAAAACCCAAATCCGCGCCATAAAATCTTTCGGTTTCCCTTTGCGCCCGGATTCCGCCAGCATGGATACTGGGTTTTTGTATACTGGAGCAGACCTTGCGGTTCTCCGCGTATCAGACCGAGAGCTTCTACGACGAAATGTTCCAGGACGACGGCACGCCGCGGCCGCACGTCCGACTGCTGGTGGACACCATCGAGAGCCTGTCCGATGGCCACCTGCTGCGCTATCAGCGCGCCGCCGAGCGCCTGCTGCTGCAGATGGGCATCACCTTTAACGTTTATGGCGATACCGCCGGCGCCGAGCGCATTTTCCCCTTCGACCTGATTCCCCGCATCATCGCCGCCCGCGAGTGGGAGCATATCGAACGCGGCCTGATGCAGCGCATTCATGCGCTCAATGCCTTCATCGACGACATCTATCATGACCAGAAAATCCTGAAGGACGGCGTCATCCCGGCCGACGTCATCCTCTCCGCGGCCAGTTACCGCAAGCAGTGCCACGGCCTGAATCCGCCCTGGCGCGTCTGGTGCCACATCACCGGAACCGACCTGGTGCGCGACCGGGAAGGCTGCTTCTATGTCCTCGAAGACAACCTACGCGTGCCTTCCGGCGTCAGCTACGTGCTGGAAAACCGCGAGGTGCTGAAACGGATTTTCCCCGCCGTCTTCGAGGGCCTGTCGGTGCGGCCCGTCAACGAGTACACCAGCCGCCTGCTCGAGATGCTGGAATCGCTCGCGGTGGGCGAGCAGAGCCCGCGCGTCGTGCTGCTCACGCCCGGCATTTACAACTCCGCCTACTTCGAGCACAGCTTCCTGGCCCAGCAGATGGGAATCCAGCTCGTGGAAGGCCGTGATCTGGTCGTTTCCGGCGGCGACGTTTTCATGCGCACCACCAAGGGCCTGGAGCGCGTCCACGTCATCTACCGCCGGGTGGACGACGATTTCATGGATCCCGAGGTCTTCCGCGCCGATTCGCTGCTCGGCGTTCCCGGGCTGATGGACGCCTACCGCGCCGGCCGTGTCGCCCTGGCCAACGCTCCCGGCAATGGCGTGGCCGACGACAAAGTGATCTACGCCTATGTCCCCGACATGATCCGCTACTACGAAGGCGCCGACGCCATCCTGCCCAACGTGCCCACCTACCTCTGCTGGCGCGACGCCGACCGCCAGTACGTGCTCGAACACCTGGCGGAGCTGGTGGTGAAGAGCGCCAACGAATCGGGCGGCTATGGAATGCTGGTGGGCCCGCACTCGACGCGGGCCGCGCAGGAGGAATTCGCCGTCCGGATTCAAGCCAATCCGCGCAATTACATCGCGCAGCCCACGCTGGCGCTTTCCCGCGCGCCCACCATCGTCGACGACCATTTCGAAGGCCGCCATGTGGACTTGCGGCCGTACGTGCTGTGCGGCAAGGAGATCTCCGTGCTGCCCGGCGGCCTCACCCGGGTGGCCATGAAGAAGGGGTCGCTGGTGGTGAACTCGTCGCAAGGCGGCGGCAGCAAGGACACCTGGGTGCTCGCTTCCGGAGGCCATTCGTGATTCCTCCCGCCCAGCCGCTGTTGAGCCGCGTGGCCGACGCCCTCTACTGGATGGCGCGCTACATCGAACGCGCCGAGAACGTAGCCCGCTTCCTCGACGTCAACCACAACCTGATGCTCGACCTGCCCGGCGTCTTCTCCAGCCAGTGGCAGCCCATCATCAATACCACCGGCGATCGCGCGCTGTTCGCCGAGCGTTACGGAGAGGCCAACCAGCAGAGCGCCGTGCAATTCCTGGCGTTCGACGCCGAATACCCGAATTCGATTTACTCCTGCATCCTGGCGGCGCGCGAAAACGCCCGCTCCGTGCGCGAGACCATCTCCTCGGAAATGTGGCAGCAGATCAACTCGCTCTACCTGATGATCACTTCGGAGGCGCGCAAGGCCGTCTCCGAATCGCTGCCCGAGTTCTGCCACGCCGTGCGCATGGGCTGCCACCTGTTTGAAGGAATCACCCACTCCACCGCCAGCCACAATGAGGCCTGGCATTTCATTTCCCTCGGCCGGCGCCTGGAACGCGCGGACAAGACGACCCGCGTCCTGGACGTGAAGTATTTCATCCTGCTGCCCTCGATCACCGACGTGGGCACGCCCTTCGACGACGTGCAGTGGTCGGCGCTGCTCAAGAGCGTCAGCGGCTTTGAAATGTACCGCAAGAAGTTCGGCCGCATCGCGCCCGACCGGATCGTCGAGTTCCTGCTGCTCGACGGCGAATTCCCGCGCGCCGTGCGCTACTCCATCGGCCAGGCGGACGAGGCGCTGCACGCCATCACCGGCACGCGCCGCGGCGGATTTTCCTGCGCCTCGGAGCAACGCATCGGCCTGCTGCGCTCGGAACTCGATTTTGCTCGCGTGGAGGCCATTCTCGAAGCCGGCCTGCACGAGTTTTTCGACGCGCTGCAAACGAAAATGAATACAATCGATGAATGTATTGGAAATGACTTTTTCGCCCAGCGCCCCGCTGGCGCCAAGGCATGGGCATGAGGGGAGAGCGATGACATTCTGTCTGGGAATTAACGTCGAGCAGGGCCTGGTGGGAATCGCCGATACACGCGTGCTCACCGGCAATGAATGCCTTACGGCCAGGAAGACCGCCAGCTACCAGGGCCCGGGCTTTGCGTTCTTTGTGATGAATTCCGGCCTGCGCTCGCTGCGCGATAAGATCCTGCTGCTCTTCGAAGAAGCCTTTGCCAAGGACTCGGTGGGGCGCGACCGCCTTTATAAGGTGGTCAACCTCTATTCCAGCCAGGTGCGCCGCGTGGCCGAAGAAGATCGAGTGCCGCTCGAGCACGCCGAGCTTACCTTCAACTCGCACGCCCTGATCGGAGGCCAGATGGCGGGCGATTCCACGCACCGCCTGTTCCTGGTTTACCCGGTAGGAAACTGGGTCGAGATCGGCCCCGATACGCCCTACCAGATCATCGGCGCCAGCGGTTTCGGCAAGCCCATTCTGGAACGTTCGGTGACCACGGCCGATTCCATGCTCTACGCTTTCAAGGTCGGACTGCTGGCCTTCGACGCCACCCGCCTCTGCGCCGCCGACGTCGGTTTTCCGGTGGATGTGCTGCTCTATGCGCGCGGCAGCTTCGAACTGGTGGAGCATCGCTACGAAATGGACGACTTGCGCGAGATCTCCAATTGGTGGCAGGACCGTATGCGGCGTAGCGTGCAGGACCTGCCCTCGGAGTGGGTGGAGGCGGCTTTCTCGCGGCTCACCGGCTCGTCGATGGCTTTCTGATCCCGCTCTATTTTCTTCGGGCGCACATCATGCGAATTCAAGTCCAGCACTCGACCGAATACGTCTATGACAGCCCGGTGTTCCTCGAACCGCACACTTTCCGGCTGCGCCCGCGGGAAGACGGCGCGCAACGCCTGCTCACCTACCGGCTCGACATCACGCCCGCGCCAGCCGGCCGCAGCGACTGCCTGGATCAGGATGGCAACGTGGCGGTCGAGGCGTGGTTCGATCGAAAACTGACCGGGTGGCGCATCGACAGCGCATTTCAAATCGAAACCCTGCGCGAGAACCCGTTCGATTTCGTGGCCTCGGCCGGCATGCTGTCGCTGGCGCCCGTGTATCCCGAATCGGTGGCTGCGTCGCTGGCGCCGTACATGGAATCGGCCCAACCCTCGGCCTCCGTCCGCCAGTTCGCCGCATCGGCCGCCGCGGCCGCCGGCGGCCACACGCTCGAATTCCTCACCGTGCTCAACCGCAGGCTCTTCGAAGGGTTCGGCCACGAGGTGCGCGACACCGGGCCGCCCCATCCGCCCGAAGTCACGCTTGGTCTCAAGGCCGGAACCTGCCGCGACCTGGTGGTGCTGTTCGCCGCCGCGGCGCGCGCCGTCGGCATCCCCACCCGCTTCGTCAGCGGCTACGAAGCCGGAGCCGCCGACCAGGAAGCGCCCGTCCTGCACGCCTGGGCCGAAGTGTATCTGCAAGGCGGCGGCTGGCGCGGCTACGACCCTTCCGCCGGCCTGGCCACCTCCACCCGGCACATCGCCCTCGCCGCCGCCGCCGATCCGCGCCTCGCCGCCCCCGTCAACGGCACCATCCGCGGCTCCGCCCGGTCCGAATTGCGTTTCTCCCTCGCCATGCAGGTTGCCTAGCGCCTTCTCCTCCGAAGCGCCGGCTCTCATTGCCGCCGGTGCCCTTGTCGTGGCGCAGGCTGTCCGGCCCACGCCACGGCTTCAGAAAATGCTATACGTTAGTAGCTTCATAACGTCGTTGAGGTCGCTATCGTGTCTAGATGCCGGTTGGTGAAATGCCTTGTCTGGGTCGCCTGCCTCGCGCCGCTGTTCGCGCAGCAGCCGCCTTACCAGAACCCCGCCGCGCCGCTCGAACAGCGTGTAGACGATCTGCTCAAGCGGCTGACCCTGGAAGAGAAAATCTCGCAGCTCATGAACGATTCCGCGGCCATCGATCGCGTCGGCATTCCCGCCTACAACTGGTGGAACGAATGCCTGCACGGCGTAGCGCGCGCCGGCCGCGCCACCGTGTTCCCGGAAACCATCGGTATGGCGGCCACCTGGGATGCGGACCTGCTGTTCCGTGTCTCGACCGCGATCTCCGATGAGGCGCGCGCCAAGCATCACGAGTTTGTGCGGCGCGGCAAGCGCGGCATCTACCAAGGCCTCACCTTCTGGACCCCCAATATCAACCTCTTCCGCGATCCGCGCTGGGGACGCGGCATGGAAACCTATGGCGAAGACCCCTTCCTCACCGGGCGCCTGGCAGCGAGATTCATTCGCGGCTTGCAGGGCGACGACCCCAAGTACCTGAAGACGGTCGCGACCGCCAAGCACTATGCCGTTCACAGCGGGCCGGAGTCCGCGCGCCACACCTTCGATGCCGTGATCGACGATCGCGATTTGTTCGATAGCTACCTGCCGCAATTCGAAACCGCCGTCAAAGAGGGCGGCGCGCTTTCCGTGATGTGCGCGTACAACAGCGTGGA
>CAZZHN010000139.1:0-12589 GCA_964654065.1 uncultured Solibacteraceae bacterium
TCGCCAGGTAGGCGCCGCCGTAACACTTGCGCAGAATCACCGTGATCTTGGGAACGGTAGCGGCCGAATAGGCGAACAGCATCTTGGCGCCGTGGCGGATGATGCCGCCGTGCTCCTGCTGCACGCCCGGCAGAAAGCCCGGTACATCGACGAACGTCAGCAAGGGGATATTGAACGCGTTGCAAAATCGAATGAAGCGCGAAGCCTTGCTGGACGCGTTGATATCGAGCGCGCCGGCGTTGACCGCCGGCTGATTGGCGATCACGCCCACCGAGCGGCCGTTCACACGGGCGAAGCCGATCACGATGTTCTGGGCGAAGCCGGACTGCACCTCCAGAAAATCGCCGAAGTCGACCACCGCCAGAATCACGGTGCGCACGTCATACGATTTCTTGCCATCGGTCGGCACCATGTCCTCGAGCGCCGGATTGGGGTCCACGTTGGAGTCGCCCTCCGCCTGGGGCGGATCTTCCATGTTGTTGGAGGGTAGGAAGCTGAGGAGCTTCTGGCAGAGCGCCACGGCGTGCTGGTCGTTCTCCGCGATGAAGTGGATGACGCCCGAGTTCACCATGTGCGCTTCCGGGCCGCCCAACTGCTCAGCGGTGACTACTTCCCCGGTGACCTGCTTGATTACCGACGGTCCAGTGATGAACATTTGCGCCTGGCGGGTCTGGATGATGAAATCGGTGAGCGCCGGACTGTAGGCTGCGCCGCCCGCGCACGGGCCGCAGATCAACGAAACCTGCGGCACGGCGCCGGAAAGCATGACATTGGCGTAGAAGACCTTGCCATAGCCGGAGAGCGAATCGATGCCTTCCTGCACGCGCGCGCCGCCGGAATCGTTAATGAACACAAACGGCGAACCCGTCTTGAGCGCCATCTGCATGACTTCGGCGACCTTGATGGAATGCACCTCGCCGGCCGCGCCGCCCATTACGGTGAAGTCCTGGCTGGCCAGATGGATCAACCGGCCGCTCACCGACGCGGCGCCGGTTACTACGCCGTCGGCCGGCATGCTCTTGCCGGCCATGCCGAACATGGTGGCGCGGTGCTCGGCGAACAGGCCGTTCTCCTCGAAGCTGGCCGGATCGACCAGCGCGTCGATGCGCTCGCGGGCGGTCAGCTTGCCCGACTGTCGCTGCTTCTCCAGCTTGTCGGTCCCGCCGCCCTGCATCACCTTTTCGCGCCGCCGCTTCAGCTCTTCGATTTTTTCCTGCATTGCCGTGGTGGTCATATTTCAAACTCTCTTGGTTGCCGCTTCCTCACTTCCGGTTTACGACGCTTCTCATGCGGGCGACACCGTCACCTTGTGCGTGTGGCCGTTCAGCTTCACGTCATAAGTCGTGGTGGTGGTGACCGGACCCTTGCCGTTTTCTGCTGCTGGAGCCGCGGCTTGGGCCGGCGCCGGCGCAGCGGCCGGATCCTTGCCCAGGTTCTTGGGACCCTTGGCGCGCGCGGGGAAGAACTTCGGAGCTACGCCCGGAAACATCGCATAGGTGAGCACGTCTTCGTCGGATCCATTGCAGCCTTCTAGTGCCAGCGCCGCCGACCGCAGCTCCTGCCATTCCGGCTTCAGCTGATCCGCCGGGCGGGTGCTGATGGGCTGCTTGTTGGTCTGTTTGGCGGCCTGTTCTACCACGTGACGGTCGCGCCGGCCCAGCGTCTCGCCGTAGTAACCCAGCATGAGGTCGGCGAACTCGCCGGTCAACACCTTGTACCGGCCCATCATCACGTTAAAAACCGCCTGCGTGCCGATGATCTGGCTGGAGGGCGTTACCAGCGGCGGGAAGCCTGCGTCCTCGCGGACTCTTGGGACCTCTTCCAGCACTTCCCGCATGCGGTCGCCCGCCTTCTGCTGCTTGAGCTGGCTTTCCAGGTTGGAGATCATGCCACCGGGGATCTGGCTGTCGAAGATCTCTGTGTCCACGCCGGTGATGTTGGAGAGGAATTCCTTGTAGCGCGGGCGAATCTTGTCGAAGTGGGTTTTGATTGCGAGCAGCCGCTTTTTGTCCACGCGTGTGGAGTAGGGGGTACCTTCCAGCATTTCCGTCAGGCTTTCGGTGGGATTGTGGCCGGGGCCCAGGCTGAGCGAGCTGATGGAGGTATCGACGCAATCGGCCCCCGCCTCGATAGCCTTCATCAGGCTCACCATGGTCACGCCGGTGGTGGCGTGAACGTGTACGTGGACGCGCGTTTCTTCGCCGCAAGTCTGTTTGATGGCTTTCACCAGGTCGTAAGCCGGCTGCGGTTTGAGCAGGGCCGCCATGTCCTTGATGCAGATGGAATCGCAGCCCAGTTCCAGCAGCCGCTCCGCCATCTCGACGAAGCCGGTGATGGTGTGCAGCGGGCTGACGGTGTAGCAGATGGTGCCCTGGGCGTGCTTTCCGGCGCGGCGCACCGCGGCCACGGCGCGGCGCACGTTGCGGATATCATTCAACGCATCGAAGACGCGGAACACGTCCATGCCGTTGGCGGCTGCCTTTTCGACAAAGCGGTCCACTACTGTGTCTTCGTAGTGCCGGTATCCCAGCAGGTTCTGGCCGCGCAGCAGCATCTGCAGCCGGGTGTTCGGCATCAGCTTGCGGAAGGTGCGCAGGCGCTCCCACGGATCTTCGTTGAGAAAGCGGATGCAGGCGTCAAAAGTGGCCCCGCCCCAACATTCGGCAGACCAATAGCCAGCCTTGTCGATATCCTCGCAGGCCGGGACCATGTCTTCCATCGCCATCCGCGTGGCCAACAGGCTCTGGTGGCCGTCTCTAAGGATAAGTTCAGTGATATCTATAGCCTTCGTCATGGCATAACCTCAAGGACCCTCAGCAGGAGCCGTTCTGGGCTATCGCAAGAGTGCTAAAAAATGCTCTACTCCATTGTCGCTCGAATCACCTGAATTGGGGATAAAAAGATGCAAGGGTCCCGAATCGAAATTGTAAATAATGGGGGATTGGCGGGGCTTTTGAGGGCATCGGGCGGGGCGCCGGCGGCGGATTTGCACACTATGAAGGAATTGTCAGCATCGAAACTGTGCGGGAAGGCGAGAGAGTGACAGATCACCCAAGGCGATGATCTGTCCTACCGAAGGGGGTGTCAGTCTTCGACGAACGACTTCAGGCGGGCGAGCGTCTGATCCCACTGTTCGGAAACCAGCTCGAGGTAGGTCTGAATCTCGCGCAGCGGTTGGGGATCGAATGCGAAGCGCTTCTCGCGGCCGGAGCGGGCGCTGTGGACGATTCCAGCGCCCTCCAGCACGCGAAGATGCTTGGTGATGGCCTGCCGGGTCAGCCTGGATCCGCCGGTCAACTCGGCAATCGAGCAGGGCCGCCCGACGGAGAGCCTGGCGACCAGCGCCAGCCGGGTCTCGTCGCCCAACGCGCCGAAGACGGGCGCCTGAGCCCTGCGCCGGCCGGCGATACGGCTAGGGCTTCTGTGCGACATGGTCTTCAATATTCTTCATCTGCTGCGCCCAGCCGCCCTCGTTGCGGCGGAATGCCTCGAGGCGCCGGTGGCTGGGAATCTGGTCGAAGCCGGACTCTGTGAGCCGCAGTAGGGTGCCGCCGGGGATGGCCTCCAGTTTGAATTCGACGAGAGTGGGCGTCTCCTTCGAATAGTCGGTGTTGGGGTCGACCGAGTATGGGTGCCAGGTAAAGGAAAAGAGGCGCTCGGGCTCCATCTTCTGCACGACTGCCTCCCATTTGACGTGTTCGTAGCCGGGGTGAGTGATGTTGCCGCGCGAGACCTGGCCCGGCACGAACGGGCCCTCCAGTTTGACGCGGAACCACTCGCCGAACTCGCGGTAGTCGGTGAGCGCGCGCCAGACGCGCGAAAGCGGAGCCTTGAGTTCGATGCTCTTTTCTACACGGTCATTCATTTTATGCAACCCTCAGGTTGCATAATAGCCCGGCCCTTCGGGAAAAGCAACCTGATGGTTGCGCTTCGGTAGCGCCGGCGGTCTTTGCCGCCGGTTCTCTTCCAGCTACCGTGTCCAGCGCATACCCTACGCCGGCTGCCGCCATTTGTGAGGATCGGTCTCAAGAGACGGGTTGCGCTACAAGGAAACCGGGTCGCGCGCAAAGGACCGGCGGCAGAGACCGCCGGCGTTACCAGGAAACGGGGTTGCGCCGGGCTTCTAATGCTGGTGGGCTTCGTGGCCCTCATGCCCTTCGGCGGACACGGGGATGGCGCAGCCGCTTTCGGAAATGGCGCAGCTCAGGTGCTCGAACTGGACGGTGCTGTGGAAAATGTGGAAGCGCTCGGCGAGGACCTCGTTCAGGCGGCGCAGCACCACATCGCTGGCGGAGGCAGGGATATCGGAAATGGTGGCGTGGCAGCTCAGGGCGCGAGTGCTGGAACCGAGGCTCCAGATGTGCAGGTCATGCACGTCCAGCACGCCCTCGACGCCGCGCATGGCGGCGATCACGTCGCTCAAGCTGAGTCCCCGCGGCAGGCCCTCCAGCAGGATATTGAGCGATTCGCGGATAATGTCCCACGCCGTCCACACGATGAGCAGGGCGATCAGAATCGAAAGCCAGGGATCGATTTGCCGCCAGCCGGTGAAGCGGATGGCGGCGGCGCCGATGATGATGGCGATAGACCCGAGCGCGTCGCCGAGCATGTGGACGAATGCGCTGCGCACGTTGAGATCGTTGCGGGAGGAAGCGCGGAGGGCGAGCATGACGCCGCCGTTGACCAGCAGGCCGAGGGCCGCCACAGCCATCATGACGAGTTCGCTGACCGGGGCCGGCTGGCGCAGCCGGGCGACGCTTTCCCAGAGGATCCAGATGGAAAGCGCGACCAGCGTCAGCGCGTTGACGAAGGCGGCCAGCACGCCGGCGCGGTGATAGCCGTAGGTTTTGACCTCATCGGCCGGCTTGGACTGGAAGAAAACGCCGAACCAGGCGAGCAACAGCGCCAGCGCGTCGGTGAAGTTATGGCCGGCGTCGGAGAGCAGGGCCAGCGAGTGGGCCTGCAAGCCGGCCGCCACCTCCACCGCCACGAATCCCAGGGTAGCGGCCACCGACCAGCGCAAGACGCCGCCTGCGTTCGCCGAATGGGAGTGGTTGTGTGAGTGCAAAAGGTTCCCTCAGATACGGCCAACAAACGCTGGCGGTATACAGCCCGCGGGCCCACTTCCTTATTTTAACCGCCTGGCCGCCCGTGGGGCACTGGACAAGCCGGGGATGTTCCATTTGCGGTTTCGGCGTGTGCTAGACTCGCGGCAATCGACGTTGCGCATGGCCGCGTGCGCTGGAAGATCCCGAGTGTGCGCCTGGCGGTCTCGCCGTGGACGTTACAGATACATGTCCCATGCTGGCCGATGGCATCCGCTACCAGCTCGTGCACAACGCCCTAGCAGGAAGATGCAGCGGTACTCGATGCGTAGGGGGAAGCCGAACGCACAGTAACCGCTTGGTTTGCATGGATTCGGATCGAGCATGCCAATCGAAATCGGACAGGTGGAAACGATCTTCCGGTACCCCGTGAAGTCCATGCGCGGCGAACGACTCGAGGCCGCCGAGCTGGGCTGGCACGGCCTGGATGGCGACAGGCGCCTGGCATTCCGGCGGTTGGAGGACCGCGGCGGGTTCCCGTGGCTGAGCGCAAGCAGGCTTCCCGACCTGCTGCTGTTTGCGCCGCGCCGCCCTGAAAGCGGCGCTCCAGGAGACCTTCCGACGCATGTTTGCACACCGGACGGCGCAGAGACGGCTGTCTTCGGGGAGGACCTGGCTGCGGAGGTCGGACGCCGGCACGGTGCTCCAGTGCAGATGATGCACTTGAGAAACGGCATCTTTGATGACGCGAGCATCTCCGTGATCGCTTTCGACACGGTTCGCGAGATCGGACGGCTCGCAGGGCTGAGCCCGGACGTGCGACGATTTCGCCCCAATATTGTGGTTCGTTTACTGCGACCGGTTCCCTTCCAGGAGGACGAGTGGCTGGGCGGTGTGCTGTCATTCGGCGCGGGGGACGACGGCCCCGCCATCACGGTCACGATGCGCGACCTTCGCTGCTCGATGGTAAATCTGGATCCCGACTTGGCAAGGCCCGCGCCAGAAGTGATGAAGGCGGTGGTTCGGGCGAACCAGAACAACGCGGGAATCTATGGCGCGGTCATTCGCACCGGCCGGCTGGCGGTGGGACAGGCCATCACGCTCCACGCGGCAGGCCGAACCACCCGGGAATGACTTCGTTGATTGCCGGCAGACCAGCGGCCGGCTAACGGACTTCGATCCACTGGGGCATCAGGCGCAGCATGCCGCCCCGCATCCAGGCGCGGAAGGGGACGCGTCCAAAAACGGCTCGCAGCCTGGCTTCGAGCGCGTCATCCTGGGAGCGCTTGAGCCAGACGTCGAGCAACGTGCGGCGGCCGGGGTAAAGCAGCAGGCCGACCTCCTCAGACGTTGCGATGCCTGCCTTCTTCTTGAGCAGGGCGACAGCGGTATCCAGGCCGCCCAGCTCGTCCACCAGGCCGCGCGGTTTGGCCTGCGATCCGAGCCAGACGCGGCCCTGGGCCACCGGCTCGATGTCGGCAAACGGGCGATTGCGCGCCGCCGCCACCTTGGCTACGAACTCGTGATAACTCTGGTCGATGCCGTGCTGCAGAAGGGCGCGCTGCTCCGGGTTGAGCGAAGTGTAATCGGAATCGATGCCGGCGTTGCGGCCGCGCTCGACCGCATCCTTGGTTACGCCCAGTTTGTCATACAGGCCGTGCAGGTTGGGTTTGCCGAAGACCACGCCTATGGAACCGGTTTCCGTCTGAGGATAGGCCACGATCGGGTCGCCGGTGAGCGCCATGTAATAGCCGCCCGAGGCAGCGACGTCGGACATGGAAATCACCACCGGCTTCTTGCGATTCGTCAGGCTCATCTCGCGCCACATCTCGTCGGAGGCGCTGACTTCGCCGCCGGGCGAATCGATGCGCACCAGGATGCCCCGGACCAGGGGGTCGGCCGCGGCCTGGCGCAGCAGGGCGTCGAACCCGTAGGAGGTGAGGCCTTCGCCGCCATCGTCATTGGGATCGCCGCGGACGATGTCGCCCTCCGCCACCACCAACGCAAAATGGTTGCGCGGCGCAGAACGCGGCGAAGCCTTCAGGTAGCGGGACAAAGGGACCTTGCTGAACCCGACCTGCAGGCGCTGGCGGAGTTCGCCCCACATCTGGTCCTCGAAGCGCAGCTCATCCACCAGCCCGGCCCGCAGCGCGTCGGGAGCGCTGAAAGGCCCCTGATCGATGAGGTCCCGTACCTGGTCCGGCGATTTGCGGCGCGCGGCGGCGATGCGGTCGACCAGGTTGCCGTAGAGCGAGTCTACCAGCGAGTTGAGGACCTCTCGGGTCTCCGGGCTCATATCGGCGCGGGTGAACATATCGCCGAAATCCTTATACTTGCCGTCGTGCTCGACGTCGACCGAAACCCCGAGCTTGGCCAGAGTCTTCTGGAAGTAGAGGACTTCGGCGCGCATGCCCTTGAGGAACAGGGGATCCTCGGGGCCGAGGTAGATGCGGTCGGCGGCCAGCGCCAGGTAATACTCGCGCGCGGTGGGAGCGCGCAGGTAGGCGAATACGGGCTTACCCGATTTGCGGAACTGCTCCACGTCGCTGCGGATCTCTTCCAGCTTGGCCCATCCGACGGAGAGGCCCTCCGGTTCGAGGACGACGGCGCGGATGCGGCTGTCCTGCGCGGCGCGGCGCAGCACGGTCCAGACGCTGGCGACGGTGACGCCGGCACGCGGATTCTCGAGAAACGGCACCTCGGCCGCCGGTTTTTCCGGAACCTCGCCTTCGAGGCGTACTAGCAGCACGGAATTGGAGGCAATGTCGGGCGGCCGGTCGCGAAACTGGAACAGCACGACCAGGAGCAGGAGACCGCCGAGGAAAACGAGCAGGACGCCGGTGAACAGTCCCAGCAGAAACTTCAACATGCTAATTCGAAAGTAGCACAGGGACTCCTTTCCTAACGCGCGAGGATAGCGTAGGGTGGGGCATGCCGCGGCAGGCGGCAAGAAGTCACTAGCCACAGATGAACACAGATGAACACAGATGAACGCAGATAAGGCTAAAGTCGCTTGAATCCGGGCTGTTCCGCGCGGCGGCGGGTGGGAGGTCGGGTGGGCTGCGGCCGGAAATGGGTTTTCTGATGTGTGGTGATTTGCGTTCCTCTGCGGCTCATTGTATTTTTCACGCGGACAAAGTTCCTGCCGATAAGTAGAATAGGGGGGAGAGCTCCATGCGGGCTAGCGTGGTTTCCATATCGGGCAATCGCCAGGGCGCTTACGCGCTGCTGGAAGCGGCTTTGCCGGGTGAGCGCCCGCGCGCTATCGGGGTCATTCTGATCGACCCTTCGACCGATCGCGGCTGGGTGAAGTTGCGCGGGCGCTACGACGATTTTGCGGCTCCTGAGGACGCCGAAGTGCTGGAGGCGCTGGAAGGCGATCTGCGCAGCAAACTGGATGAAGCCGGCGCGGAGGCCTGCCTCGCTTCGCTGGAGGATTCGCTGTCGAGCGCGCTGCGAGTTGGCGAGCGGCAGGTGGTCGCGGTGGATGCGTTTTCACGCGTGCTGGCGCAGTTGTACGGCGAACATGTGGAGCCGGTGGCCATCGGGCGGTTCTCGACACACCTGCCTCTCTACAGCCTGCGCGCCGCGGCGGGGCGGCTGGGTGAGGAGATGGAATCGCTGGAGGAAGGCTGGGTGCCGGCGCCCGACGGCCTGCACCTGACTCCCGATCTGTTCGTGGCGCACGTGGTGGGACATTCGATGGAGCCGCGCATTCCGGACGGCAGCCTGAACCTGTTCCGCTTTCACCCGGCTGGTTCGCGGCAGAGCAAGATTCTACTGATCCAGCGCTTCGGCGCGATTGACGAAACGGCCCGCTACACGGTGAAGAAGTATACCAGCCGGAAGGTGGAGGACGGGGAGGGCCAATGGCGGCACGAACAGATCCGGCTGGAGCCGCTCAATCCGGAATTTGAAGCCTGGGACGCGGGACCTGAGGATTTCGCCGTGGTCGCCGAGTGGCTGCGCGTCATCGAGTGAAGCGGGGCGTCTCGAGTTTGCTCGCTGCCTGGTATGCCCGAGGGCATCGCGATCTGCCCTGGCGGCGCACCGCGGACCCCTACCGCATCTGGGTTTCGGAAATCATGCTGCAGCAGACCCGCGCGGCGGCGGTGATTCCCTATTACGAGCGTTTTCTGGCGCGCTTCCCCACCGTGGAGGCGCTGGCGGCGGCGCCAGAAGATGAAGTGCTCGCACTGTGGAGCGGCCTCGGCTACTATTCGCGTGCCCGCAACCTGCTGCGCGCCGCGCGGGAAATTGCGGCGCGCGGCTCATTCCCGCGAAGCTACGACGAGTTGCGCCAGTTGGCGGGCATAGGCGACTACACGGCCGCGGCGGTGGCCAGCATCGCTTTCGGAGAACCGCGCGCGGTGCTCGACGGCAACGTCCTGCGGGTGGTGGCGCGGATGGAAAACGACGCGGGCGATATCGGGTCGCCCAAAACGCGCGAGCGTTTTCGCGGCGTGGCTGAGAGCTGGCTTGACCGGCGGGAGCCAGGGACTTTCAACCAGGCGCTGATGGAACTGGGCGCCACGGTCTGCCTGCCACGGAGGCCGCCCTGCACGGAGTGCCCGCTGCGCACACAGTGCCTGGCACGCCAAAACGGGACAGTCGAGCAACTGCCGGTGAAACTTGGCAAGGTGCAGCCGGAGCGAATCGAGGCTGTGCTCTTGCTGGTGCGCCGCAGCGGGCGCATCCTGTTGCGCCAGCGCCCTGCTAGCGAAGGGCAAATGCCTGGCTTCTGGGATCTACCGGCGCCGGACCAATTGCCCGGCGCACGCACCGGCACGGTCGTCGGACAGTTTCGCCACACCATCACCCATCATCACTACACCTTTACCGTGAGAGCCGCTGGCGCGCCCAAACGCCTTCCGGGGGGCGCTCACTATCGCTGGCTCGACCCCCGTAAAGCCGCCGGAATTCCGCTGAGCACCACAGCCCGAAAAGCGCTGCGGCTGGGGGAGTTGCTGTGATCAAGGCGAGGCGGTCCCGGGTCCGGACTCAGGCCCCTGCGTCTGCGCTGTATCCGGGGTGCCCGACGGCCTGTCCGCCAGCCGGCGAGTCCTCGATGTCGATCCGCCTACTGCCCCACGAACTGAAAAAGAACAACCAGTTGTAGGTGCTCGCCACCCGGGTATCCACCGTCAGTATCAGGAGGTCCCGGCCAACCATCGTCAGGCCATCGACATTGGGGTCTTGCGAGAGGCTGTATCCCTGACCGAACCAGACCATCAGGTTGGGGTCCAAGCCAAAGATCGCTCCGGAGAAAAACAGTCTGGTCTTGTCCTGCTCGACACGCCGGACCACCCGCACTCCCGGTCGAAGGTCATAGGTTTGATACTCCAGAGACCAATCGGGGCCGCACAGCGGGAAGGTCAACCGCAGCAGCATGCTGATCGGAGTTCTCACCGTGGCTTTGTCCACGCTGACGTTCGCCCACACTTGCCGGCTACCGTCACCCTCCGGGGAGTAGTTTACGTCGGACGAGACGCATCGGCCGTCGATGGCGAGTACCGGGCGGGCCAGTTTTCGGAGAGCGTCCATGAGCGGTGGGGTTGCCTTGGCAACCCTTAGCCCACCGGCGCCCGGGCCCGTGCCTTCTCTCGGGCCCAACAGCATGCGGATCACATATCCGGTTTCGTTGGTGGGAATAATCTGCGTGGACTGTATCGACAGGGGCGGAAGATTGAACTTCCTGGCGGGGTCGATGCACAGCTCTTTGGAGGTGCCGTACCTGCCGTTCAAAACGGCTGCGCTGGTCAGCGCCCCCAGCGGTGTCTGGATCTGCATGACGCGCGACGACTTGAGGACCAGGCCGGTTTCGCGGCCGTCGTGCACCTGGTCACCCATGACGACCGAGGTTCCGGGAAAGAAGTTGTCTCCTTTCACGACGACGACGGCTGTTTCGCCCACGCGGTAACACCGGATGTTGTGGACGATGGGGTGAAGGCCGTCCTCAATTGACTTGGTCTTCAGAACCTCGATGGACTGTTTGGCGCTCCACGAGGATTCAACCGGCCGGTTGGTGAGCAGCACGCGCGGGCCGCAACGATCCGTGACGGTGAGTGTGGTCGAGTTATACTTCCGCCAGCGGGTGCGGGTCTCGATACTGAGCTTCACGGGTTTATTGGGGTCATTGTCGTCCGCCTGCGCCAGCGAAACCACGGCCAGCATCTGGCGCATTCCCGGCGACACCGACGGGCTACCGGCGGCGGGGAAAAACTCCCAACCGAAAAGCAGTTCGTTGGGGCTGCCGTCCGCCCTTTGAAAAGCCACTGTGTCGGCCTCGCGCCGGATGGCGGAGCTATCTCGCGCACTGTCGAACGTGCCTGCGGCAGCCGTCCCGGGCTGGTTCACCGAAGCCGAAAAACTCGCGCGCCGGTGGCCGCTAATGGCCGTGTTATAGGTGTCCTCCTGCGGAAACAGCACCACCAGGGACAGAGGATACTCGGCCCTCAGGCGGACTTCGACGATAGCGGCACAGCCCGCCGCGTAGGCGGGCGGGTCGAGTGAAATCGGGATGCCCAGCACGGCCTGAACCCGGCCGGCCGGCCTTTTCTTGGTTGGACGGGCGTTCGCCGCTGCGCCGGTGTCCTCGCCCTGTGGCGCGCCTTCTTCTCCCGTCCCGGCTGTGTCGAGTTCGGCGGTACCGCCGGCTTCCTCCGTCTGCGTCTCGCATGCCTTGGTACTGGCCAAGGGCATCATTCGGTCCGAAATGGCGCGTTCCAGCAGCAGTTGAAGATTGAAAATGTCGTAGTTGAGGTTGACCTGGTCGGCCAGCAGGTCGGTGGCGCGCTCGCTCCATTTGAGTGGCGCTGGGTCGGCGGCTTTTCCTTCTCCGGCTCCACCGCCCCCGCCGTCGGGTTTGCCGGCGTCCTTGCCGCCGCCGCTCATGCCGGCCGAGACGGTGGTGGACACGCTGGACGCCGCCTGTTGCGTCCCGATGGCGTCGGATGGCTTCGGGCCGTCCAACTTTTGCAGCTCTTTCAACTGGTCCTTCAGCTGTTCCAGCATCAGCACCAGCGACCGGTTGTCATAGACCTTCGTATCACCGACAGCGATACCGTTGTGCTTCAGTTGCGCGGGGAAAATGGCGGCCCGGCGCCGCAGGACACGGGCAGCAGCAGCGGCCACCAGGATTGCGCCAGCGATCAAAGCAACCTTCGCCTCCGGGGGCCATGACGCCAGGAGCGGGTTGAGCATGTGCAGCAACTATATCATGCGATTTCGTTCGCAGGCGTCTCCAGCCGCAACCGACTATCATGGTGGGAAAAGAAAGGCACTGCTATGAAACGAATTCTCGCGCTCACCGCCGTTCTGGCTGCAGGGGCCGCGTTGTGGCTGATGGCCCAGCCGGCGGCCGACCCATTGATCGAAGGGTTTCGCACGGTGGAGGTGGCGTCGGTGGCGGACGCGATGGAGCAGCTCTACGGCCGGCAAAGCTACATGTCGCACGACATGCGGCCGCTGACTCCAACCAAGTTCGCCGGCCCGGCGGTGACGGTGCTGCTGAAGAAAGAGGAGCACAAGGAAGGCTCGGCGGC
>CAZZHN010000140.1:0-12327 GCA_964654065.1 uncultured Solibacteraceae bacterium
CCGTGGAACTCGACAAGCATCCGTTTACGGTGGTTGGCGTGGCGCCGGCGCGGTTTCACGGCACGGAGCGGTTTGTATGGCCGGACTACTGGATGCCCATGGTGATGGAGGGGTCGGATTTCCTGCACAGCCGGACATCCGTAGACGTCACGGTAATTGGCCGGCTGAAGCCGGGCGTGACGCCGCAGCAGGCAACGGAAAACCTGAATGCGATTTCGGCCGAGCTGGCGAAGGAGTATCCGGAGACCGACGATGGACAGGCGCTGCGGCTGATCCATCCGGGGCTGATAGGGGACGAGAGCGACGTGATTCGAGGGTTTCTGTACGGCGTGACCGTGCTGGCGCTGCTGGTGCTGGCGGCGGCCTGCGCGAACCTGGCAAGCCTGTTTGCAGCGCGCGCGGCGGACCGCAGCCGGGAACTGGCGCTGCGCGTGGCCCTGGGGTCGAGCCGGCGCCGGCTGGTGAGGCAGCTGCTCACCGAGGCGGTGACGGTGTCACTGATGGGCGGAGCCGCGGGGCTGGCAAGCGCGGACCTGCTGCTCGGCGTGATGAACCGGTGGCAGCCGCTGGCGGAAGCGCACCTGGCGGCAAACGTGGACGCGCGGGTCTACCTGGTGGGCCTGGTCTTCACGCTGGGAAGCGCCCTGCTGTTCGGGATGGCTCCGGCGCGGGAAGTGTGGCGAAGCAGCCCGCTGCAGATGCTGAAGAGCGAATCGCTGGGTTCGATGCACCTACGCCGCTTTGCCCTGCGCGACCTGCTGCTGGGAGCGCAGATTGCCATCTGCACGCTGCTGGTGACCGCGTCGCTGGTCGCGGTGCGGGGCATGGTGCGCGCGTTGCACGTTCCGCTGGGCATCCAGCCAAAGGGCGTGATGCTGGCCAATGTGGACCTGAGCCAGGTGCGGCAGGCAGACGGCGAAGCAGCGGTGGCGAAAGAGAAGGCCATGATCGAGGCGGCGCGGAGCATCCCCGGCGTGACGGCCGTGGGTACGGTGAGCCGCACGCCGTTTACCGGCGGAATGCATGGAATTCCGATCTTCCGGCCGGGGACGACAGAGTTCAAGCTGAACAATTCCGTGCTGTCGCCATACGTATTTACGATGTCACCGGGCTACCTGGAGGCGGCCGGCACCCGGCTACTGGGCGGGCGGGATTTCTCATGGCATGACACCACAAAGACGCCGTATGTGGCGATCGTGAACGAAACCTTCGCGAGGAACATGTGGGGCGCAACGCCGGCGATTGGACAGCACTTTATCGTATCGGGCAACCTGACGGAAGTGGTGGGCGTGGCGGAGGACTGCAAGTACCACGACATGCAGGAGTCGCCACAGCCTGTGGCGTACGTGCCTTTGTCGCAGAACGAGCAGAGCGAAGCGGTTTTCCTGGTGCGGTCGCGGCTGGCGCCGAACCAGATGGCAGCGGCGCTCGCACGCAGCCTGAGCGGCCTCCAGCCGAATGTCCCAATCACGGTGCAGCGCTGGTCCGATACGCTCGATGACGAGCTGTTCCCGGCACGAGCAGCGACCGTGGCACTGGGCGTGATGGGCCTGCTGGCGGCGATGCTGGCGGTAACGGGCATCTTCGGCATGTCTGCTTACAGCGTGAGCCGGCGGATGAAGGAACTGGGCATCCGCGTGGCATTGGGCGCGCGCAGGACGCAAGTGATGAGCGCGGCGCTGGGGCGGCCCATGGTGCTTCTCGGCGTGGGATCGGCGGTGGGCCTGCTGTGGGGAATCCTGGCGAGCCGGCTGCTGCGGCAGATTGTGTATCAGGCGAACCCGCTGGATCCGGTAGTGGTGGGTGGCGCGGTGCTGACGATGGCACTGCTCGGCATCGCAGCGTCCGCCATTCCTGCCCGGAGAGCGCTGACCATCGATCCATCCAAACTGATGCGCGAAGAGTGAGGCTGGTGGCGCACGCTCTTCGGCAAGGCCCGGGGGCCTCTGCTCAGGGCTTGCCAGGTGTGAGCGCCTGCCGGGTGGCTTTGAGCGTGCTGGTGAGCGATTCGCGCGGCAGGCTGCGGATGATGGGGTTAATGAGCCAGCCCAGGCCGACGGGGACATCGCGCGTAAGCGAGATCGCGCGGCACTCGAGATACACGCCGCCGTCGCGCTCCTCAAATCTCCAAAACGAATTCAACCGCCAGAGAAAGCCGTGATCGTTGCCCGGCGGAAGCTCATGCTCGTTGGGACCGGGGTCCTCCACCTCGGCGATGCGCGTGGTGAATGACTTGCTGTACCAGCGCGTGCTGTCGAGCCGTACATAGTGAACGTCGTGCTCGGTATTGAGAACCACGGTCAGCACCTGCTTCTTGAGCACGCGCAGGTAGACTTTGAAGTCATCGTCGCGGCGACTGATCAGGCGCGAGTCGATGACCTCGGGTCGATAGATGTTCTTGTGGTTGTCGTAGTTCTCGACCATGTGAAGAGTCTGCGACAGCGTGGCGCCGGGGACGAACACGGCGCCGGTCCAATCGTGGATGAGGCCGTCGGGAATCTCAATGTCGCCCGATTGGTTGGAAGGCTCGGCGAAGATTCTGCCTTCCCTGACGGCGCTCCGGCGATCGGAGGATGCATCCACCCACAGGAACGAACCGCTGCGTAAGCTGTTGTTAAAACTCGTCTGGACAGTCTGCAGGTACTGATTGAACGCTTCCGTCGTGCGCGGCTTCAGTTGCACTCTGGTTGCGTCCGGCAGCCCAGTCAGCATCCACGCCGCGAGCCAAAACAGTGAACTGTTTTGTAGCATCGCTCGTCTACATCTTCAGGATGACACGGAAGACCGGGCCGGCGGCCGACGGGCGGTTTGAGGAAGCCAAGCGCGCGCAGATGAGTTTCCTGGCGCCGATCGAGAAGCGCTGCCTGATATGGCTGGCGCGGCGCACACCGGCCTGGATCAACTCAGACCACCTGACTGCGCTGGGCTTGATTTCGCTGGTTGGCGCGGGACTCAGCTACTGGTATGCGCGCTCAAACCGCCTGGGACTGACGCTGGCGATCGCCTGCCTGGCGTTGAACTGGCTGGGAGACAGCCTCGACGGGACGCTGGCGCGCGTGCGCGACTGCCAGAGGCCGCGCTATGGATTCTATGTCGACCACGTGGTGGACGCGCTGGGCACCCTCTTCCTGCTGGGCGGGATGGCGCTGTCGGGTTACATGAGCCCTGCGGTGGCGGGAGGCCTGGTGGTGGCTTATTTCCTGCTATCGATCGAAGTGTATCTAGCGACCTACACGATCGGCACGTTTCACATTTCGTTTTGGAAGTTCAGCCCCACCGAGCTGCGGATTCTGCTGATGGCCGGCAACGTGGCACTGCTTTTCCAGCCGATGGCGCACATCGCCGGCTATACGTGGCGGCTGTTCGACGTGGGCGGCGCGATCGGGATCTTCGGCATGGCCGCGATGTTTTTGGTGGCCGTGGTGCGGCACACCGTCTATCTGTACCGCGCGGAGCCGCTGCCAGGGCAATCGAAACGCGCCGCCAGAGAGCTGGCCAGGCAGGGCGTCCGGTGATCCGCTGGATCAAGTTCTACGCGGTGGGCGCGATGGGCGTTGCGGTGCAACTTGCCGCCCTGGCGCTGCTCAAGAGCGTGCTGCATCTCGACTACCTGCTGGCCACGGCAGCAGCGGTAGAGGTTGCCCTGCTGCACAACTTCGTCTGGCACGAGCGCTGGACCTGGAGTGACCGAGGCCGCGGCAGCCGCGGCCGGCGGCTGGCCCGGTTTCACCTGGCAAATGGGCTGGTTTCCATCGTGACCAACCTGGCGCTGATGCGGGTTCTGGTTGGAAGGATGCACTGGCCGTACCTGGCGGCGAATGTGGCGGCGATCGCCGCGGGATCACTGGCCAACTTCTTCCTGGGCGACCTGCTGGTCTTCCGCCGCGCCGCATCAGCCTCCGCCGGAAAACCGCGTCTCGGCTGGGCGTTCTTTTCCTAAAATCGACCTGGTTTCGCCGGTGGGTCGACATTTCTGCTATGAATATAAAGGCTGAACTCATACGGAGCCGGGCAGTTCCCGGCGGCGGCGGGACGGCATAGGAAAACCGGTGGGTTCTGTAACGGTACGGTCATTGTTTTCACTACCCTAGTGAAGGCCACACCATGGACCACAACGCGGCTGTAAAGCTAGGCGCTCCCGAGCGATACGTGACAGGGGACTTGTCCCAGGCGGAGCAGGACGAGTTCGAAGAGCATTTTGCAGATTGCAGGCCCTGCCTGAACGATGTCTGGACGGCATCGGCATTCGCAGCCAACGCAAAAGCAGTGTTCCAGGACAGACTCACGCGCGAGGTGCAACCGCGGCCGGCCGGCCGGCTGGCGTGGCTGCGGCTGCAGACCGCGGTGCCCGCGTTTGCGGCGGTCGTCTTCGCCGTGGTTGCCGGCTACCAGGCGACGGTCATGATTCCAGCCATGCGCGCGCCGCTGGGGATGACCGCTGCCGTGCCTTTGGACGACGCGCAGCGCTCCGCGCCGAGTGCGATCGAACAGGGCACACCGCTCCACTTCGCGCTCTCCGTGACGGCGCCAGGAACCACCCTTCTCTGGGTGGAACTGGCGGACTCCGCGGGCAAGGTGTTGAGCGGAGGTTCGGTCCAGGCACCGGCTGCCGGCGAGCCGCTCACTGTCTTTTTCCCGGTCAAGCCGGGACCGGGCCAATACTCCGTCGTGGTGCGCGCCGGTAGTTCCGGGCCCCAACTGGTGCGGAGGGAATTCGATATACAACCAAGGACACACTAGCAGATGATTCCACACTACAATTTCTCCGGATCCGCGGTTGGCGTGGCGGCGCAGTTTCATCGTCTCGACGAAGCGCACAATCTCAACCACGTTGTTCCCACGCTGGGCGCGAGCGTGCTGGCGCCGACCGGCGGCCACTCCAGGTCGCGGGTGGCGCACTATGCTTTCAGCGTCGACCAGCCGCGCAAGCGCACGCTGCTTTCGGTGCGGAAAGTGAAAAGCGCCGTCTCCGGCCGCGACCTCGGCAACCGCCTGGAGACCGAGGTGGAAACGGACATCGAAGCTCTCGAAGTTCTGGAGAGGCTGCAGATCGGCACCATCCGGCTGCAGTTCCTCTCGGCGCGCGATGCCCAGCCCGACAGCTGCACGGCGACGGTCACCACCACCGGCAGCTGCATCGAGGGGCTCCAGATGGGCGCGGTCAAGGCGGTGGTGGTGCTGGACGAAGAACCGCTGCTGTTTTGCGGTTCCAAGGAACAGCTGGGCGAGTTCTACTCTAAGCAGACGGACGAGTACCGGAAAACGAATGGCTGGCGCTTTTCGATGGACACGACGCCGGCGGGCGCCGCCGGAAACTGCCGGTCGCACACGTTCTCGCTGGTGCGCGAGATCCATCTTTCCGGGCCGGAGCGGGAAAAGCAGCTGATCGGCGTGGACGGATACACCATCCATTGGAAGGGCTTCGGTAAAATCATTCTCGGTGAGGTCAACGTCAAAGGCAACGACCGCCGTGTCACCATGGTCCGCCTGGCGATGGGCTCGAACGCCGGCGGCTCCGGCAGTTCGGGCTCCGGCCAATCGAACGGCACCTCGTCGAGCTAGCCTCATCGCAGCCGCTATTGGCGGCCTGTTGCTTCCACTGTTGTCCTGCTCCCGGGTCGAGCCGGCGCAGCGAGTATATGAGCGCGCACTGGCTGCCTATATAGCGGGCGACCTGCCGGCGGCGGGCCGGGAAGCGGCCACTTACACCGCACCACAGAAAAAAGAGCCGGCCTCCTATTGGGTCTGGAGCCTCAAGCTGCTCGAAGCCGAAGTTCTGAACGCGCAAGCCGAGGCGAATCGGGCGCGCGACCTGCTTCGCGACCCCCTGCCGGCCCGGCCCGAACTGGCGCAACTGGAAGTGCGGCGCCTGATCGATTTAGCCATCAGCGAGATCCAGTCCGGCGGCCAGTCCGCAAGGGTACAGGAACTCCTGGCCCAGGCGCGGGCTGCGGTGCGCGACCCTGAACTACGGCTGCGACTGGATCTGACCGCCGGCAGGGCCGAACAAGATGAGCGCCGGTACGAGGCGGCCCGGCAGACGTACATGGCCGCCGCGGTTCGGGCGGCGGACGACGGTGGCCTTTCCGCTTCCCAGCGGCTCTACTGGCAGGCGCAGGCGCGGAATAACCTGTCGTATGCGCTCAAGAAACTGGGGCGATACGAGGATTCGATCGACGCCGGCCGAAGCGCTTTGGACGCCGCCGAGAAGTGCGGCGCGCAGCGGGTAGCGGCCCTGGTGCACGTGAACCTGGGTGCGGCATACGCCATCCTGGGTGACTTTGACGCCGCCATCGATCACCAGCAGCGGGCGATTGTCATTCTCAAGAGCATCGGCGCCCAGCGGGACTTGATGACCGCCTTCGGCGAGTTGGGACTGGCATACGACGGCGGCGATGACCTGCCGGACGCGATCGCCACTTACCGCAAGGCATACGAGCTCGCATCAACCCTTGGCCGCCGGATGGATGCGGCGCGCACCGCCGGGAACCTGGCGCTGGCCTTGATCAAGGCCCGGCAGTGGGATCAGGCGACGGAATGGAATCAGCGCGCCTCGGACTTCGCGCGCGCGCTGGACTTGCGCGAAAACATTCCCTACCTGGAGCGGAATCGGGCCAGCATCGCCGAGGGGCGCGGCGACTCCAAAGAGGCGGCGCGGATCTGCCAGGGGCTGTTGGGCGCCGACGACACTCCGGCCAGTATCCGGTGGGTCGCCTGGGCCGTACTGGGGAATATTGCCGCCACCGCAAAGCGCTTCCCGGAGGCGGACCGGAATTACGAGCAGGCCCTGCGCATCATCGAGACCACGCGGAGCAGCCTGCTGGACGAC
This sequence comes from uncultured Solibacteraceae bacterium, assembly GCA_964654065.1. GTDB lineage: Bacteria > Acidobacteriota > Terriglobia > Bryobacterales > Bryobacteraceae > Bog-375. The sequence goes on from CAZZHN010000140.1 coordinate 6,830, forward strand.
AATTACCGCATCACGCTGCTCTCGCAACTGATGACGTTTTACCGCGATTACGTGGACGTGTTATGGCAGCAGGGAGACGACGCGCGCGCCCTGCGAGCCGTGGAATCGAGCCGGGCGCGAGTGCTGGCGGAGCGACTGGAACAGGATGTCGCCGCCGCTCCGCCGCGCAGTCTCGCCGGGTTTGAACGGGTGGCGCGGATGGCACACGCCGACATCCTTTCGTTCTGGCTGGCGCCAGAGCGCTCATTTGCCTGGCTGATCACCGCGAGCGGGGTGCAAAGGTTCGAACTACCCGGCTCCATCGCGATCGAGAAACTGGTGACCAGCTATCGCGACACGGTGGAGCACTCGGTGCGCGATCCGCTCACTGCCAGTGCGGCGGGATCCGCCCTGTGGCGGCTGCTGCTGACGCCCGTTGCGCCGTACCTCCGCAAGGGAGAGAGACTGATCGTCATTCCCGATGGCGCTCTGCACCGGTTTAACCTGGAGACGCTGGTGGTACCGGGGCCGCGGCCGCACTATTGGATCGAGGATGTGGAGATGGCGGTGTCGCCGTCGATCGAGATTCTGTCAGCCCCGCTGCCAGCCGGCCGGGAGACGAGCGTTTCCCTGCTGATGATCGGCGCGCCGGACTACGCCGGCAGCGGCTACCGGCCGCTGGCAAACGCCGAGCGCGAGATCCGCGAGATTCAAGCCGATTTCCCGGGCCGGATGCAGCGGGCGTACCTGCATGCCGAGGCCACTCCGGCGGTCTACAGCCGGGCCGGTCCGCAGCATTTTTCCCTGATCCACTTTGCCGCGCATGCGGATGCCAACGCGCAGAGGCCGCTGGAATCAGCTGTGATCCTTTCCGGTGGAAAGCTGTACGCGCGCGACGTGGTCGGGATCCCCATCCACGCCGATCTGGTCACCATCTCGGCTTGCAGGAGTGCCGGCGCACGGACGTACGCGGGCGAGGGGCTGGTGGGATTTGCGTGGGCGTTTATGCGGGCGGGGGCGCGGGCGGTGGCAGCCGGCTTGTGGGACGTGAGCGATCGCTCCACCGAGCAATTGATGAGCGGTTTCTACAAACGGATGGCTGCGGGCGCAGACCCGGTAACGGCAATGCGCCAGGCCAAGCTGGAGCTGCTCAACTCTCCTGACTTCGCGAAACCCTACCATTGGGCGCCTTTTCAGATCTACGTAGCGTCCTTGGGGCGTTAAAGACGGCTACGGCCCACCGGCGCCCAGATTAGTGCGGCTTCATGGCGCCGGCCAGGGATTGGAATTGATCGGCGGAAAGGCGCACGTCTCCGTCCAGGTTGAGCCACAGGCGGGCGTCGCCACCGGCGGCAAACCGCGCCCCGTTCACCGTAATGGCGCCGGCGATGGCGGGCGGCAGGCTGGATTGGAAGTTCATCCCTTTCTGAATCGCAGATTGAACGCTGCGCGCAATTTTCTCGCGGAGCGCCGTTCCCAGCGAACCGGACCGCAGCAGATCACCGAGAGATCCGTCGGCATCAATTTTTTGGACGTCCGCGGCCAAGACCACCCCCCTTGCGTCAGCCGAGGGCGTGAGTTTTACCTCGATGACGGCATTGCCGCCGGCGAGCCGCTTGACCATTTCCTTGCCGAAGGCTTTGGCGCAGGCCCAACGTTCGTAAGTGGACATACGCCGTGAGCACCGCCGCGGGAGCGGCCGGAACCAGCAAGGCATGGTCGACCGACAACCGGTCCCCGCAGCGGTCAGAGCGGTTCAATTCCGCCCGCATCAGCGGAGTGGCGTTTTGCGCCCGATCGCTCAGGTCGGCAGTGAGGGAAACCTGGAAGCCGCGGGGAGATGCCATGCGGACGACGCCCCAGGCGGTAATGCTGGCCGCCTGGCCGTCAATCTCGAACGAAGTCTTGACGGGCGGAATCTCGATCGCAGGATCGGGCGCTTGCGCCCATACGACGAAAGGAATAGCCAGCAGCAGAACCCGGGGACCCATGAAATAGGACCGACGCACGCATCTGGCGGTGCGTTTCGTCCCCACAGATCCATCTCCGCGGCCAAGGCCGGCGCGCAGCTATTGCGCCAGGATGGTGAACGGGGCGCTGGAGGAACCGTCCACTACGATCGTCACCGGCACCAGTATACCTTTGAAAGATTGGTTCAAAGTGAACTGGATCTGGCTGGCGCTGATGGATTGGACGGGCATGGGTACGCCCGCGACTTCGACCTGCAGGCGTCCCGACGCAAGCGTCACGGTAGGATCCAGGCCGCTGATGGCGATGGTCAACTGGTCACCGGGGCCGGCCGCGGCTGTGGGCCCGACAGCGGCGCCCGAAGAGACTTCCGAGATGCCCTGGATGACCGGGGGCGCGTAGCTGATCGGCACGACAAGGCTGACCGTACCGCCGCTGGTGGTGAGGGTCAGAATCGCCGGACCGATGGGCGTGTTGGCCGGCACCGCAACATTCACCTGATCGCCCGACGAGTAGGCGATCTGCGCCGGCGCGCTGGCCACCTCAGTCCAGCTCGGCGCGCCCAGGACAATGCTGTTGAACTGGATCTGCGGGTTGGACAGGTTGGCGCCCCAGACAGTCGCGACTGCTCCAGGATAGATGGTGGCCTGGCCGGCAACGCCGTTCACCACCGCCAGTATCGCGGGCGCGCCTTGCGTTGGCGGCACAATCTGGAAGCCGAGCGGCTGCGAAATCACCTGGAACCCGGAGATCACGCTAATTTCCGAGGTGCCCGGCGCCGCGCCGGGTGCCACGCTCACATTGGCCACCAGGTGGGTCGGGTTGATCACCCAGACGCCGGTGACCGTGATGTCCGACGTGCCGAAACCCACCGTCACCTGTCCATTCGCAAAACTGGTGTTGGAGGTGGAGATGAACACCATCGCTTCGCCGCCGGGCGGCAGGTACGCCGGGCTGACATTCTGCAGCTGCGGCGTGCCAGTTGACGGGTAGGTGTATACCGGGATGTTCGGATACTGCTGCAGAAACGTCGAGTTCTGGCCGTCGGCGTTGAAGACCGTGATGTAGGAGGTCTGCCCGCTGGCGCCCGAGGGCGGCGTGACCGTAATCGTGCAGTCTGCGGACGTCGCGCTGGGGCATGTGACGGGTGTGGCCGAGGCCGGGAGGCTATCGAAGTACACCGCGCTGTCGGGGCCGAGACCGGTACCGGCGACGGTAACGGTGCCATCCGGGTTGCTGATGACGGAATCGACGTAGGGCGGCTGCTTGTCCACCAGATTCACTCCGGCGGGCAGCACGTACATGTCGTCGCCATTCAGGTTGAAAACGAGGTGGCGCAAGCCCGTGCCGGCGTTAGGCGGAGCGTCGAAGTACGCAAACAGCGCCGACAGCGGGGTGGACACTTCGAAGCAGGGCGAGTTGGCGGTGCAGATGGGCGCCGGGGCGAAGCCAAGGATGGAGACCGTTTGCGGAACCACCAGCGCTGCACCAACGGCCGGCTCAATGGTTTCTACCAGCGATTGCGTTTGCGTCACGTTGATGAACGCCGGCGACATCCAGTCGCTGCTTTGCTGCACATTGACCGTGTAATCGCGAATCGAAGGGTCCAGGTAGCCGCGGGTGATCACGTCGTACAGAGGCACCGTGAGTTCCGCCTTGACGCTGAAATCCATTTGCGTGAAGTTGGAGCCCGCGGTGACATTGAAGGTGGTCGCAGCCGTCGTGTCCGTGGTGCCGGGGAAAAAGGTGGTTTGAAAATTCGGACTGGGGTCGAACGCGAGCCCATTGGCGTCGTAGGGCTTAAAGAGACCTTCCGCATTTCTCGGAAACGCGTCGGGCGGCAGCGGATGGACGAACACCAGGTAGTTGCCTGGCGGCAGGCCGTTGATGGTGTAGAAACCGGCGGGATCGGTGAGCGTGCTCACGGCCGGTCCCGCGACCGGTATCGCGACCACCGAAGCCAGGTTGACCCCGATGGGACCGGCAGCGAAAGTGACGCGGCCGGAAACGGTACCGTAATTGGCGGTCCAGTTCGGCGTGCCGTACAGCATGCTGAACGCGGCCACGTCGTCGGCATCGATCGGCCGCACCCGAGTGGTATTGCGGATGACGCCCTGTGACATGGCGGCGCCGGTCCAGGTGTGCTGGAAGCCAAGCGCATGTCCCAGTTCATGAACCGCTGTGGTGAAGAAATCCTGCAATTGGCTGGGGCCGGCGCCGCTGGTGGTATCGTTCGTCAGCGCCACCGTGGAGCGGGTGATGGCTACCAGGGGCTGGCTATTGGCGTCGGCCTGGAAAAGCGGAACCACCGGCAGGTTGGGCGAGCCGTATCCCAACAGACCGGGTGGCATCTCGGCAAAGACCACATCGATACCCGGTGTGTTTTGGGGCGGCTGGCTGGCGCTTTCCAAGCCCGCGAAACTCAAATGGAGGGCGGAGCCAGGCACCGTGTTCCAGGCAGCCACGGCTTGCTTCACCTCGCCCAGCACCGATCCGAAAGTATCGTTGGTGGCGTAATTGACCGGGCCGGCGTCGCTGACGAAAACGTTCAGTGTGTTGTTGGTGAGCGCAGCCAGGTTAAAGCGCGCGCGGATAGGATTGAAGGGTGCGACGCGGTTGGCGTAAAAGGTGTAGTGATAGTAGGCCTGGACGGGCGCGCCAAGGGCCAGCGCCGCCGCGGCGGCCACCATCGCGCGTACTATCGTCCGCTGCCGCACTACTGTTTCGCCCCCAAGGCACCCGCCACCCGCGAGCGCAGCGCGCTCAAACGCATGGTCAGCGCCTGATCGTTCACCTGCTGATGGGTCGCCGGGTCCAGCATCAATTCGTGGCTGGCAGGCCGGGTCAGGCTGGGATCGGCAGAGCCATCCTGCGCCACCGCGAACGCACCCTGCGAAAATCCCATAATCTGTGTCATGCCGGACTTGCCGGTCCACAGGAAGAGTACGTATTGGTCGCCGGGCTGGAACTGCGGGGCACCCGAATAGGTCTGGCGCGTGCCGCCGACGATACCGCCGGGCACGGCCACGTCCACCGACCGGCCCGCAGAGCCTTTCCACCGCTCCATCATCTGCACCCGGTAATGGGTGAAGATGACCGGGCCGGCGTAGGCGGCGTAGGACCCCTGTACGGTGCCGCGGACGATGGCCGTGGATTTCGAGATCAGATCGCTCTCCGAAAGCTGCTGCAGGGTGGCCGAGTGCAGTTGCGCCACACTCAACAACGCCGCGACGAGGAACAATCTACGAGCCACGGAGAATTCGGATGCATCCCGTATACCACATTAATCCGATTGAAACCATTGAACTTATGCAGTGTTACGCAACTTCGGCTGGGTTGCCCGGACACGCATTTGGGGCATGGTGTCCCAGTTTTCGGGGGCGGCGAGGTCCGCTGGCGAGTAGCGACCTGATGGGAGTCCGTCACCGCTGGGATGACGCCTGGCCGGGTTTAGCCCGCCCAAACCACTGAGCCAGGTATCAAGCAACGCTGCGATTCTTGTGATTCATGAAATCATAGTCCGAAATTGCCTGCCGGGGCCCCCGCCGCGT
>CAZZHN010000141.1:0-12064 GCA_964654065.1 uncultured Solibacteraceae bacterium
ATCTCTTCCAACCGCCACGAAACGCGTGTGGCGATTCTGGAGGACGATCAGGTTTTCGAAGTCTACCACCAGCGGGAAAATGAATACTCCCTGGCTGGCAGTATCCATAAAGGCCGCGTCACGCGCGTCCTCCCGGGCATGCAGTCGGCATTTGTCGACATCGGCCTGGATCGCGACGCCTTCCTGTACGTCTCCGATTTCTTCGAGGACAACGAAGAGTACGACAAGATCGTTACCAGCGTCGAGGACAAGGTCTTCAAAATGGACCGCACACCGCCGCTTGCCGTGGTAGCAGAGGCCCCCGCTCCAGCGGACGCCGCGCCTGCCACGGACGCGCCAGCGCCGGTCGCAGCGGCGGAGGCCGGCGTCGCCGCAGCTTCCGCATCTTCCGCCCCAGTCGAGGCTCCGGCGTCTGAGCCGGAACAGCGTCGCGACGATCGCGATCGCCGCGGCGGGCGCCGCTCGCGCCGCCGTCGCGGGCAGCGGGGAGGTCGCGGGCTGCCCGACTCCAAGTTCTACTCCCCTGGCCATCACGCCACGGAGACCGCCCCGCCGGCCGAACCGCGAACGCTGGAACCGGCCCAACCGGTTGCACCCGCCAGAGAAGACATGCTGGTTCTACCCGGCGAATCACTGGCCAAGTACACCGGACCGGCTCGGATGGTCGAAGATTCTGAACCGGCTACCACCGAAGAATCCGCCGGCGAGGAGCACCAGTTCGAACCCGAAGTACCGGCTGCGGCCGCAGTAGCCTCTGCTGTGCCCGTTGATGATCCCCCGCCTGCCGCGCCGGTGGACGAGAAATCCGCGGCGGCAGCGCCAAGCAAGGCCGAAGTGGTTATTAGCGAACCGGCCGAGGCGCCGATCGAAGCTGCCGAAGTTGCTGACGAGCTTACCGAAGCGCCGCAATCGGCCGCGGTGCCGGATTCGACGGAAGCCGGCGCCGAACTGGAATCCGCTTCTGAAGGTGAAGACCTTGCCGAGTGCGAAGATGCCCCCGAAGGGGAAGGTATTGCGGAGAGTCAGGCTGCGGCGGAAGATCAGGTCTCTGAGGGAGGCACGGAGCCTCCGCCCCCGAACGGCAGCCTCACCGCCACCCAGCGGGAACAGGGTCCCCGTTACCAGCATCGCGTTTCCCGCCGCACGCGCCGCCGTGGCGGCCGCGACCGCAACCCGGCGCCCGGCGAGGCCCCGCGCCCCCAGGAAGCTCGTCCCGAGCAGCGCACCGTGGCCGCGCCGCGCGCGAGCGAAGGCCGGCCCGAAAAGGGCGCCAGTGCATCCATCGCCGACCTGCTCCGCGCGGGCCAGGAAATCATCGTTCAGATCGCCAAGGAGCCGCTTGGACAGAAGGGAGCCCGCATCACTTCACACATCGCCCTCCCCGGCCGCTTCCTGGTCTACATGCCGACCGTCGACCACATCGGCGTATCGCGCAAGATTCCCAGTGACGAGGAGCGGTCGCGCCTCAAGCGCGTGCTACAAGCCAATCGCTCCGGCATCCCCGGGGGCTTCATCGTCCGCACTGCGGGCGACGGGCGCAGCGAAGAAGAGCTGCGCGCCGACATGCATTTTCTCTATAACATGTGGCTCGATATGCGGCAGAAGGCGGAACGAAAGCCGGCGCCGCTGCTCATCCATCACGACCTCAACGTGGTAGAACGGGTGCTGCGCGACCAGCTCACCGGCGAGTTCAAGAGCATCTGGGTGGATAACGAAGAGGCATACGAAAGCGTGTTGCGCTTCGTCGAGCGCTTCCAGCCGGCGCTGGTCAGCCGCGTCAAGCTCTACAGCCGCTCTAACCCCATTTTCGACGAGTTCGGGATCACCGCGGAGCTCGAGAAGGCCCTGCGTCCCAAAGTCTGGCTCAAGAGTGGCGGTCACATCGTCATCAACCAGACCGAGGCGCTCGTGGCGATCGATGTCAACACCGGCAAGTTCGTCGGTAAGTCTAACCGCCTGGAAGACACGATCGTCAAGACCAACACCGACGCCATCCGCGAAATTGTGCGGCAAATCCGCCTGCGCGATCTGGGCGGCATCATCGTAGTCGATTTCATCGACATGGATGAGCGGAAGAACCGCCAGAAAGTGATGCAGACGCTGGAAGACGCCATGCGCGCTGACCGCGCGCCCTACAAGATTCTCCAGTTCAACGATTTTGGCCTGGTGGCCATCACCCGCAAGCGCGTCAAACAGAGCCTGGAGCGCACCCTCTGCACCCCGTGCCCGTATTGCGAAGGCGCCGGCTACGTGAAGAGCCCGCAGACCGTGGTGGGCGAGATCCTGGGAGAGGCCCAGAAAATCGCCGCCACTCTGGAAGGCAAGGACGTCATGCTGCGCGTGTCACCGGACGTCGCGAAGCTTCTTAAGAGCAACCAGAACACTTACCTGCAGGAGCTGGAAGAAGTGCTCGGCCGCACCGTAATTATCAAGAGCGATCCCCAACTCCACCAGGAGAAGTTCGACTTAGCGTAAGCCGCCCCCCAGAGCCGCCGCGGCGCAGGCTGTTCAGCCGGCGCCGTCTCGGCTTTTCTTGGCTACGTGGGACCGCAGATCCCGGTACGACACTTACTGGAAGTCCGGCGCTTGCAGGGTTCCGCAGCGATCTACACGATGTGCAGACCTTAGAGAAAGAGCCGAGACGACTCTCGGCTCAGCAGGCACAACAGCCTGCGTCACGACCTATTGACAGGCAACCGCGGGCGCTTTCGCCGGCGTCACGGCGGCGGCAGAAGCCGCATGCGCCGGCATCGGAGAATTAGGCGTCGATGCGGATGCCGGCTCCTCGCTGTGCTTGCCACCCGCCCGGAAGGAATAGCTGGCCAGCCACACCCAGTTTGCGAAAGCAGCATCGCCATGGCCGCCGGTCAGATCGTCTGGAACGCTGCGCGTGCGGTCGCGATAGATCGCGCGGGCGATCGTGAAGGTGAACACATTCCCCTGCCGGGAGTATTGGAGGCCCGGTTCGGCCGAGACCGCGAATCCGGGTCGCCGGAATCCAAGGTCATTGCCGGTCGGAAAGAGATTGCGAGCCGGCACTCCCTCCAGCCGCGGGCCGAATGTGACGGTAAGGCCCCGTATCTTCGAGATCGGGTGAGCCACGCCTCCCTCCACCAGGTACTGATCCATGATCGCGTTGTATTGGGTCAAGGTCACCGGATTCACGGTCGAGCTTCTTAGCACATTGTTGATGTCTTCCAGCATCGCCGTATAGCTGCCGTTGAAGTAGAACTGGCTGCTCAGCCAGTTCCGATAAGCCGACCATTGCAGCGGAATGCCCCAGCCGCCCTGTCCTGGCTGAATAGAATAGTCCACGATGGTGGTTGTCGGGCCTTTCCCGTTCAACGCGTCGACCGTGTTCGCGACGTCGTCCTTGCCCGTGGGGAGCAGGATACCAAGGCCTAACTGAATGTTGCCGCGGTGGTTCCTCTTCGGATTCCAGATCCAGCCGCTCGCCACTACCGAACTGTCCCCGATGCCGGCGGACGTATAAGTGATCGGGGAATTATTCGACCGGCGACTTGCGGTCAGCAACGGAAGGTCCGCCGTCAGGCTGAACCGCGACGAGAGTTGATAAGTCGCCGTGAAGTTCTCCAGGTTGATCTTGTTCATCACCTCGGTGCCGTCCTGGACACGGTAACTCTGCTCCGTCGGCCCGACAAAATGGATAAATGAAAACTGATGACGGTACCCGATGTCGAAATTCCATTCTCCCGGCGGCAGATAACCGCCTTCGCTTTCCGGCCCGCCTTGCTCGCCGTTGGACCGGGCCACGATGCAGCCCTGCCCATGTGCCGGCATAGTTGTAAGTAGCGAGGCGGTGATGATGAGTCCGCCCGCGAGAATTGTACGTTGAAGACTACCCAGTGAAAACCCCATGTCGGGATCGTAACGGCCTGCCGGATAGCAAACAATAATGGAAAGTAACTAGAGGTGGTTAATTAGTGCCGCCGGGGGCGGGGACTTGCGATCGCCTGTCAGCCAGGCGAGCCGCTCATCGATCTCGCCGCGGTGGATTTCGCCCAGAACGCGCGCTACCACAACTCCCCCTTCGTCCAGAAACGCCGTGTCCGGAACGCCCTGCCCCATTTTAAGTTTGTCGAGCTCATCGGATGAGCGCCGGTCCAGACCGGAAACTCGACGTGGTATTGCTCAAGGAATGCCGGAACGTTCTTCCGCGTCTTGCTGTCGTCGAGCGAGACGGCGACGAAAGTAACTCCCTTCGCCGCCCACGTCTTCTCCGCTTCCACGATCATCGGCATTTCCTGGCGGCAGGGGCCGCACCAGGTCGCCCAAAAGTTCAGCACGACGATCTTGCCGCGATAGTCGCGAAGCTGAACCTTTTTCCCGGAGACGTCGTGGAGCGTAAGATCGGACGGTTTTTTATCGGCTGCAATCAGGCTGACGGTTGCAGCCAGAATCGAGAGAGCGAACCCGAAGCGGAGCACATATCTTGTGTATCGCAAGTCGGGTGTGGTTGGCAAGAAATCGCGTGAGCAGCTGTTCTATGCATCGCGTCGAGCGGCTGATCGGGCGTCCGGCCCCTCGTCGGCACTCCCGTGCCGAAGGTGACGCACAACACAAGTCCGAGAATCCGCATGGAGTGTACGATTGCGCATAACCCCCCGACGTACAAGCGCGCCACAATGGGTTCATCGAGGAGGGTTGTTTATGGCAACCGGAAGTTCTGCAAGACCCAAGGTGAATCCGATTCCGAAAGGCTATCACAGCGTGACCCCTTATCTGACAGTGGCCAACGCCAGCGACTTGATGCAATTCGTGAAGCGTGCCTTCGGCGCCCAGGAGCTGCTGGCGCACCGCGGACCGGATGGTTCCATTCAGCATGCCGAAGCCAGGATCGGCGATTCGATTGTCATGATGGGGCAAGGGGGCGGCGAAGTGAAGCCGCGGCCGTGCACCATCTATTTGTATGTCCCCGACGTGGACTCCGTATACCGCACCGCCCTGAGCGCAGGCGGTAAGAGCCTGCGCGAGCCGGCCGACCAGTTCCATGGCGACCGCAACGCCAGCGTCGAAGATCCCAGCGGCAATCACTGGTACATGGCAACACACATCGAGGACGTATCGCCCGACGAATTTCGCCGCCGGGCGGCCGCGCAAAAACACTGACGCCGGGGTTTCCGGCTGGTTCTGCCTGCTTCCGGCCAAACGGTACCATGGCATAATCCTGGTATGGAAATCGTCTGGCTAGGGCATGGCACGTTCCAGTTTCGCTTGCCGTCAGGACAGGTAATCCTCATGGATCCCTGGACTGACGGCAACCCCGCGTATCCCAAAGGCCACCGCCTGGAGCGCGTGGACACCATCGTCATCACCCACGGACACTTCGACCATATCCACGACGCCGTTCCGCTGGCTCAGCGATTCTCTCCCGAGGTTGTCGGTATCTTCGAGACCTGCGCCTGGCTGGAGAGTAAAGGAGTCAAGAACACGCGCGCCATGAACAAGGGTGGATCGCAGCAATCCAGCGGCGTGACTTTCACCATGACTCACGCCGTGCATAGTTGCGGAATCGTGGACGACGGCAAGATCCTCTACGGCGGCGAAGCCGCTGGCTACGTGCTGCGATTCGCCGATGGCCGCGCCCTGTACTTCGCCGGCGATACCAACGTGTTCAGCGACATGCAACTTATCGAGCAGTTGTACCATCCGGAGCTGGCGTTTCTGCCGATCGGCGATCTGTACACCATGAGCCCGCACGAGGCCGCCATGGCTTGCCGTCTGCTGCGGTGCCCCAAAGTGATCCCCATGCACTTCGGCACTTTCCCGCCGCTTACTGGCACGCCGGCCGAATTAGCGAAACTGCTGACCGGCAGCGGCATCGCCGTTTGGCCGCTCGATCCCGGCAAGCCGGTGGAATGGTAGTCGCCGTTCGACGCCGCAACCATCCACCTGCCCCTGGTTTTTAGGTGCCAAATGTCCGAAAATGCGAATCGGTCAGATGCATGGCCGTTGGGGAGGTCACCGTGAAGCGGACGTTTGCGTTTTTCATGATGAGGTGGTCCCTGGACGCCTTAGCAGGATGCCAGGACCGCCCAGCACGCGGCGCTGGCGACCGAGGTGACCGCTGCACGACCGGGCGGCGCAGGCCGGCTAGGGTACAACTGGAAGAAGCCGTATACGCAAACGAACACAGACTGCAGCAGGTTCGTGTTCGATGTGTCGATTAAGGGTCAGCCGTTTCAGAAGGCGATGGCAAAGATTCTGGACCCGATCGGGCTGCGTGATGAGATAGAGGCCGGCGAGGTGGTGCTGTACCGCCGCTAGCCCGCCCGTGGATTACTCCGCCTTCGCCGCCCAGTGCAGGCCGATGCCGCCCAGCAGAAAGCCGCGCGCATTGACGCGGCTGTAGCCGCTACGCCCCAACAGTCGGGAAAAATCGTCGATCGAAACAAACGACCGCAGTGAATCCGGAATATACGTGTAGACGCGCGGCCGCCCATGCATCAGAAGCCCAAACAGAAAGCCCTGCAGATAAAGGTGGCTCAGGAACAGCCGGCGCAGCACAACGTTGGCGGGAAGGAAAAAATCCAGGCTCACCATCACGCCGCCGGGCCTGGTGATGCGCTCGATCTCGCGCACGGCAGTTGCCAGGCTCGGAAAATTGCGCAAGCCATAGCCGATGAAAACGCAGTCGAAGGCGGCGTCGGCGAAGGGAAGCCGGCACGCGTCGCCGCAAACCGCGCGCTCAACTCCGCGCTGCCGCGCCACCCGCAACATGCCCTCCGTCAGATCCACCGCAATCGGCCGTGCACCCGGATACTGCGCCGCCACCAGCAGCGAAAAATCGCCCGTCCCGGAAGCCAGATCGAGCACCAGGGGGCGCGGCGGCAACTGCGCCAGCTTCAGCCCCGCGCGCTTCCATCCGCGATCCATGCCCCAGGAAAACACGCGCGTGAAGAAATCGTAGCGCGGCGCGATGGTGCCGAACATGGCGCGCATTAACTTCGAATCTTGCTTCTCAGCAGGTAATTGCATTGGCAGCCGATTGTAGCAAACCCGGGTGGTGGGCGGGATTAACCCTTGACAGCACGCTAGATCCCAGGCATACTCCCATCAAGCATCTATGGGAAAATCCGAGGGCGAACTGGTGCAGGGCACGCTCGACATGCTGATTCTGAAAACGCTCGCCAGGCGTCCCATGCATGGCTACGGGATCGCTCAATCGATCCAGCAAATCTCCGACGAGGTTCTGCGTGTTGAGGAAGGTTCGCTGTACCCCGCGCTGCATCGCCTCGAGTTGGACGGCGTGATTGATTCGGAGTGGGGTCAATCCGCCAATAACCGGCGGGCGAAATACTACCGCCTCACTGCCAGCGGGCGGAAGCAGTTGCACGCGGAAGCCGGCAACTGGAAGCGTCTGGCGGCGGCGATCGCCCGCATTATGGAGACCGCATGAATCGATTCGCCAAGAAACTTCGAGCGCTCTGGCGCCGCCGTCAACTGGATCGCGATCTCGAAGACGAGCTGCGATTTCACCTTGAAATGAAGGCGGAAGAAACGGGCAGCCGCCCGGCCGCGCAGCGGAGCCTTGGCAATGTCGGCGCACTGCAAGAGGCCTGCCGCGAGTTATGGACCTTCACCAGACTCGAAACCTGGTGGCGGGATATTCGCTATGCAGTTCGCTTGCTTGCCAGGACTCCCGGTTTCACTCTGGCGGCTTGCATTGCCTTGGGGCTCGGCATTGGAGCCGATACCGCGGTTTTTACGATCGCCAGCGGCGCCTTTTCCTGGAACCTGGGGCTGGACCACATCGACAGGATCGTGATTGTCAATGTGACGGACGCCTCGCACCGCCAGGAATTCGGCGCCTCGTACCCCGACTTTCAAGATCTTCGATCTCAGACAAAGTCGCTCGCCGGCTTGGCCGCGTACCAGTTCGCATCCGTGAACCTGAGTGATACCAGAGGCCTCCCTGAGCGATACTACAACGTGCGCATGTCCGCCAATGGCTTCGCCGTCTCGGAGCAGAAGCCTGTGCTCGGCCGGGCTTTCCTCGCAGACGACGAACGCCCGGGCGCACCACCGGTCGCCGTATTGACACATCACGTATGGCAGGATCGCTACGGGGGCGATTCTTCCATCCTGGGAAAAACCATTCACGTAAACGACGTGCCGACAGTCGTGGTCGGTGTGATGCCCTCCGGCAAGCGGTTTCCGGAAGAGACCGACTTGTGGACGCCGCTCATTCCTGGCGCCGCCGAGGAGCAGCGCGCCAGCCGCAATTTGATGGTGTTTGGCCGCCTGGCGGATGGTGTCACCCGGGCGGCGGCGCGAATGGAGCTTGCCACCCTGGCAAGCCGTCTGGCCGCGCAGTATCCGGCCACCAACAAGGGGCTGACCGCCGATGCGCGGTCGATCGCCGAGATCACCGGCGCCTACAACATGAGGCCGCTCTTCGCCGCCCTGTGGGTTGCCGTCGGCTTCGTCCTGTTGATTGCGTGCGCGGATGTCGCCAACATGCTGCTGGCGCGCGGCGCGGGACGCACGCGCGAGATTTCCATTCGGATCGCGATTGGCGCAGGAAGAGGCCGCATCGTGCGGCAGCTCCTCATCGAGAGCGTGATCCTGTCCGTCTCTGGTGGATTCCTTGGCTGGCTGGTTGCGGTGGGCGGGCTGCGCTGGTTCGATGCCGGAACTGGCACGGCCGTCAAGCCCATCTGGCTCAACCTGTCGCTGGATCGGGCCGCGTTCGGCTACCTCGCATTGATCTCCATCGGCACCGGAATTCTGTTTGGCCTTGCGCCAGCCCTCCGTTGTGCCCGCATCGATGTCCACTCTGCCCTGAAAGACGGCGGCCAGGGAGTGGCCGGCGGCAGGCGGGTCATCTCGATTTCGAATCTGCTCGTCGTATTCGAAATGGCCTTGTGTGTTGTCCTGCTGGCTGGATCGGGATTGATGATACGCAGCACCGTCAACCTCTATGCGGCTCCGGTCGGCGTCGATACGGCTGGCGTACTGACGATGCGCGTCAACCTTCCCGAGGCCAAGTATCCGGAACCGGCGGATCAAGTCGCCTTTCGTCGCGCACTCGAAGGGCGGCTCGAGTCGCTGCCCGGCGTCGAATCCGCGGCATTCGCCTCCCACCTGCCGTTTGGCGGGTGGATGCCTGCCTCCTATGAACTCGAAGGTACGACACACGAACCGGACCGGGCGCCGCTGATTGGCGCCATCATCGCCAGTCCCGGTTATTTCCATGTCATGGGGGTGAAGCCGCGCCGCGGGCGGGCGTTCACTAGCTCCGACGGCATGGCTGGAGTCCCGGTGGTGATCGTCAACGAAACCTTCGCCGCGAAGTTCTGGCCCGGCGAGGACGCGCTTGGCAAGCGCCTGCGCCTGGTGAAGGACCACTCCGCTCAGCCGTGGCTTCTCGTGGTCGGGGTTCTGCCCGACATTCTGCAGAACTTCCGGCGCCCTCTCGAACACGATCCGTTGATTTACCTCCCTGACGCGCAGGAGCCCCAGCGGGAAATGTTCATTGTCTCCCGGACTCAAACGCAGCCCGGCGCGCTCGCCGGAGCATTCCGCCGCACGGTGCAACAGATCAACGAAAACCTGCCCGTCTACGACGTGCACACTCTCGAGGAGCGCCTGGCCGAGAATCGCCTCTCTGTGAGCCTGCTCGGTGGCATGTTCTCGGTTTTCGCCGGCATTGCTTTGTTGCTCGCCTCCGTCGGCTTATACTCCGTGATCGCGCATTCCATCAGTCAGCGCACGCAGGAGATCGGATTGCGCATGGCGATCGGCGGCACCAACCGCGATATTCTACGGCTTGTTTACGCGCAGGGCATGCGGCCCCTCGCACTCGGGATGGCTCTTGGACTGCCAGCCGCACTCGGCGTAACCCATGTCCTCCGAATGGCGTTGATCGGAGTGTCTCCAGCGGATCCGGCCACGTTCCTGGCCGTCGTGCTGGTCCTCCTGGCATCCGGTGTTCTGGGTTGCGCCGTCCCGGCCCGCCGCGCCATTCGGGTGGATCCGATCGTGGCCTTGCGCTACGAGTAAATCGATCGCCTGCCGCAGCGCCGGTTACTTCCTGGGACGCGCGGGCCGCATCTCAATGCGGCTGACCATGGTGCGCGCGGGCATCCGCAGCACCATCGTTACCGCCTCGGCTACATCCTCTGGCGCGATCATCCAGCTGGTGTCGCCGCTGCGGTCCGATGGGCCGCCGGAAAATCCGGTGTCGACGCTTCCCGGCATGATGGCCGCCACCCGAACGTTCTCGTGCCGGTGATCGAGCATCATGGCTTCGGTGAATCCGTTGAGCCCGAACTTGCTCGCGTTATAACCCGCGCCACCGCTGAATGGGTTCTTGCCCGCCAGGCTCGATATGTTGACGATAAATCCGCCGCCTCGCTTCCGGAACCTCGCCAGTGCCTCGCGCGAGCAATAGAACGGTCCGTTCAGGTTCAGATCGATATTGCTGCGCCATTGTTCGGGCGTCAGATCCGCGACTTTCCCGAACACGCCCTGGCCGGCGTTGTTCACCAGAATGTCCAGTCCGCCCAATTCCCGGTCAACCGTTAAGAAGAAGTCGCGCACCTGGTCGGCCTGCGTCACGTCACACGCCGCGCCCACCACCCGACCCATGGGCCGCAACGCATCCAGCGCGGCCTCCACCGACCGGTTGCTGCGGCCGCAAATCGCGACCACCGCGCCTTCGCCAAGCAGTCGCTGCGCGATGGCGCGGCCGATGCCACGCGTCCCGCCTGTGACCACCGCCAGCTTCCCGGAGAGAGATTCCATAAGCGCGATTCTACATCCGAATTGCTGCGCGTACTCCGAGCGGGGCAACCGCTTCCGCCGACAAGGCTCTCGGGTCAGGCAAAACTCGGAATTCCGCTATCTGTGGCATCAGGGAATGCCGCAAGAATCACTCAGAAAGTTAACGTTACTGCTACAAATGTGACTTTTGTACTAGGTACGAGTGGGCCTTTGATTTGTCCTGCAAATCCAGCATCATAGGTCGAACATGAATGTCGCAGCATACTACTCGTTAGCATCGATCGTATTCATGATGGCCTACGTCATGCTGTTTGACGGCATGCGCTATCGTCACGGGCTGCAACGCTTCGCTGCAGTCACTGGTCTGGCCCCCGTTTCGGTGGGCGCGCAGATTGACCTCTCGGTTCAGGAAACCGAGCGCTGCCTCACTCCGCGTGCCCGAGCCAATCGCCTCTACGCCATGGGCGAATTCGCCGCCGCCGCCGAACTCCTCGCCAAAGAAAAAGACTGATCCCGCCCGTCGTGCCCCTCCGTTAGATTGTCAGACTCTGAGCGACAGTCGTGCCTCAGCGAGTGAATAGCCTGGCTTGTTATGCCGGCTGTCGCGATTGCGCCGCCCGCAGCGCGGCGACAGATTCCCTGGCCTTCTCCAGCAGCAAACCGTGCTCGGCGCTCGCTCCCACGAACCGCATGCCCCGCTCGACCCAGGCCTTGGCCATCGCCACGCTGCGCGTCTGAATGCCGGGGACGACGCCATGGCGCTTGCACTTTTCGATTAGCCCTTCCACCGTCGACACCAACAGCGGATGATCGAATTCCCCCGGAATGCCTAGCGCGATCGAAAGATCCGCCGGCCCCACCATGATCACGTCCAGCCCGGGAAGGGAGAGCAGTTCGTCGGCGTTCTCGATCGCCGTTATGGTTTCGAATTGCACCACCGCCAGCGTGTTGCGGTTCTGGTGTTCCATGATCTCCGGGAAGCTGCGGGCTTCGTAGCCGGTCATGGTGGGGTTGACGCCGTAGCCGCGCTTGCCCCGCGGCGGAAATCGCAGCCAGCTCAGCGCCTCGGCCAGCACATGTTTGTCTTCCACGCGCGGCAGGATGATACCCTCCGCGCCCGCGTCCAGAAGGCGTGCCACCAGCGAGTAAAGCAACTCGGCCACCCGCACAATAGGCGTGATGCCGGCATCGAGCGATGCGCGGATCATGTCCTGCACGGTCTCCAGATCGAAGGCCCCGTGCTCCATGTCGATGAATACGTAGTCGAACCCTGCCGCGGCGAAGGTGCGCGGGATTTCCGCCGACCGGTATACCT
>CAZZHN010000142.1:0-12012 GCA_964654065.1 uncultured Solibacteraceae bacterium
TTTCGCGGCCGAGGAAGATCTGCTCTTCCTTCTTGCCGAAGCTGAGCGGCCCCAGCTCGCTCATCCCCCACTCGCACACCATCTTGCGGGCCAGGTCGGTGGCGCGCTCGATATCGTTGCCGGCGCCGGTGGTCATGTGGTGCATGTAATTCTCTTCGGCGATGCGTCCGGCCATCAGGATGGCAAGCTGTGCCAGCAGGTAATCCTTGCTGTAGGAGTGCTTGTCGTCGATGGGCAGCTGCATGGTGACGCCCAGCGCCATGCCGCGCGGGATGATAGTTACCTTGTGCAGCGGGTCGGCTTCCGGGATCACGGCCGCCACCAGGGCGTGGCCGGCTTCGTGATAGGCCGTGTTGCGCTTCTCGGCGTCGGAAAGGATCATCGACTTGCGCTCGGCGCCCATCAGGATTTTGTCCTTGGCCAGCTCGAAGTCGATCATCATCACGACTTTGCGGTTTTGCCGCGCGGCGTTGAGCGCGGCTTCGTTCACCAGGTTGGCCAGGTCGGCGCCGGCCAGCCCGGGAGTACCGCGCCCCAGCACGGAAAGATCGACGTTGTCGCCCAGCGGAATCTTTTTTGTGTGCACGCGCAGGATGGCCTCGCGCCCCTGCACGTCGGGACGTCCCACCACCACGCGGCGGTCGAAGCGTCCGGGCCGCAGCAGCGCCGGGTCCAGCACATCGGGCCGGTTGGTGGCGGCCACCAGGATCACGCCTTCATTCGATTCGAAGCCGTCCATCTCCACCAGCAGCTGGTTCAGGGTTTGTTCCCGCTCATCGTGTCCGCCGCCCAGGCCAGCTCCGCGATGCCGGCCCACGGCATCAATTTCATCGATGAAGATGATACAGGGCGCGTTTTTCTTGCCCTGTTCGAACAGGTCGCGCACGCGGCTGGCGCCGACACCGACAAACATCTCCACAAAGTCGGACCCCGAGATGGAAAAGAACGGTACGCTGGCTTCGCCGGCGATGGCGCGCGCCAGCAGGGTCTTGCCCGTGCCGGGAGGCCCGATCAGCAGCACGCCCTTGGGAATGCGCCCGCCCAGTTTCTGGAATTTTTGCGGCTCGCGCAGGAATTCGATGATCTCCTGCAACTCTTCTTTGGCCTCTTCCACTCCGGCCACGTCCTTGAATGTGACCTTTTTCTGCTGTGTGGAGTGCAGCCGCGCCCGGCTCTTGCCAAAACTCAGGGCTTTGTTGCCACCGCTCTGCATCTGGCGCATCATGAAGATCCAGAAGGCAATCACGACGATAAACGGCGAGGCGTTGACCAGGATCGACACCCAGCTGGACGAGCTGGTGTCTTTGATGTCCACGTTGACGCCGTTATCCTGCATCTCCTTGATGATGTCCGGGTAATTGATCGGGATGAAGGTGTGCAGGCCGGCGCCAGGGTTGGACTTGTAGGTTCCGTGCACTTCGTTGCCGGTGATGGTCACTTTGTCCACGTTGCCGGCTTTGACCTTGGCCGAAAACTCAGTGAAGGTCAGCGCCTGTTCCTTGGGGCCCTGCGTGGTGCGGACAACCACGAACAGCATCACCACCACGAGGAATATGACTACCCAGAACAGAATCTGCTTGATGTTGGAACTCACTTATCCTCCCTGCGAGCCTGCTACGACTCCTGTTTAATAGACGCCGCGCCGCACGCCTTCGATTCCACCTTCTCATTTCGGCTGATTTCGCGGATTTGGAGAATCCGTGTGCTTGCCGGGCTCACAGCTACGCCTTGGGCGGGCCCGAACTGCCTCGTCCAGACGATGGAGACGCCAGCAGCCAGCACCGGCCACTGAGCGCGCTCCCAAACCGGAATCCGGGCCTGATGGAAGAGAGTCTTGATTTTCGCCTCGTTGGAGTGCCCGTTGGGCTGGTAGCGGTCGCCTGGGTGCCAGCTGCGAAACACCAGGTCTTGGGACACCAGGTGCCCGTCTACACAACCCACGTCACCATTATATACGCTTCCCAGGGTGGGGTCAGTTCCCTGATTTTCAAGCAGTTCCAGCTCGATCTCGATGCCGGCGCCGGGTGCCCGGGTCCGGCCGGGGAGTGCCGCGGCGACCTGCCAGCCCACCGGCGCCGGCCGCGGAGGCGCAAACCGGATCCAGTCGAACGAGCGTGTGATGCCGATTCCCGCCGCCTGCACCCGGCCGTGGCCCGCCCCGGCGCGGGCCATCTCGATCACTCGATCCACGTGATCCAGCCCGATCGAGCGCAGGTTGCCCTTGGCCAGCTCGATGGCATGACGCACCAGCCGACGGGCAGCCGCCAGAGGCAGGCGGGCCAGTTCCTCGGCCGGCGCCACCACGGCGGCGCCATCCTCCCGCAAGTGCGCGGCGGCCAGGCGGGTGATTTCTTCCTTCCAATACGCTTCCTCCGCCAGCGCCCAATCGGCCGTTCTGGCCAGCGTTTCCTCCAGCGCCGGATTCCACTCGCGGGAGAGCTGCGGCAGAAGATGATGGCGGATGCGGTTGCGTGCGAACCGCGCACTGGCGTTGCTCGAGTCCTCGCGCCAGGCGATGCCGCGCGCGCGCAAGAAAGCTTCGGTTTCGGCGTGCGTCACGTCCAGCAGCGGCCGCACCATGCCGTCGTCGGTCACGGGGCGAATGCCCGCCAGGCCCGCCGAGCCCGCGCCGCGCAGGAAACGGAAGAGCACGGTCTCCGCCTGGTCGGAACGCGTGTGGCCCAGCGCGACGCGGTCCACTACGCCGGCCGTGATTTGCTCGCGAAAGAAATGCAGGCGCGCCTCCCGCGCCGCCTCTTCCAGGTTGCCGGACACCGACGCCAGTTCGGCCCGCGCCAGCACGAAGGGCAATTGCATGCGGGACGCCAACTCGCGCACGAACTCCGCGTCCTCTCTGGATTCCTCCCCGCGCAGCCCGTGATCCAGGTGCAGAACGGCCAGGTGAAGATGCCACTGCGGCGCCAGCTCCCGCAGTGCCTCGAGCAGGCAGACCGAATCCGCGCCGCCCGAGACGGCCACGCCGGCCCGCTGGTAAGGACGGAGCATGCCGAACCGTTGAATCGTTTGCGCCACGCGCTGGAGCACAATGCGTTACCCGCCCTTCATTGTAGGCTGGGGTGAGACCCGCACCAAGCAAAACCAGGCGATCAGCACGAATTGAGCCGGCAAGGTAAGCTTGAACTGCCCGTGGGTCTCTGCCGCAGCTGCTTCCGGGAGCCAACCGCGGCCCATTTCGCTTCTCATGCGCCGCCGTTCCGTCCCACCGTAATGCCGCGGCGTGTTATATAAAAGGAGATTCATCAACCCCCCTCTTACGAGTCAACTGTTATGGAACCTACCGCCGACATTGCCCTCATCGGTTTGGCCGTGATGGGCCAGAACCTGATCATGAACATGAATGACCACGGCTATACCGTGGTGGCCTTCAACCGCACCGTATCCAAGGTCGACGAGTTCCTGAATGATGCCGCCAAAGGGCGGCAGACCATCATCGGCGCCCATTCCATCGAGGAAATGACGGCTTTGCTGAAACGGCCGCGCAAGATCATGCTGATGGTGAAAGCCGGCCAGGCGGTGGACGACTTCATCGAGACCCTGCTGCCGCACCTGGAGCCGGGCGACCTGATCATCGACGGCGGCAATTCGCATTTCCCCGACACCATCCGCCGCACCAGCTACCTGGAGAGCAAGGGTATGCTGTTTGTCGGCACCGGCGTTTCGGGCGGTGAAGAGGGCGCGCGCTTCGGCCCGTCCCTGATGCCCGGCGGCAGCGTCAAGGCATGGCCGCTCATCAAAGACATTTTCCAGGCCATTTGCGCCAGAACGCCGAACGGGGAACCCTGCTGCGACTGGATGGGCAGCGACGGCGCCGGCCATTTCGTCAAGATGGTCCACAACGGCATCGAGTACGGCGACATCCAGCTCATTTGCGAAGCCTACCAGATGATGAAGCAGGGCCTCGGCATGAGCAACCAGGAGATGCATGATGTTTTCGATGAATGGAACCGCAGCGAGCTGGACAGCTACCTGATCGAAATCACGCGCGACGTACTGGGCTACAAGGACGAAAACGGGGATTACGTGGTGGACAAAATCCTCGATACCGCCGGGCAGAAAGGCACTGGCAAGTGGACCAGCGACAGCTCGCTCGAACTGGGCGTTCCAGTGACGCTGATCGGCGAAGCGGTTTTCGCCCGCTGTCTGAGCGCCATGAAGGAGGATCGCGTCGCCGCGTCGAAGATCCTCAGCGGGCCGCCTTTCCGGTTCAGCGGCGACAGGAAGGCGTTTGTAGAGGACGTGCGCCAGGCACTGCTCGCTTCCAAGCTGGTCTCGTACGCGCAGGGCTTCATGCTGCTGGAGGAAGCGGCCAAGGAATACAAGTGGGATCTGAACTACGGCGGCATCGCGCTGGTGTGGCGCGCCGGCTGCATCATTCGCTCCGCGTTTCTGGGCAAGATCAAGGAAGCCTTCGACCGCAATCCCAAGCTGCTCAACCTACTGCTGGACGACTATTTCCACGGCGTGATGGAGCGGTGCCAGGCGTCCTGGCGGCGCGTCGTGGCGCAGGCGGTGGGGGCCGGCGTGCCCGTGCCGGCATTCACCACGGCGCTCTCTTTCTATGACGGCTATCGCTGCGAGCGCCTGCCTGCCAATCTGCTACAGGCTCTGCGCGACTATTTCGGCGCGCACACCTACGAACGCGTTGACCGGCCGCGCGGCCAGTTCTTCCATACCAACTGGACGGGCAAAGGCGGAACGGTTTCCGCCGGCACCTACAATGTGTAAGGCCTCTGTCGAAATGATCGGCTCCTGTAGGGGCCGGGCATGCCCGGCCCGGCTGGCACAGTTCGCGATGCGTGACCAGGCCTCTGAAAACGGAGTCTCAGCAACCGCTCCCTTACGGTCGCGGCTCCGATGCGCGTTCCGAGCCACGACCGTAAGGGAGTGGTTGGTGCGCGCTGTGCCGCACGTCGGCACCCCCTTTGTTTCATGACAAACTCTAGCCCCGACGACGTGCTGGCGCTCGCCGGCAAGATCCAACTGCTGCTGATGGACGTGGACGGTGTCCTGACCAACGGCAGGCTCTACAACGTGCCCAATGCGCAAGGCAAGATGGTCGAGACCAAGGGGTTCGATTCGCAGGACGGAATCGGCCTGCAATGGCTGAGCTGGAAGGGCATCAAGACCGGCGTGATCAGCGGGCGCCTGTCTCCAGCCACCGAAGAACGCGCGCGCCAGGTCAAGATGGCCTACGTCTACCAGGGCCACATCGAAAAGATCCCGATTTTGCAGGAGATCCTGGCCGACGCCAAAGTCGACGCCAGCCAGGTGGCCTACATCGGCGACGATTTCACCGACATCGTGATCATGCGCCGCGTCGGCCTGGCCATCGCCACCGCCAACGCACGTGAAGAGGTGAAGCGCACCGCTCACTACGTCACACAAGCCCCTGGCGGCGAAGGTGCCGTCCGCGAAGTAGTGGAACTGTTGCTGAAAGCGCAGGGCCACTGGCAGGAGATTCTCGACCACTACGAAGTGGGATGAGATAGGACAGGCGGTCGATCTTTGTCGTCTGTCAAACTCATCCTCTGTCATGCGCGCCGCGCAACAGCGAGCGACACGACGGACGACAAGAATCGATCGTCTGTTCTACCGGGACGCTCAAATCACGCGCAGCTCTTTCGACGTCGGCGTAAGAATGTTGCAGCCGGTCCGGGTCACCTCAACCGTGTCTTCGATGCGGACGCCTCCGAAGCCTTCCAGGTACACGCCTGGCTCAACCGTCACAGCCATGCCCGGCCGCAGGATGGTCTTGTCGCGCTTGCCCAGGCGTGGCGGCTCGTGGATCTCCAGGCCCAGGCCGTGGCCGGTGGAATGGACGAAGGCCCGCTCGTAGCCGTAACCGCGGAGCACGCGGCGCGCCGCGGCATCCACCCGGGAGGCGGTCGTTCCGGGGCGCACCGCATCGACGCCAGCCAGTTGCGCTTCTAGCACAGCGCGATAGACGCGCTTGACGCGGGCGCCAGGCGTGCCCAGGAACAACATGCGCGTCATGTCGCTGGCATAGCCATCGCAAAACGCGCCCATATCCACCACCACCAGCTGGCCGTTGCGGAGTACAGCGGCGGTGGGCTCGGCGTGCGGCAGGGCGGAGCGCCGGCCGCCGGCGACGATGGTCTCAAAACTGGGTTTTTCGGCGCCCAGACGGCGCATGCGGTATTCGATCTCCGCCGCCAGATCCTTCTCCGTCATGCCGGGCCGCACGCGCCGGATGGCGGTCTCGAAAGCGCGCGAGTTGATCTCCACGGAGCGCCGGATGAACGACAGCTCGGCGGAGGACTTGATCATGCGCAGCTCCTCCACCACCGCGGGCAGCGCTTCCAGCGACGCTTTCATCGGCAGGCGCGATTGGAGCACGTCCAGCGCGGAGCAGGCCATGCGCGCCGGCTCGTAGCCGATCCGCGCCGCCCCCAGCCTGCGCACCGCCGCCGCCACGCCCTCGATGAGCGGCCCCCTGCAAATACTGACCCGGCAGGAAACCTGTTGCCCGGCCTGAATGGCATAGCGCGGATCGGTGAAGAGGATTGCCTGGCCGGGAAGGACCAGCAGCGCTGCGTTGTCGCCGGTGAAGCCGGAGAGATAGCGCACGTTGGGCGCGGCCGAGACCAGCATGGCATCGGTCCTCCGCTCAGCCAGGACGCTGGCCAGGCGCTGGCAGCGGGCACGGAACTCGTTAGCGTGGTCCGTCATCTTTCCGCAGTCGGACAGGCCATCGGGCTTTGGGGCCTGTCAATTCTTTTGCCGTGATGCCCTTCTAGCGCGGCGCCCCCTGTACCGCGACACATTGACAGACGACGAACACCGATCGTCTGTCCTACCTCAGCGGCCACTGTCGAGGTCCTTGGCCAGCACCAGAGCGCGCTCGGCCAGCGCGTCGGCTTCGCGCATGTCGCCCTTGGCCTCGGCGTCGTCTGACAGCTTGACCAGCCCTTCGATACGGGTGATGGCGCTGGTTTCGTGGGCGTTCAACTGGCGGCGGCGCGCCAGGTCCACTAGGCGCCGGATATCCCGTTTACGTTCGCCGGCCGAATCCTGCAGCCGTTTGCGTTCATCAGCGGTGAGCACCTCCTGGATCGGAGGCCGGGCTTCCTCCGCCGCAGCGGGAGGCGTCGCGGGCGGCTCGGAGTGCCCCGAGTTGATCACCGGAGGTCCCACGCTGCGCCGTGCCGGTCGCTGGGGCGCAGCCGGTTCGGGCTCATCCTGGGGGACATCGCCGGCGGCGAGGGCCGCCTCCGAAACGGGCTGCGGCGCAGGGAGTTCGACCTGCGTTTGAGGAGCCGAAAGTGCCTGTGGCGCGGGCGCCGCTTTGGCCGCGGGCGCGGGAGCTGCCGGTGTGGTCTGCGCCACCGGTTGTTTGCCTTGCAGGAAGCAGCCGGCCAGCAAAGTCGTCAGAGCCAGAACTAGAGTGAGTGCCGTGCTCCGCATGGTGTGCCCTTCAGGCCGCAATCGGCAGGCGGATAAAAAATGCGGTGCCTTTGCCGGGTTCGCTGGTGAAATCGATTGTACCATCGTGAAGCTGCACAATCCGGAAAGCCATCGCCAGGCCAATGCCGGAGCCTTTCTGCTTGGTGGTGAAGTAGAGGCGGAAAATCTTCTCCCGCAGATCCGGCGGAATGCCGGGGCCGCTATCCGCCACCCGGATCTCCGCGGTGTCGCCCGCCACCGAAGACTCCAGGCGCAAATCGCCGCCTCCGGGCATGGCCTCAATCGCGTTGACGACGATGTTCAAAAGGGCTTGTTTGAGCAGATCGCGGTCGATGCGCACTTCGACGCCCTCGGCCTTCTGCTCCGCCGCTACCCGGATGCCCGAAGCATCGGCTTGCGGGCGGGCCAGATCCACGAGGTCTTTCACAAACTCGTCGACGGGCATATTGGCCAGGTTCAGCTCCACCGGGCGCGTGAAATCGAGGAAGGTCTTCACCACCCGGTCGAGCCGCAGGATCTCGCTCGAGATGATGTCCATCTGCGGTTCCAGCGCGGTGTCGCCGTGGGAAAGCTTGGCGCGCGCCACCTCCACGTGAAGGAGCATGGCATTCAGCGGATTCTTCACCTCGTGCGCCACGCCGCCGGAGACGCGGCTCAGGGCGGCCAACCGGTCGGCGGTCTGCAGTTCGTGGCCGAGTTTGCGCTGCGCTTCCGGATCCCGCAAGCGGATCAGCGTGCCCGAGCCGGCGCCGCCGGGCGCGGCGAGCGGATCCACCGAAAGCAGCGCCCAGGCGACCGTGGAAGAGGGGACGCTGCTGCCGACGGCGACCCGGCGCTTGCTGAGCGGCAGGCTGCTCGCCGCGGCCTCCGCGATCACAAGTCCCAAAGGCGTCTCGATGGGGAAAATGCCGGCGATCGTCTTGCCGGTCAGCGCGGCAGCGTCCACACCGGTAAACTTCTCCACCGTCCCGGAAGCGAAGATCAGCCTGCCTTCCCGGTTGAACAGGAAAACAGCGTCTTCCAGGTCGCGCAGCAGGCGGCCGATGTTGCCGCGCAGGTCGGAAACCTCGAACTGGGCGCCGCGCAATTGCAACCCCAGTTGGGTGACGCCGGACGAGATGACGGAAAGGTCGTCGGTGGCGCCTTTGGAATCGGCCGCGGCCTTCGATTCCTCGCTGGTCATCGCCTCAATCTGCCGGCGCAGGCGGCTGAGCGGGCGGAACGCTACCGCCGAGACCAGCATTGTCACCAGCGCCGCGCCGAGTACGGAAAACAGCGCCACGATGGCGTTTTCCTCCAGCCGCGGAAGGATCGTGTCGCGGATCAACGCCGGGGCCACCACCACCCGCACATAGAGAACCGTCGGACCGTTTTTCGGCCCCAGCGGCTGCTGCAGCTGGTAGTATTGCTTCTCGCGCAATACCAGCCACTTGCCGTACCAGTCATTCTGCGTCACCACCGGCCGGAAATCATGGTACGGGAACAGCACCTTGCCGATTTCGTCGGGAATGGAATCCGCAAGAATTTCGTTCTGCGGGTTGAGTACGGCGATTTCGACGATGGCGTGCGAAGCCAGCATGGTATCGCGCAGCAGGGTCGACACATCCGGATCGCGCACCGCCTCGCTGAGCGGCTTGGTGAGCTGGCGGTTTAGCGAAAGGCCTACCAGGTCCGAAGCCAGCGTGCGCAGGTTTTCGGCGCGCTCCAGCGTGGCGGCGAATTGCTGGTTGATCTCGCCGGTCAGATCGACAAAGGAAATGATGCCGGCCAGCAGCACCGCCAGCAGGACGAAAGAGAGGGTCAGCCGGGCCTGCAGATTCATCGCGCTCTCACGGCACGCTGAGAACCAGTTTGCCGGTGGTCCTGCGGCTTTCCAGATCCCGGTGGGCCTGGGCGGCATCGGCAAGCGCGTACGTGCCGCCGATGCGAACGCGCAGCTTGCCCGTATCCATCCAGCGGAACACGTCGCCGGAGCGCCAGAGCAGCTCCTCGCGCGTCAACACGTAGTGCACCAGGGTGGGCCGGGTGAGGAAAAGAGAACCTTGGCCGTTGAGGATCGTCGGGTCGAAGGGAGGGACCGGGCCGCTCGATTGCCCGAACAGCGCCACCAAGCCGCGCGGCCGCAGCGAATTGAGGCTTTGCTCGAAAGTGGTCCGGCCAACCGAGTCGTACACCACGTCCACGCCCCGGCCCGCCGTGAGGCGCTTGACCTCGGCCGCGAAATCCTGCTGCGTATAAAGAATGGCTTCGTCGCAGCCGTTCTCGCGCGCAATCCGCGCCTTCTCCTCATTCGAGACGGTGCCGAATACGCGCGCTCCGAGCATCTTCGCCATCTGCGCCACCAGCCCTCCGGCGCCACCGGCCGCCGCGTGCACCAGGCACGTGTCGCCGCTCTTCAACGGAAAAGTGGAGTGCGTGAGGTAATGCGCGGTCATGCCTTGCAGCAGGGCAGCGGCGGCATCGGAGAAATCGACGTGGTCGGGAATCTTGACCAGCTGCGCCGCGGGCACCACCGCGTATTCCGCGTAAGCGCCGCGCGTCATGGTATAGGCCACGCGGTCGCCCGAGGCGACTTCGGTGACTTCGAAGCCCACCGCTTCCACGGTACCGGCGGCCTCCTGGCCGAGTGTGATGGGGAGATCGGCCTTGTAAAGCCCCGTGCGGAAATAGACATCGATGAAGTTGACCCCGGCGGCGGCGACCCGCACCAGCGCCTGCCGGGCACCGGGCTGGGGGATGGGGACGTCCACCAGCTGCAGCTTTTCCGAACCCCCGAGTTCCTTGACCTGAATGGCCTTCATGATTCGACTCTATCCCAATCGGTGGTCGATTTGCGCCGGCAATGCTACCGCGCCGGGCTGGCGTGCCGCAGGCGCACTCGCAACGCCCGGCGGCCGTGTACCGCCGCCGCGTAGACCAGCAAATAGAATAACGCGAACGGGAATGAGAACATGCGGGCCAGCGTGCGCACGGCGCCCGCCCCGGCCAGTCCGGCCCGCGCCAGCGCAAACTGGTAGATGGTCTTCAGATGCTTGCGGTCCAGCCAGAAGTAGTCCGCATTTTCGTTGATGATGAAGATCTTGGCCGGCACGCGCAGCGCCAGCGCCCACTTCCACTTCATCATGAGCGGTTCTTCGGAGCAGACGATGCCCATCAGCGGGTAGCGCTCTGCGCGCAGCTCCCGGTAGAGACGTGCCCGCGCCTGCCGGCCGCGATAGTCGGAAACGCGGTATACGCGTGTGGTCGCGGCATCCAGCCCCTGCGGCAGGTTGGCGAAGCACGAGACCAGATCGATGGGAACCTCGGCGCCCCAGGAACGGCGCAACCCGGCAATCACCCTTTCCACAATGGCGCGCGAGCCGCTTTCCACCAGCAGGATCGACGAAGCGTCAGGCAGGCGGCCGCTCAACATGTAACGCACTGTTCCGAATATAGCGCGGGTGCTAGGCTGGTGTTGGTGGGCATGCTTTAGCTTGCCCGTACCGCACCGCTCCACAAGCCATGCTGGAACAGCTTCTTACGGAACAACGCAACCCGGCGTCGGCGGCCATTGATACCGGCGGCACCGAAGCGGCCCTGCGCATCATCAACCACGAAGATGCCAAAGTGGCCGCGGCGGTCGAGCGCGAGATCCCGGCGATTGCGCGCGCGGTGGACGCCATTGCGGGCGCGATCGGGAAAGGCGGACGGCTGTTCTACATCGGCGCCGGAACCAGCGGGCGCCTCGGCGTTCTGGACGCGGCGGAGATTCCGCCCACCTTCGGCGCGCCGCCGGATCTGGTGACCGGCATCATCGCCGGCGGAGAGCCTGCCTTGAGCCGTGCCACCGAGGCCAGCGAAGACGACCCGGCGGCCGGCGCCCGCGACCTCGCCGGGCATGGTTTCACCGCGCGCGATGTGCTGGTGGGACTGGCCGCCAGCGGCCGGACGCCCTACGTGCTGGGCGCCATCGCCGAAGCCCGGCGGCTGGACGCGGTTACCGTCGGCATTAGTTGTACTTCGGATTCGGAGCTGGCGCGCAGCGCCGCCATCGCCATTACGCCGCTGGTGGGGCCGGAGGTGATTGCCGGCTCGACGCGCCTGAAGGCGGGCACGGCGCAGAAGTTGGTCCTCAACATGCTCTCCACGGCGGTGTGTATTCGGTTGGGCCATGTTTACGGCAACCTGATGGTGAACGTACAGCCGAAGAACAGTAAGCTGGCGGACCGGGCACGCCGGATTATTACCGCGGCGGCGGAGGTGAGCCAGGAGAAAGCCGCCGAATTGCTGGAGGCAAGCGGTGGGCGCGTGGCGGTGGCGATTGTGATGAGCCGGAAAGGATGCGCCCGCGGAGAGGCCGAACGCCTGCTGTCTGACGCCGGCGGCCGTGTCTCCTCAGCGCTGGCTGGCCCGCAGCCGTAGGGGCCGGGCATGGCCGGCCCGGCCTGCCGCGGAGCAGTCGCCCGCAACCGGCAAGTCGTTGGGTGTCGAAGACTGAGGGCAGGCCGAAGCATGCCCCACCAAAAGAGTTTGCATGGATAAATTCGTAATTACCGGCGGGAACGCGCTGCGGGGCGAGATCCCGGT
>CAZZHN010000143.1:0-11988 GCA_964654065.1 uncultured Solibacteraceae bacterium
CAGACCTGCCCGCGATGGTGGGCTTCGTGGGAAAGCATGTAGCACAGCATTTCCATCCCGACCGGCCAGGGCGCGGCCCAGCCGTCGCGGCGAAATTTCTCGACGCGGCCCCCGGGGCCACTGAGCGCTTCGGCGAGCATTTCGCCACAATGAACGGCGCTCCCGGCCAGCGCCGCACGGGCCTGCTGCGGTGTGCACCGCGCGCGGTTGAGCTGCGGCGGAACTTTCAGATGCGGAGCGGTCAGCCGGATCCATTTGGAGCGGACATTGTGCATGTGCGTGAAGATCGCCACAATGGGGCGGGCATTGCCGGGCGGCTTAACTCTCCAGGCTGCAGGATCAAGATTCTCGATGAGCACCTGGTTGATGCGATCATTAACTGCAAAGATCCGCGCCGCGGTCCGGCCCGGTTCAGAGTGCGCTTTGGGTTGGCGCATGGTCACGTCCCCCTGCTTCTGACCCATCATACGACCGCCGCCAGCGTCTGCCCGGAAATCCGATCAGATTCGGGAAGAAACCAAGGCCCGGTGGAAACCGGTCACCCGCTCAAAAGCTGGCGGACCCCGTGGGCGCGCCGTTTGCTGGCGATGAACTCCTGGCCGTTGCTGAGCGTGATCAGCCAGCGCTGGCTGCTGAGGGTGCTGATCTTGCGGACGTGATTTACGTTGATGAGCGCGTTGCGGTGGATGCGTTCGAAGCCATCATGTCCCAAACGCTGCTCGATGACCTTGAGCGTCTGCGTGGCGAGGTACCGTTTGCGGGCGGTGATAATCCAGACCAGGTCGCCCTCGGCCTGAAATGCGAAGATCTCGGATGCGTCGAGCAGAAAGTACTCTTCGCCGACTTTGCCGACAATCTTCCGCTGCCGCGGCCTAGATGCGGGTGCTGCCACCTCCTGCAGCTGCGCCAGACGCTCCACCGCCCGCCGTTCGCTGACGCCGCGGGCGCGCTCGACGGCTTGCCGCAGCCGATCCTGCGCCACGGGCTTGAGCAGATAATCGATGGCGCCGGCTTCGAAGGCCTTCACCGCGTAGCTATCGTAGGCGGTGACAATCACGATCACCGGCATGTGGGAGCCGCGGCGGATGCCACTGACCACTTCAAAACCGCTCATGGCCGGCATTTGCAAATCGAGCAGCACCAGGTCCGGCCGGTGCCTGGCGATCTGATCGAGCGCCTTGGCGCCGTTGTCGGCTTCGCCGATCACTTCCACGCCGCCGATCAGGGCCAATTCCTCGCGCAGCACATCGCGAGCGATGGGCTCGTCGTCGACGATCAGAGTTTTCAGCGGCATCGCGCACGGCCGAAGGGCCAGTTCATTTTAAGACCCGGGAAACAGTCCCCGAACAATTTTCACATGACCGGGCGGTGACGAGCGGCAGCCGGGATGAGAACGCCGGTGAACGGAGAACAAGATGCAGCTGAGCACGGCGGCGGTTGCAGGAGGCGAAAGATTATATTCCGGCCCGAACGCGAAAACCAGCCGGTCTCCGGGGCCCTCAGCGGAGGGCCGGGGTTCGGGCGGCGGGGACGAGGAGCTCGGCGGCGGTGGTGCCCGGGTTAAAGGCGAGGCGGAGGAGGGCGGCGGGGCCGTAGCAGATCTCCAGGCGGCGGCGCAGATTGTCGAGGGCGGTGCCTGTGCCGGGGCTGCCGGCAGCAGCGCCGGACGCGCTGTTCTCGACCACGATGCGCACCTGTCCGGACTGCAATTCGCCTCGAACGCGGACGTAGCCGGGTTCCGTGCTGGCCGCAATGCCGTGCCGGATGGCGTTCTCCACCAGCGGCTGCACGGAGAGAGCGGGGATGGGAAAGTCGAGAATCTCCTCGTCCATGTCAATCTCCACCCGCAGCCGGCTGCCCAGGCGCGACTGCTCGATTTCAAGATAGGCGCGCACAATCTGCATTTCCTGCGCCAGCGGCACGAAAGTCTTTTCCGTCTGCAGGAAGTAGCGAAAAATCTCGGCCAGGTTGAGCACGATCTTCCGGGCGCGCGGGGCATCGCGCGGGATCGAGCCATAAACGGCGTTGAGGGCGTTGAACAGAAAATGGGGATTGATCTGCGATTGAAGAGCGCGCAGCTCAGCCTGCGAAACCAGGCGCTCCATTTCGCTGCGGCGCAGCGATTCGACTCTTTCGGAGATCTCCATAGCGGCACGCGCCAGCATACGGTAGTCCTCGCTGAGATAACGCCGGCCGCCTTCGCGGCGGCCGAGCAGAACGAGCCTGGAGCTGCCCGAGCCAAACCGCACCGGGACCACCACTTCCGCCCACTGCCACTGGCGCAGGAAGAGCGGTCCCTCGATGGCGCTGCCAGGCGCCGGGGCGTGCAGGTTCTCCGCGCCGGGGACTTCCGCCTGCTCCACGAGCGCATGTTGTTGCGTGCGCACGGCGGCCGCCATCTGGGAGGCGGACCATTCGAGGAACGATGCCTCTTCAGTGAACGGCGGGCAGTCCTTGATGCGGGCGGCCAGCCCGGCGACGCTGCTCTGGCGAAAGATCACACCCGTCAGCCACGCCTGCAGGCGATTGCGCAACCAGGCAAAGAAGACCAGAAACAGGCAGAGGCTGATGAGAAGTGCCGCCTCGTTTACGGGGTTGGCGATTCGCTCCACCAGCAGCAGGCGGAACGCGGCACCGATCACCAGCAGCGTGAGAACAGCCGCCAGCAGCGCATTGGCAAGAAAACGGATGAAGGCATCCAGCAGGACAAAGCGGTAGTCCTGCAGGAGCACAAAGAGGGCAAGCGGGATGCCGGCGTGGTGTACCAGAAGTTCGCTGGCCCAAGCCTGGCTGGCGTGGCCTGCACCAAAGTGGACGAAGGACATGGCGAACAGGGCCAGGCTCATGGAGGCCAGGATGCGGATTCCGCCCGGGCGCCGGCTGTATGCCGCACTGGCCGCGGCCAGGGCGGTGAGGACGAGGAAACCGATAGTGGTGACCAGGAGCGCGGCCTGATGCCACGCGGCGGCGTTGCCGCGGATCTCGACAAAATGCAGGCCAGAGGCGACCGCACCGAGGACGTAACCGGCGCCGGCCACCGCCCGACTTCGGCCGACCAGGGAAATGTGGAGCAAAACCGCGGGAAGAAAGCTCAGAGTGGAAAAACTGCAAGCCACCACGATCGCTTGCGCCGCGGAAGACAAGCCCGGCCGGGCAAGCACGATCAGCGAGCCCAGGTTCCACAGTAGGGACAAGGCCGCTGCCAATCCCGGTAAATAACGGCCGCGCGAGCCGGACCAGCCGCGGCCGCTGTAGAGCAACACCAGGAAAATCGCGAAGATCAGCGCGCCGGCCGCGTGGCCGAGCAGGTTGATCAGCAGTGGTTGGTTGAGTCCCGGCATGACGCGCAGCCCTGCCCTTCATCCTAGATCCAACGAGGATCAATTGGACAGCGGCGCAGGAGGCGCCCAGGTGCATCAGGGTTATGCGCGGGAAGAAGAGCCGGGACGACACTCGGCCCAGCAGGCTGGACAGCCTGCGCCACGGCATTGCGGCCGGGATCAGCTTCACGGCCCGTTCAGCCGCAAGCAGCCGTTACCTGTCGGCTGCGGGCGCCGGCGGTGCGGAACTCGTGGCTGCTAATGCAGACGAAGAGCCACCCGTTGGCGCGCCAGGCGGGTTTGGCTCGAACGGACCACTGCAGGGGCGTGACGCCATCCAGCATCGCCGGCCAGGCAATCGCGAGTTGCAACTCGTTGACCTGCGGCAGGATCTCTTCGCGAATCCGCAGCCGCAAGCCACGGCTGCTGATTTCGATGGTCTCTCCGGCGCCGGACTGGACGTGGCGATCATCCGCATAGGCCCGAAACTGAAACACGAGTGCGATGGGATACCACCTGCTGACGGATACGTTGCGGGCACCCCCGAACCGGGTGCTCTTGCCGATGATCACGGGCCGTTGGGCGCTACCACTTGAGTTCATGGTGAATAGTGGGAGCCGGATGCAGATCGTTACAGAGAGCCTGGCAGGCGGCCGCGCCGACGTTGGTTCGATGATTGCGCAGTTGGCGATTCTTGTTCGTCCCTCCGAACCGATCCCGATACCCATGAAAGAAGCCGGCTTTCCATTCGCACCGGCCGGCGCGCAGGTTGGGGTTCGGCGCGATGGTCCACTATAATGATCAGGAAACAGGCGGACCAAGGTTGGATTTTCATATATTTGACGCGGCTTACGTCGATCGGTTGACGCAAGGCGATCCGGCTACTGAACTGCACTTCAGCAGCTACTTCGAGCGGCTGCTCACGGCCAGACTGAGGCGGAGCAGGATCACGCCGCAAATGGCGGAGGATGTGCGCCAGGAAACCTATTTGCGGGTGCTCCGCGCGCTGCGCCAGGGACAGGGTGTATCGCAACCCGACGCTTTCGGCGCGTTTGTCAGCGCGGTGTGTAAGAACGTGCTGCTGGAAACGATGACCAAAGATGCGAAGCATCCGCCGCTCAATGAGAACGCGCCCGAACAGGCCGATGACCGCGTTGACCTGGAAGCCTCGCTGATCACGGAGCAACGCAAGCGCGTGGTGGGGCGGATTCTGGATTCCCTTCCGACCAAGGACCGCGAAATCCTGCGGTTAGTCTTCCTGGAAGAGTTGGATCGCCAGGAAGTCTGCCGGCGCATCGGCGTGAGCGCCGAGTATCTCAGGGTTTTGCTGCACCGCGCCAAGAACCGGTTCGAAGAGGAGTTCACGCGCACACGTGGGGAGTTCCTCAAGGCGCTGGCTTTCTTCGTCTGCTTCGCGGCCGCGTGAGCCAAGCGGCGATCTCCTTGTGTGCCTGACAGATCCGCCGCTCTCCCCCAGCGCCATGGCCGGCCCGCATGCCGGGATGGGCCTCGATGGACGTCTGCGGAGGGTCTCCGGCCCGTGCGCGTCGACAGCGGTGAAACGTTTCGGTGCCCAGGCTCACCACCTGGGGAAGGCTTGAAGGAGACTTCGAGTTGCACCGGGCGATCGGGGACAGGCAGCGGCAGTTGAGCCCGCCGTGGCCGCTCTGGCGCTCCTCACCAGGGAGCGCGGCTGCCTGACAGTCCGTTGCAACAAACCAATTTCGAGGCGTTCCGGCCGTGACGGGAGGGTTGCGGCTCGATTGGAACGATCGAAGGGCGGAGGATGAGGTCGTTCGTGGCGCGCGGAGGACCGGCCAACCGGCTGGGGCGCCCGAAACGGCCTCTCCACCGATCCAGGATGGCCGCTGAAAATCGCGAATATATTTCAGCCGATTCCAGTTGTCTCGTTGCTTAGGGTGAGGTCCGCAGGCACCCCGAAGGGCACGCCCCGTGTCTGCACCGGCGGCACACCTGTGTCCACGCCGGCTGCACGCCATCCTTCTCCGCACACGACAGGCGAGGTCAGAAACGAGCCAGGCAGCGGGATCGGCCGGCGGGCGCAGGTAGGTAGCGGCTGGACACAGCGAGCTGGTTGAGTTTCTGCCGGCAGCGGGCGCGGTCCGTGATCGCCATGATGCGGCACCAGGCGAGCAATTTGCGGGCTTGCTGAAGCCTTGCCGTGGGAGGCGGCCGCTCTGCCATTTCGCTTCGGAGACGGTCCCCAAGTTCCGCCCACAGATCTCTCGCTTTGGCGAATTCACCCGAGGCGACGGCGTCCTGGATGCGGTCTTCCAGCAGTCGCGGGCCCACAACGGGAACGGCGCTCCGCAGCCCATCAGCCATTGGCGATTGCCTCCGAATCGATCTGTTCGGCCTGCATCATCTGGGTTAAGAAACTGTCCTGCTGCTCCATGGACGAGATGAGGGCGCCAGCCACCGCCATCTGACTGGTCAGATTGGCCTGCATGGCAGACACCTGGTCGTGCTTGGCGGTGATCTGGCTGCCGATAGAAGTGATCTGGCTCTGCAAGTTCGTTTCGTCGTTCTTGACCAGCCCGACATTCGGATCCTCCAGATTGGTGAGCGCGTTGGTAGCGCTTTCGAGCCACCCTCCGCCGGTCGCCGAACCGAGAAACGACGCGACCCCGCCCGGATCGCTGCTGTAGGCGGCGTCCAGAGTCTGGGAGTCGAAAGTGATTTGGCCGTTGATGCCCAGGCTGAGCCCGAGCCCCATCAGGTTGGTGACGCCGCTGCCCGAAGATGTGAAATAGGTGCCCAGATTGTCCATCACCTCGGTGATCTCGGAGAGAACGGTCTGGCCCTGCAGCGGGCCGGCGTTCTGGCCGCGCTGCGCCTGCAAATCTGTCACCACCGTGTTGTAAGACGAAGCAAAAGTGGAAAGCGCGCTGCTCAGCGCCGAATCGGTTCCGCTCACCGTGATGGTGACCGGGTTGCCAGGAACACTCGACAGAAGATTCACGGTCAGGCCGGTGGCCAGCGTCAGGGTCCGCGAATTGCTGGTGGCCGTTTTGCCGGACTTGTCCACGCTATAGCTCGCCAGGCCGCCGGTCGGACCCTGGGTCTGCTGGCTGGCGCTACTCGAGTTCTTGATATCGAGCGTTTCGGCGCCTAGGGTGGTGGCTTGCAGCGAGATGCGTTGATCCGGGCTGGCGGCGTATCCCACATTCACCACTGCGGCCTGCACCTGCCCGCCGAACTGCGAGTTGATAGCCGCGGCTACGCTGGCCGCGCTGCCGTCGGTGGACTGAATCTGGTAAGAATTGCCGCCGATGACGAGCTGGTAGGTTCCACCCTTGTCGCTGGAGGTTCCGGTCCAGTTGGAGGTGCTGAGGCTGGAAGCGTAAGCGCCGATCGAGTCCACCTCAATCGAGTAGGTACCCGCCACCGCGCCGCTGCCCGCCGATGCGCTTACCACATCGGAATTGGAAACTGTCGCCCCGAAGGAGCCGCTCATGGCCTGATCGACTCCCTGGATCGCAGTCTGCAATGTCGCCAGGTCTTTGTCGATCGTGGACAGCGCACTCGACTGGCTCTGCAGCGCCGATTCCTGGTTGGTAAGTTCGGTGATCGGCAACTCGGCAATGGCGACCGCCCGGCTGATGACGTCCTGCAGATCCTGCGAATAGCCGCTGGCCCCGGTGAAGGTTCCTGAGCTGCTGGCGGCACTGCTCGTGCCGCTCGTGCTGCTGGAACTCGAGCCGGTAGAACTGCCGGACCCGGAGACCGTGATCGGATCGAGGATGGTCGACAGCGGACTGCTAATGGTGCTCATAATTCTTTAACGGTCCGGACCGAAGGGAGTTCGGCCCGGACCGCGGTTTAGGCCGGCGACGTCCGCCGCCGGCGGTTATGAGGATGGCTAGCCCTTCAACAGGGTCAGCAGGGCTTGCGGTTCAGCGTTGGCCTGGGCCATGGCAGCAATTGAAGACTGCTGCAGGACCTGGGCCTTGCTCAGGTTGGCCGCTTGCTGCGCCACATCGGCGTCTTTGATCTGCGATTCGGCGGAGCTGAAGTTGGTGATCTGGGACTGCGCAAGGGTGGAGGCGAAATTGAGCTGATTTTCGCCCGCGCCCACGGCGGCCTGGGCGCTGCCGAGGAGACCGACTGCATTGGTGATGGCAGTGACCGCAGCTTGCGCCCCTGCCATGCTGCCGATATCGGCCGTGCCGCCAGTTCCCACCTGGTAACCGTCGAGGGTAACCGCACCACCAGTGTCGCTGGCGGTGTACAGACCGTGGCTGGCTGCCGGGGTGGTGCCCAGCGAGACCGAGAAGTTCCCTTTGGCGACGAAGTTGATGTGACTGGCGCCGCCCGTGCCCTGCACTGCCGTGATCTGCTGCAGCGTCGAGTCGTTGGTACCCTGCAAAGCGGTGTTGATCTGTGTCAGCAGGGCCGTCTGGCTCGCGGGTTTGACGTTCACATTGACGGTTGTGCTGTGTGCGACGCCCGAGGAGTCTGTCGCCGTGAAGGTGACCGCCTGAGTAGCGGCGGCCGCAGCCGCGGTGAAGCTTACATCAGCTTCCGCGGCCGGAGTGGTGCCGCTGGCCGGGGTAGCGAGCATGTAGGACCCGCCGGAAATGAGGTTGGTGTTCGCCGCGACGGCGCTTCCCACATCGCTCAATGAGGTAACGCCGAAACCCATGAACGCGTTCGCCGCGATATCACCCGCAGTCACCTGGAAAGCACTGTTGCTGGACGTGAACGCCAACTGCTGATTGCCCAGGGAATCGGTGTGAATGGAAGCCGTAATATTGGCGTTCTTGAAGGCGGCCGCGGCTCCGGAGGTGGCGCCGTTGCCGGCGGCGGTGATCGCCGTATTGATCGCGTTCACCAGGCTGGCCGCGTCGTCGACGCCAGTCAGACTCACATTCACCGCGATGCCGCTGGTGTCCCCGAAACCGGGGCCGGTGAACACGAACTGCGTGTCTCCATTCGCCTGACGGGTGTCGTTGGCCGTGTCGTTCACGATGTTGGCGACGCTGGACGCCGAGCTCGGGCCAAGATCGTAGTCGCTGGAAACCGTCGAAGCCAGGTTCACCGCCTGCAGGCCCGACAGCCCCAAGCTCTGCGTGTCCACCGTAGCTTTGCTCAGATCGACCGTCACTACGCCGTTGGTGGTGCTTTGGCTGCCGCTGCCGGAGCCGAAATACACGCTCATCTGATTGGCGAATGTGCCACCGGTATTCAACCCGATCGACTGGGCCTGCCGGTCGAGCTCGCTCAGGTCCGTCTGGAACTCGTTGTTCAGCGTGCTGCGGGATCCGGTGAAGCTGCCCGAAGCCGATTCCGAAGCGAGGGTTTGCAGCCGGTCCAGAATCTGCGTGATGTTGCTCATGCCGCCGTCCATGATCTGCAACTGGGCTGCGGCGTTATTGCCGTTCGAGACGCCCTGGGTGAGCTCGGAAATCGCGCTCGCATATTTGTTGGCAACCGCCAGGCCGGCGGCATCGTCACCGGCCGAATTGATGCGGTAGCCGGACGTTAACTGCTGGATGGTGTTGCTTTGGAAATTGCTGTTGGTTCGCAGGTTCTCCTGCGCAATCAACGAATCTACGTTGGTCTGAATCGAGAGAGACATTCGGGAAATCCTTTCAGTTTTATGGGGCGGCTTCTTGCCGCGCAATACCCTTATCGGGAAGGATGGTGGAAACTTGAGGGGAGTTTTCCAGGCGCCCCAGCAAGCACTTCCAATCCGGCGCCGGCCCGCCGCGGGCAGCTGCACGGTTCTCTTCGCGGACCAGCTTCAACTCGCGTGCGATCACCGGCAGGTCGCGCGGCGCGCGAATTCCCACCTTCACCCGCGAGCGCCCGATGTGGGCAATCACGATCTCGATCCGGTCGCCGATGAGGATGGTCTCTCCGGCCCGGCGCGACATCATGAGCATACGGTTTCGGTTCGCTCCGGCAAGGCGTGTTGGTGCGAGTACGCCGATTCCCGCATGACCGCCTGCACCGCCCGCAGGGAACGGAGATTGATCACTAGCGGCGCCAGCAGGTTGGCGGTGGGGCCTGCCTCACGCACGGTGATGATGGCGAGCGCCCAAACATCCTTTCCGATGCGCGGCTGGCGGACCGATGACAGGCCGGCAGCGGCGCGGTCTTCTTCCGACAATCTGAGGCGAAACCGCGGCGCGACGGCACGCACGGGCGCGGTGGTAAAGCACAGGCCCGGGTCCTCCAGGCTCTGCAGAAACACCAGCGGAGCGTTTCGCTGCTGGCGAATCGCCAGGAACCGCCGGCGACCCTCAAAGCCCGGCAGACCGCGTGGAAACTCGATCAGGTCCCTCGATTCAAAGCTGATGCGTCCAAAATGCTTGGTATCCAACGACGGCATGGAATTCACCCCAGGCAGGACATCGGCTGTCTGCGGCGGAACTTTAGGAGGCACGACGGCGGGCCGCGGCGGCCAGGGGAGGGACAAGGGACAGACCGCTCAGTCCACGCGGGCAAAAGGCCGCGCCTTGGGACAGAGAGGTCTGTCCCCTGCGGTGCGGTAGAATCAGGGATCGCTTCCATGCATGCGCGCCGATTGGCCTGTTTCATCCTGGGCATGTGGCTGGCAGCCGGCATCTCCGTGGCTTGGCTGGAAAGGGAAGACTTCCAGACGATTCAGGACGTGCTGTCGCAGCCGGACCCGGCGGTGGCGCAGCGCCTGAAGGCGCTGGGCGCTCACGAAGCCTACCTCCTCATGGGACACGTCGCGTCCGAGCAGCGGCAGCGCACGATCGAAAGATGGGAGGGCGTCGAGCTGGTCCTGGGGCTGGGATTCTTTTTCTTTCTGCTATTCGGCACGCGGGAAGGCAAGCTGTCGCTGGCGATGGCCCTGCTGCTGGTGGGGATCGTGATGCTGGAGCGTTTCCTGCTGACGCCGGAGGTGCTGTCTCTGGGGCGGATCGCCGCGTTCGCGACCGGCCATCGTGCGACCCCGGAGGACGCCCGCAGGATCATTCTCAGCTTCACGCACGAGGGTTTTGAGATCGTCAAGTGGATCCTGCAGATCGCGCTGGGAGCCTTGCTGGTGCTGCGCCGGACGCGGCGGTCAAACGACGCCGGGGAGCAGATCCACGTGGTCGATAAAGCCAATTACGGCCATGTCAATGGGTGATTGTGTACGGCCCACCGCGGTCATGGCGCTGAATCCTTCGGTGGTGACCAGCACCTGATCGCCGACACCGGCATCAACCGCGTCCAGCGCCACCACGGCGTCGCCGCGGTTGGAGCCATCCAGGTTCAGGGGCTGCACCAGGAGAATCTTACAGCCCTCGTGGCTGGGGTGCTTGTGGGTCGCCACCAATTCGCCAACCACGCGCGCGATCAACATGACCTAATGCCGCCCCGCACGGTTGCGTGCCGCCCTGGCCGGCCTGTCTTCCGCGCCGTGCACGGAATCGACGATGCCGACGATGGTAGCGTCGGCAGGAGGCTGATCGGGAAGGAAAGCGATGCTGGCTTCCCTGCCCCGCACCCAATAAATCATCTCGCCTGCCCCGGCGCCGCTCCAGTCGGTGCAAACCAGGCGTCTACCGGTATCCTTCAGATCCGCAGCCAGCGGTTGCACCAGCAGCAGGCGATAGCCTTCCAGGCTGGCATTCTTCGCCGTCGCCCAAACGCACCCGACGACGCGTCCCAGTTGCATAGCCTAATCCAGGCGCACGTCGTCGACAATACCGACGATGGCGGTGTCTACAGGAACGTCCTTGCAGCCTTCGGCCATGCGGGCGGAGCTCCCGGAGACGGCGATGACGCGCTCGCGGAACCCGGCGCTGACGGTGTCGACGGCGATCACGTAGCCGGCTTCGTCCTTGCCTTCCGGGGAAACCGGCTTCAGGACGAGGAGTTTCTTGCCTTCCAGGCGCGGGTCCTTCCGGGTGGCCACGACGGTACCCACCACGCGGGCGAGAATCATGGGCGCTCCGGCTGCCGGCTATCTGCCGGCATTGACGGCCTGGGACTTGCCGATCGGCAGCACGTCTTCCAGGCTCTGATGCGGGCGCGGGATCACGTGGACCGAGATCAGCTCGCCCACGCGCCGGGCCGCGGCAGCGCCGGCATCGGTGGCGGCGCGGACTGCGGCCACGTCGCCGCGCACCATCGCGGTCACGTAGCCGGAGCCGATCTTCTCCCAGCCGACCAAGGTCACCTTGGCGGCCTTGACCATAGCGTCGGCGGCTTCAATCATGGCCACCAGGCCGCGCGTTTCGATCATTCCTAAGGCTTCACCCATCTATTCTCTCCACGATCCACTTTAAGCCAAACCGCGCGCCCGTAGGGCCTCATCCACCAGGCCGATCAATTCGGAACGCGTTACGTAAAACTTCTCTTCGCCGCCGGGCAGGTCTTCGG
Organism: uncultured Solibacteraceae bacterium; assembly: GCA_964654065.1. Taxonomy (GTDB): domain Bacteria; phylum Acidobacteriota; class Terriglobia; order Bryobacterales; family Bryobacteraceae; genus Bog-375. The sequence goes on from CAZZHN010000143.1 coordinate 11,688, forward strand.
CGGCCAGCGGGCAGCCCGGTTCGCCGGCGCTGCGCGCCTTGACCCCATACCGGGTGCGCGAATCCAGCAGCTTGTTCACTTCCTCGCGCGGCAGCACATTGGGGCCGCCGAGCAGCTCGGCCACCAGCAGAATGCGCGAGAAGTGCTCCATCGTCTCCATGCGGAAGTATGCCTTGTAAACGTCCTCACCGTAGCAGACGGCCCCGTGGTTCGCCATCAGGATCGCGTCGTGCTTGGGGATCAGCGGCAGCATCGGCTCGGTGAGCGCCGGCGTTCCGGGCAACCCGTAGTCGGCAATCGG
>CAZZHN010000144.1:0-11987 GCA_964654065.1 uncultured Solibacteraceae bacterium
AACTGCAAACTTCCAAACAGCGGTCGGCGTGTTCTGCGCCTGTATGAAAACAGGCAGCGAGAGCAGCAGCACCAGCGTCCCGGCCGGGTTGTAGTTCTTCATCAATCCTCCGCGCAGGCGGACCTGACGCGCCGCCATTTGCTTATCTCAAGCTTTATAGCACACCGGGGTTCAGAGGCCAGTTTGCTATGCTGAGACTTGACCCGCTCGATCCTGCTCCGTTTGGCGCTGCCGCTCGGGCTGGCAGCCGCAGCCGCGGCACAATCCACTGTCCTGGTGGATGCCATGTCCCAGGAACTGGCCCGCAACTTCCAGTCGCTCAAGGAGAAGGGCGATCCACCGCCTTACTTCCTGAGTTACGAAATCACTCAGGAAGACATCTTTAGCTTGTCGGCGACGCTGGGTTCGATCGATTCCACCGGTGGCGGGAAATCGCGGACTCTGGATGTCTCGGTGCGCGTGGGAACTCCGAAGCTGGACAACTATCACCGCGTACGCGGAGCCGGCGGCGGCGCTGCGCAGTTTACCACCGGGGCGCAGATTAGCTACGAGGACAACGCCAACTCCGTCAAGCACAGCCTGTGGCTCGAGACCGATCGAGCGTATCGCGCGGCGGCCGAGCGCCTGATCCGGATCCAGACCAACACCCAGGTGAAGGTGGCGGAACAGGACGCGTCCGCCGATTTCTCCAGCGCGCCGCCCGAGGTTTCGCTGGCCGCCCCGGTCAAGCTCAAGTTCGACCGCGAGGAGTGGACGTCTCGCATTCGCAAGCTCTCCGCGCGCTTCCAGAGCTACCCCAGCGTGCTCACCAGCCGGGTAAACGTCACCGGCCAGGCCGAGACCCGGTACTTCGTCAATACGGAAGGAACGCGCCTCGTATATGGCAGGGGCTACGCGCGCATTTTCATCTCCGCCTCCGCCAAAGCCGCTGATGGCACCGACGTCGCCAGCTTCGACAGCTTTGAAGCGGAGAGCGCCGACGACCTGCCGGACGACAAGACCGTCCAGGCCGCGATCGACCGCGTCGCCAAGGACGTCACCGGGCTGCTGCACGCACCCGAAGCAGAGCCGTTCGTCGGCCCGGCGATTCTCTCCGGCCGCGCCGCAGGCGTGTTTTTTCACGAAATCTTCGGCCATCGCGTGGAAGGACACCGCCAGAAGAACGAAGACGAGGGCCAGACCTTCACCAAGAGCGTCGGCGCCAAAGTGCTCCCCGATTTCCTGTCGGTGATCTTCGATCCTACGCGGCATACCGCGGCAGGCGAGGACCTTTATGGCTGGTACGATTTCGACGACGAAGGAGTGAAGGCGCGGCCAACGACCGCCGTCGAAAACGGTGTGCTGAAGACGTTCCTCATGTCGCGCTCGCCGATTGCGGGCTTCGGCCAGTCGAACGGCCACGGCCGGCGCCAGCCCGGGTATGAGGTGGTTTCGCGGCAGTCCAACCTGATTGTGGAATCGAGTAAAGCGGTGTCCGATGAGAAGCTGCGCGCGATGCTGATCGAAGAAATCAAGCGGCAGAACAAGCCCTACGGTCTCTACTTTCGCGAGATCACCAACGGGTTTACGACCACCAGCCGCGCCGGATTGCAGGCGTTCAGCGTGGTTCCGGTGATCGTGTACAGGGTGTATGCCGATGGCCGTCCGGACGAGCTGGTACGAGGCGCGGACATTGTGGGCACGCCCCTGGCCAGCTTCGCCAAGATCCTGGCCACCGGTGACAAGCCGGAGGTGTTCAACGGCTACTGCGGCGCAGAAAGCGGCAGCATCCCGGTTTCGGCAGTGTCGCCGGCGATCCTGGTTTCGGAAATCGAAATCGAGAAGAAAGCCAAGTCGAATGACCGGCCGCCGCTGCTCCCGGAGCCGACCGTGCTGGAATCGGGAGGCGGGAAGCCGCGATGAAACCAGTTGTCACGCGCGCCCTGCTTTCCCTCGCCGCCGCGGCGCTGGCGGCCTTGGCGGCAGATGCTCCGGCGCCTGATCCTGTGCTGGCAGCCATGCGCGACGAAGTCGCCCGCGCCCACACGCTCACTGTTTCCAACCTCGACGCCCCATATTTCATCCAGTACGTGATCGACCAGGGCGACGGTTTCAGCGTCACCGCTTCGCTCGGCGGCTTGCTGGCGCGGCGCCGCAACCAGGTCCGCCAGCCGGAGATCCGGGTGCGTGTCGGCGACTACAAGTTCGACAACTCGAATTTCGCGGGTGGCGCCGGTGGCACCCGCTATGATCTGGGCCGGTGGCCGCTCGACGATTCCTATCCGGTGCTGCGCCGTTACCTGTGGCTGGCCACCGACTCGGCGTACAAGGGCGCCGTGGAGACCATTTCGCGCAAGCGCGCGGCGCTGCGCAACCTCACCGAGAGCAATCCGGCCGACGACTTCTCGCGTGCCCAGCCGCTGCAATATGTCCATGAGCTGAGCCGCCTTTCCATCGACGAAGATGCGTGGGCGGAGCGCATACGGGCTCTGTCGGCGATCTTTGCCGAATATCCGGGCGTGATGGATTCGCGCGTAGAACTGGAGGCGGTGGCCGGCGGCTACTACGTAGTAAATTCGGAAGGCACCGCGGTGCGCGCTGCCGAAAGCGCCACTACCCTGCGGGCGCGCGCTGTTTCGCAGGCGGCCGATGGCATGGTGTTGCATGACACCGTCACCTTCCACGCTCTTGACCCGGCGCACCTGCCGGGAGACGCCGCCACGGGCGCCGCATTCCGCGAGATGGCGCACAACATCGAGATGCTGGCCAAGGCTCCGAAGGGTGAGGACTACAGCGGCCCGGTGCTGTTTGAAGGCACGGCCAGCCCGCAAATCTTCGCCGAATTGCTGGCCCGCAACCTGGCGCTGCCGCGCAAGCCGGAGGGCGGGCGCGGCGGCTTTAACGGCAGCGATCTCGAAGGACGCCTTGGCGCCCGCGTGTTGCCCGAGACCTTCGAGGCGGTGGACGACCCTTCGCAGCGGGAATGGCGCGGCTGCCCCCTGTTTGGCGCCTATGACGTGGATCGCGAAGGCATCCGCGCCATGCCGCTCACGGTGGTCGAAAAAGGCGTCCTCAAGGGCTATTTGCTGACGCGGCAGCCGGTGCACGGATTCTCCGCCTCCAACGGCCGGGCCCGCCTGCCCGGTTCGTTTGGCGCCGACACCGCCGGCATCGGCAATCTGTTCATCAGCTCCTCGGAAACCATGCCGGCCGGCGGTCTGAAGAAGAAATTGATTGAACTGGTGCAGGCCCGCAGCCTGCCCTACGGCATTCTGGTCCGCAAGATGGACTACCCGTCCACCGCTTCCATCGACGAGTTGCGGCGCACGTTCGCGACCGCCGAAGCGGCGGCGCATCCGGTCAGCTCGCCGGTGCTGGTCTACAAGGTTTTTCCAGACGGGCGCGAAGAGCTGGTGCGCGGACTTCGTTTCCGCGGGTTGAGCGTACGGTCGCTCAAGGACATCGTGGTGGCGGGCGACGACAGCATCGTATTCGACTACCTGGACAACGGTGTGCCGCTGGCTCTGGTGGGCGCGGGCAGCTACACCACGGAGAGCTGCGTGGTGGCGCCGTCCATCATCATTGATGACCTCGAGCTGCACCCGGTGGAAGAGGAGCTGCCGAAACTGCCCGTGGCGCCGCCGCCGGAGATGGCGCGTTAGGTACCAGCTATGCGCCTGCTCGGCCGCTATGTGTTCCGCGAGGTTCTGACCAGCGCCCTGCTGGGCACGCTGCTGGCCACCTTCATCATCTTCCTGCAGGCAGCCGACAAGCTTTTCGCGGTTCTGGTCGGAGCCAATAACGCGTCCCCATTCACCGTGGTGCGCCTCCTCCTCTGGGCTATGCCGCCGGCGCTGCCGCTCACCATTCCGTTCGGCGTGCTGGTGGGTATTTTGATCGGGCTGGGCCGGATGGCCGCGGATGGAGAGATCACCGCCATGCGCGCGGCCGGCGTCTCCAGCCGGCAGGTGATCGTGCCTGTGGTGCTGTTTGCCGGCCTGGGAATGAGTGTGGCGGGCCTGGCCTCCCTCCGCCTCACGCCGCTGGCGATTCGCAGAAGCACCGACATCATCAACGAGCTGCTGCAAGGCCAGATTTCGGCCGCGATCGAGCCGCGTGTGTTTAACGAGAGCTTCCCCAACCGGATTCTCTATGTGGGCGACGTCGGCACCGGGCCGGTCGTGAAGTGGCGGCCGGTATTCATCGCCGACGTCACCCCGCCGGAGCAGCGTGTCTCCGGTATGCGCGAAAAAGCCGAAGGGCCGATGATCACCGTGGCGCGCGAATCTCTCGCCGTGTCTGACCCGAAGAACAACCGCATCCAGCTCACGCTCTACGACTACTGCTCGCACGAGATGGGCAAAGATCGCGTGGCCAACGATTCGTGCGCGCCCATCAGCACGCAGGTGCTCGATGCCTCTCCGCCGGAGCACAAGACGCCGCCCACTGCGGCCATGAACACGCGCGAGCTGCTGCGCTATCCCCGCTCGGGGGACGACTGGACGGAGGTGCGCATCGAGCTGCACCGCCGCTTCGCGCTGCCCGTGGCCTGCATCGCCCTGGCGCTGGTCGGCATCCCGCTCGGCATCGCCACACGCAAAGGCGGCAAATCCGCCGGCTACGTCATCGCGCTGTTCCTCAGCTTCTTCTGTTACCACCTTTCGTCGCTCACGCTCATCGGGTTCGCCAAGCAGAGAACTCTGCCCGCGCCGGTGGCAGTGTGGCTCCCTGACGCGGTATTCCTACTCGCCGGGTTCATCTTTCTATACCGCATGGAGCGGCCGGGAGACCGCGACCTGATGGGCGGCATCACCGGCTGGCTCGCCGCCATCGGCGCCCGGCTGCGCCGCAGCAAGCCGGAACCGGCCGTGCCCGCTGCCCGGCTGCCGCACTGGAGGCTCCCCGTCCTGCCGCAGATCGTCGACACCTATATCCTGACCAGCTTCGTGTTTTATCTGGGTGTCGTGCTCGCCAGCCTGCTGTCGATGATTCTGGCTTACAACTTTTTCGAACTCATGGGCGACTGGATCCGCAACAAGATCCCGCTGATGGAGATGTTCTCGTATCTCTTCTTCCTGACGCCGGAGTTGATTTACGAAACGCTGCCATTCGCCATTCTGGTAGCGGTGCTGGTCCATCTTGGCGTGCTCAGCAAACAGAATGAGATCACCGCGTTCCGCGCTTGCGGCGTCAGCCTCTACCGGCTGGCAATGCCGCTGCTGCTGGCGGGAACTGTGTTTGCCGGCGGGCTGTTTGCGTTCGATTACTATTACGTGCCCGGCGCCAATCTCAAGCAGGACGCCATGCGCGACGAGATCAAGGGCCGGCCCAAGCAGACCTACCTGCGCCAGGACCACAAGTGGATCATGGGCCACTCCCGCATCTATTACTACGAATATTTCGATCACGCCGCCAGTGTCATGCACGGCGTGAACGTGTTCGACATGGACCCCAACACCTTCCGCCTCAAGCGTGAAATTGTGGCGGAGCGCGGCCAGTGGAGCCCTGTGCTGAAGACCTGGGGTTTCGAAAACGGCTGGAGCTGCCGCTTCGCCGGTGATTCGTGCAGCGCCTATCAATCTTTTTCGAGCGGACCCGGCGGCCTGGAGACGCGCTGGCACTCCGACCTGAACGAACCTCCCGATTACTTTGTCACCGCGGCGGTGCAGGAGAAGCAGATGAACTTTCTTCGCCTGGACCGCTACATCCACGATCTGCAGGAGCGCGGATTCCCCACCGGCAAGCTGCAAGTGCAGTTTTACCTCAAGTTTGCCCTTCCGCTGTTTGCTCTGATCATGGCCATGATCGCCGTTCCCTACGGGTTCCTGGTGGGTAACCGCGGCGCCATGGCCGGAATCGGGGTCAGCCTCGGTATCGGTGTGACCTACAAGGGTTTGGGCATTCTGTTCGAAAAAATCGGTGACGTGAATCTACTTCCACCCACAATGGCCGCGTGGTCACCCGACGTGGTGTTCGGTCTGGCCGGTTTGTACCTGCTGCTGCGGATGCGGAGTTAGCCCGCCCCGACAGGTAACCTGGGCCACCCGATCCACGTCTAAACTAGTGATGAAAATGGTATTTACGAGACTTTCCGTTGCCCTGGGATTCTTCCTGGCGATCTCGCAGCCCGGTGCTGCCTTCGCCGGGCAGTCGAAGAATGGTGCTCCCGAGTACCCGGCCAATTATGAAGGCGGCAGCCTGCCTCTGCGTCATAGCAAAGTGACAGCCACGCTCGGCGCCGATGAAGTGGTCCTGGAGCAGCGCGGCCAGCGGATCGCCGTTCCGGCCAACGACATTACCGAGATCGCTTGCGCCACCGGTGTGCACCGCCGCCTGGGCGCCTCCGTGCTCGATGTCGTTCCTTACATGCACCTGGGAGAGACGCAGAGTCATTACATCGGCGTCACCTGGATGAAGAGCGGCGCGGCAGACGGGAAGACGCCGACCGCCGAAGTCCTCTTCAAATTGAGTAAGAGCGAGTATGCCAGCTTTCTCGCCGGGCTGGAGCGCCTCACCGGGAAGAAAGCTGTCGATACCAATCAGACCCTCACCACCGTCCACTACGACTGAACGGCTTGACCCCTACTCCTGCCGCAGCGCCGCCATCGGGTCGATCTTCGTCGCCCGGCGCGCCGGAACCCAGCAGGCGATCGCCGCGCTTGCGGTAACCAACGCCGCAGCCATCCAGACGTAAGCCGCATTCCCTGCCTCCAGCCCAATCAGTAGGCCTCGCAGAGCATGCATGAGTGGCGCCGCCACGCACAACCCCAGCGCCAGCCCGATGGCGACGGTAACGAAGCCCTGGCGAAAATCAGCGCATGAACCGCGCGCGGCGTTGCGCCCAGCGCCAGGCGGATGCCGATCTCCGCTGTCCTGCGCGCAGTGGCGTACGAGACCATGCCGTAGACGCCGGCCGCGGACATGAGAAGGGCCAGGCCCGCGGTGATCGCCAGCAGCGTCATGATGAACCGCCGGTCCGCCACCGAGTCCGCTACAAGCGTGCTCATGGTTGCGCTCAGGAACACAGGCTGATTGGGATCGATCGCCGTAATCGAGCGGCGGATTGCCTTGCCCATGTCTTGCGGGGGTTGTTCCGTTCTCACCACCAGGAACACCGCGCTTCGCATCGCTCCCGCGGCCAGATAGACGTTGCCCTTCATTGACTCGTTCAGCGCGGCGTGGCTGGCGCTGGAGACAACTCCAATGACGCGCTTCCAGTTGTCCGGCTCCCCCGCCGTGCAGTCGACGCAGATCCGCTGCCCAACGGCGCTCGCATGCGGCCATAAGCGGCGGGCGGCGAAATCGTTGACGATCGCGGCGTCGCTCGAATCGCCTTCATCACTCTCCCGGAACGCCCGGCCCTCGAGCAGGCGAACGCCCATCGCCCGCAGATAGTCTCCGCCGGCCACGTCGACCTCGGCAATGAGCGGAGCGCTGGGTCCTTCGCCGGTCCGCTGCTGACGAAGCCGCCGTGGCTCTCTCCGCTGAAGGGCAGTGCATCGACGGTGCCGGCGCTTTCCACCCCGGGAAGGGCCTGCACCGAATCGAGAATGTGCCGGAAGAACAACCCTCGCTGCTCCGGCTTCGGGTAGCGCTCCGGAGCCGGGAGCACCACCGAAGCCAGAACGTGACCCGTCTCAAAACCAGGATCGGTGTTGACCAGCTTGACGAAGCCCCCCAGCAATTGGCCGCCGATGAGGACCAGCATCACCGAGAGTGCGACTTCGGCCGCCACCAGTGCAGAACGGAGGCCGTCGCGTCCGCCGGCAGAGGCGCCGCGCGCCCCCAGCCCGCCCAGCGCAATCGTTTCCTTCATCGCGGCTAAACGAAGCGCCGGCGCGATTCCGAATAAGATACCGTTAATCAGTGCCATTGTCAGCGTGAAGCCGCGGGCAGAATCTTCCACGCCGCCGCGGTGAGGGCATACGCGCCCAGGCCGCCCAGCACGGCCAATACACAGCTTTCCGTGAGGAGTTGCCCGGCAATCCGCATCCGCCCGGCGCCGATCGCCAGTCTGATAGAGATTTCGCGCTGCCGGGCGAATCCACGCGCCAGCAGCAAATTGGCGACGTTGGCGCATCCAATCAACAGGAACAGAAGGCCCGCAGCCATCAGAAGCAGAAGTCCATTCATCGCGCCTCCCACAGTCCGGTCCCGTATGAAATTCAACGTGAGAACCTTGTCCCGGTTGGTGGCGGGAAACTCGCGCGCCAGCGCATCGCTGATTGCACGCAGGTCCTGCCGCGCTTCGGCTATCGTCACGCCGCGGCGCAGCCGGCCAACCACTCCCTGACCGCCGTTCCTGGCGCCCGGAGTGTTGGACAGTGGCGCCCAGAACTCGACGTAGGGAGAAGGAGTGTGAGCCGCCGCCCGTCGCAAGGGAAAGTTGAACCCCGGCGGCATGACGCCTATGATCAGGCAGTCGTGTCCGTTTACCGTGGCGGTCCGGCCTACTACACCCGGGTCCGAGTGAAAGCGCCGCGTCCATAATCCGTAGCTCAGAATCATCTCTTCAGGGCGGCCCGGCTGGTCCTCGTCGGGAAGGATATTCCGCCCCAGCATGGGCCTCACGCCCAGCGTCGGAAACAGGCTGGCCGTCACCTTCAAACCATAAAGCGCTTCCGGTGTGGTTCCGGTATCGCCGCCGAGATCGAAGATGGCGTTGCGATACACTCCCACGGATTCGAGTGTGTGCGTTCTCCGGATCAGCTCCTGCGCGCCATTCCAGAGCACCCAGTCTCCGCTGGACTGCTCCTGGACCTTCGGATACTCGGTGCGGATCTGGACGAGTTCCTCGGCGTGCGCGTACGGCAGAGGATCGATGAGCACCGATTTGATGGCGGCGAAGACCACCGAAGTCGCGCCCACGCTCAACGCGATCGATAGCAGGGCGATTCCGGTCGCTGCCGGATTGCGCCGGAAGAGTCGAAACGCCAGGCGGACGTCTTGCAAGATCGACATCTGGCACCCCCATTTATTTTAGTGACTCGTCAGAAGAAATCGTGGGTGGATTCCGGCTCGGGCAGCTTGCCAAGTGAGTGGTAGAGGGCAAGTTCGAGCACTCGGTAGGTGCGAAAGCCGTAGGATTCTCTCATGGTGACTTTGGCTTTATTGTTCAGACCTTCGACGACGCCGCTGGAGAGCAGCTTCTGAGCGCGGAAATAGTTGAGGATGAGTTCGCGGTGCGTGCGTAGGGAACGGGCGATCTTCTTTATTGGTTCGATGCGGGATCGCACGGTTTGGCGGCAGAGCCTCGGAGCATCTTTCGCGGATGAGCTTCAGGTACGGTTCCCGAGGCCGTTGTACAATCGCTTAAGCAAATCCGCCTATAAAATACCGGCCACGCGGAGAAAAGAAGCCAGTGAGGCGTTGTCCGTCATGCGCAACCGCTGTACCACCGGACCACCAGTTCTGTGGGAGGTGCGGCACGCCAGTGGATGGCGCTCGCAGTGCCGCCACTGAAACCGTGCACCCGGCGAGCAGTTCCACTCCCTCTTCCAGCCACATGGACGAGGGCCGGTTCCCGCCGGGAACCTTGCTGGCGCAACGCTATCGCATCGTAAGCCTGCTGGGCCGCGGCGGCATGGGCGAAGTCTATCGCGCCAACGATCTGCTGCTGGCCCAGGCTGTGGCCCTCAAGTTTCTTCCTGCGCAATGGACGTCAGATGAGCCCACGCTCGCGCGTTTCCGCAACGAGGTGCGCATCGCGCGGCAGATCTCGCATCCCAACGTCTGCCGCGTGTACGATATCGGCGAAGCCGAGGGCGCCACATACCTGTCGATGGAATACGTGGACGGCGAGGATCTGGCCTCGCTGCTGCGGCGCATCGGGCGGCTGCCGCGGGATAAGGCGCTCGAAATCGCGCGCCAGCTCTGCGCGGGCCTCGCGGCCGCGCACGATAAAGGCGTGGTGCATCGTGATCTGAAGCCGGCCAACATCATGCTCGACGGGCAAGGCCAATTGCGCATTACCGACTTCGGCCTTGCGGGGGTGGCCAGTGAAGTAAAAGACATCCGCAGCGGAACGCCGGCGTACATGGCGCCGGAACAGCGCTCCGGCAAGGAGGTCACTGCGCGCAGCGACATCTATGCGCTGGGCATGGTGTTGCACGAGGTCTTTACTGGCCGCGGCTTCTCGGCGGATTCAAGCCACCCGGACCTGACCCCCGAGGAGGACCGCGTGATCCGCCGCTGCCTGGCGGAAGATCCGGCGAAGCGGCCCGCCTCCGCGCTCGCCGTGTCCGCTGCACTACCGGGCGGCGACCCGCTGGCCGCGGCGCTGGCCGCCGGGGAGACACCGTCGCCCGAGATGGTGGCGGCAGCGGGGGACTCGGATAGCGTCTCGGTCAGGACCATCGGCATTTGCGCGGCGCTCATCCTCGCCGGACTGGTTGCGGCGGTAGTGTTGGGCGGCAGGACGAGTCTGCTCGCAAATACGCCGCTCCCGAAGTCGCCGGCCGTTCTGGAACAGAGGGCGAAGGACGTGATCCAGAGCCTCGGGTACACCGAACCGCCCGCCGATCGGGTCTACGGTTTTCGTTACGCAACGGACTACCAGCGCTACGCGCAGAAGGAGGAGAAGGCCGCCACCTATCGGGCGCAACTGGCGAAAGGGCAGCCGCCCTCGATCTATTTCTGGTATCGCCAGAGCCCGCAATATCTCGAGGCTGCGCCGGTGGACAACCTCATCGACCTCGCCATTTCCATTGCTTCTCCAACCAACCCGCCGCAGACCCATGTCGGAATGGCTGGCTTGAGTCTGGATCCACAGGGCCGGTTGATCGAGTTCAGCGCCGTGCCTCCGCAGGTGGAAGATACGTCGGTTCCGCAGCACCCCGCGGATTGGACCGCATTGTTGGTCGCCGCCGGCGTGGACATGAGCCGCTTCGAGCCGGCCGAGCCGCAATGGATCCCTTTGCTGAGCTTCGACACGCGGGCGGCATGGACCGGATCTTACGCGCATGCGCCGGAGGTGCCGCTGCGAATCGAGGCTGCGTCCTGGCGCGGCAGGCCGGTATATTTCCAGGTGATCGGGCCTTGGTCGAAGCCCGAGAGGATGGCGCCGCCGTCGGGCACGGGGAAAGTGTCTGGCATGTTTTTCATCTGCACGCTCATCCTGGCCGCCTTCCTGGCATGGCGCAATACCCGCCTCGGGCGGGGCGACACGCGCGGCGCATTTCGCCTGGCGGCCTTTGTTTTGTCGATGCAGATGCTGTGGTGGCTGTGCTCCGCGAGCCACGTCCCGACGGCTCACGAATTCGTAAGTTTCATGGAAGCAGTGAACGTGTTTTTCGCCTCTGCCGGCCGAGCTTGGATTTTCTACGTAGCGCTGGAGCCGTACGTTAGGCGGCGCTGGCCACAAATCATGATCACCTGGAGCCGCTTACTCGGCGGCGGAGTGCGCGACCCGCTGGTGGGGGGACATGTGCTGATAGGCATCACCTTGGGAGTTGGACTCCACACCCTGTTTTGGATCCCATTGCTGCTCTGGCAACAATCCGGAAAGCTATCGTTTCAAGAACCACCTTTAGCCACACTGCTGGACACCCGGCACATGACCATGGAGCTCGTTGGTTCAACCTTGGGCGCGGTTTTTGGATCGTTGCTGATCCTCTTGTTCTTGTTCGTATTCCGCGCGATGTTTCGGCGGCTGTGGCTCGCGGTGGCCGCTTTGATCGTCCTCCTGGTGGTTGTCCTTGCCCCAATGACTCTTATCTACGTGTTTTTCGACGTGCTCATTGCTGCGCTGGCGGTGTTCGCCCTGATCCGTTTCGGGGTATTGGCGTTGATGTCCGGGATCATCGTTCTTCTGACTCTTGGTGCTTTCCTTTTTGGCGCGGATTTCTCCGCATGGTACGCGGGCAGTTCTCTTTTCGCGATCGGCAGCGTACTCGCGCTGACTGCGTACGCATTGTACACCGCCCTGGCAGGGCGACCATTGTTCAAGGCAGGATTCCTTGAGAACGATTGATCGTAAGGGCCAGGCCGGACGGCGAACCCTGGATCTA
>CAZZHN010000145.1:0-11976 GCA_964654065.1 uncultured Solibacteraceae bacterium
ATATGGCCGACCAGATCCAGACCTACCTGCGCGAGCAGATGCCGAAGTGGAAAGAAAATCATCCCGGCGTCGAGACGATGAAGGTGGCCGTGATGGGGTGCGTGGTGAACGGGCCCGGCGAGTCGAAGCACTCCCACATCGGCATTTCCCTGCCCGGCACGTTCGAGGAACCGAAGGCCCCGGTGTATGTCGACGGCAAGCTGACGGTGACGCTCAAAGGCGAGCGCATCGTCGCCGAGTTCATCGACATTCTCAACGCGTACGTCGAAAGCCATTACGGCGCGCCCGCCGAAGTTACGGCAGGCTAATCAACGCACCGCAGCAAGTTTTTTCCTCTTACAACAACGTGCTATTCTGAGCCGGACACGCTGCCGCGGCTGCGCCGGCGGCTGCAGAAGGAGAATGCATGCAGGAACAGAACTACGGCAATCATGTGCGCCTGGTGCCGGCCTATCATTTCGTGCTCGCGCCCATTCTGGTGTTGACGCTGATTGGCTCGGTTGTCAATCTGGTCAAGTCCATGGGCGACCACGAGCGCCTCTACAGCGCGGCGCTGATCGTGGTGCTGGTCGTGACCTCGATAATGCTCTGGATCTTTGGCCGCGTGTTTCCGCTCAAGGCGCAGGATCGCGCCATCCGCGCCGAGGAGAACCTGCGCCACTATGTGCTGGCCGGCAAGCTGCTGGACCCGCGTCTGAGCGCGCTGCAGATTGTGGCGCTGCGATTTGCATCCGATGATGAGTTCGTGGCGCTGGCCGCACGCGCCGCGCAGGAAGGCCTGTCGCCAAAAGCCATCAAGCAAGCCGTGAAAAACTGGCGCGCTGACACATACCGCGTGTGAGATGGCGTAGCACCGGCGGCCTCTGCCGCCGGTGTTTCTTGGAGCGCCAAGCGGTGGTCGCGCCCGCATAAAACACAAGGACACCGGCGGCAAGACCGCCGGCGCCACCGAAGACGGCTAACAACGCCGGCCCAAACCGTTTACGCTTCCAGGCCCATCTGGGTGAGGCGATACCGCAGGGCGTTGCGCGTCAGGCCGAGCAATCTGGCGGCCTGGCTCTTGTTGCCATCGGCGCGGCGCAGGGCTTCGCGGATGATTTCCCGCTCGTAGGTGTCGAGCGTCATGCCCTCGGGCAAGAAATGCGCATCGGTCTGCGCGCGCGGCCGGCGGTCGGCTTCGAGTTTGATATCGGCCGCGTCGAGCGCCGTTCCGGTGCACATCACCAGGCTGCGCTCGATCACGTTTTCCAGCTCGCGCACGTTGCCGGGCCAATAGTACGCCATCAGCTTTTCCATGCCGGCGTCGGTGATGCCCTCCACCTGGCAGCCATTCTCCGGCGCCAGCTTGTGCACGAAATGGTTGGCCAGGAATGGAATGTCCTGCTTGCGCTCGCGCAATGGCGGAATGTCGATGGGCACCACGTTGAGCCGGTAATACAGGTCCTCGCGAAAGGTTCCCTGCTCCAGCGCGGCGCGCAGATCCTGGTTGGTGGCGGCGATCACGCGCACGTCGATGCGGCGGGTCACGTTGCTGCCCAACCGCTCGAATTCGCGCTCCTGCAGGACGCGCAGCAGCTTCACCTGAATCGCCGCCGGCACGTCGCCGATCTCGTCCAGAAACACGGTGCCGGTGTCGGCCTGCTCGAACTTGCCCGGCTTGGAGGTCTGCGCGCCGGTAAAGGCACCCTTCTCGTAGCCGAACAGCTCGCTCTCCATGAGGTTTTCCGGGATGGCGCTGCAGTTGATCTTGACCAGCGGACGGTCGCGCCGCGGCGAGTGGAAGTGAATGGCGCGCGCGATCAGATCCTTGCCGACGCCGCTCTCTCCGGCCAGCAACACGGTGGCGCGAGTGGGAGCCACACGCTCGATCGATGCGAAGATTTCCTGCATCGACGAGCTGCGGCCGATGATATTGTCGAACTCATAACGGCGCCCCAGCTCCGCTTTGAGATCGCGGTTTTCCTCGCGCAGCGCGCGCACTTCGAGCGCCTTCGAAACCACCTGCATCAAGTGATCCAAGCCAAACGGCTTGAGGAGAAAATCGGTGGCGCCGGCCTTCATCGCTTCCACCGCCGTCTCCACGCTGCCGAACGCGGTCATCATGATCACCGGAACGTGCGCGTTCTGGCGGCGAATCACGTTGAGGAACGCCAGGCCGTCCATGGAAGGCAGCTTGAGATCCGTGAGCACCAGGTCGGCACGATCGACGATTTTGAGGGCCTCTTCGGCGGTGGCGGCCTTATCGACGTCGAACCCGCCGGAGGCGAGTTGTAGCTCGATTACGCGCCGGAGCTTTTCTTCGTCCTCGACCACAAGGATGCGTTTCTTCATAAATGTGTGTAGGGCGGACGCCATCGTCCGCGGCCGGCCCCTGCGCCGGTAATTCGCGACGCTTTTCGGGCGAACGGCGGGACGAGGGCGCGGACCCGGGGGTCAGCCCCACTCAACTCCCAGACTGCCTCGATGGTGACAGCCTACTGCCCGCGCGCCGCCTCCATCGGCAAACTTACTTGAAATATGCTTCCCTTTCCAGGCTCGCTCTCCACCGTTATCTTACCGCCGTGTTCGTCGATGACTTTGGAAACGATCGCCAGGCCGAGCCCCACGCCCTGGGGCTTGGTGGTGAAGAACGGATTGAAGATGTTGTCGCGCTGCGCCGGATCGATGCCGCAGCCGCGGTCGATCACCGAAACTTCCGCTTTGCCTGCGGCGGCGCGGGTCTTCAAGGTGACCGCGCTGCCAGGCGGGCTGGCCTGGGCGGCGTTGATCAGCAGGTTGTAGAAGACGCGCTCCAGGAGCTCGGCGTCAAAGCGAAACGGCGGAATGTCGGGCTGATAGTTGCGATAGAAGGCGATGCCGGGCGCCTCGCGCTCAGCCAGCGCCACGGCGCGATCCAGCATCTGCGCCAGGTCGGCCTGGGCGACCTTCAGCTGCAGCGGTCGGGCAAATTGCAGGAAACGGGTGATCAGCGAATTGCAGCGGTCCACTTCGGTGGCGATGAAGCCGGCCACTTCGCGCGCCACTTCGTTCTCCGCGGTAAGGTTGCGGGTCAACATTTCCGAGGAAGCGCGAATCGTGCCGAGGGGGTTGCGCAGCTCATGCGCCAGGCCGGCGGAGAGCTGGCCCAGGGCAGCCAGCCGGTCGGCGCGCCGCTTCTCTTCTTCCGCCTGCTGCAGCTGGCGATTGGCCTCGGCAAGCTGCTGGGCCGCGGCGCGCGATTTCCGGGTCTGGCTCCGCAGATCCTCCGCCACCGACGTGGCCAGGTTGCCGATCATAGCCAGCAATACCAGTCGCGGCACCGGGTCGACGACGATCTCCGACGGGTCGCGCACCCACACCAGAAACACCAGGTAAGCGGCGCCGGCCACGGCGGCACATAGGGTAGTGCCGATCACGCCGTACATAGTAGCCGCCGAAACCACCGGCAGCAGCAGTACGGGCCAGTACACGCTGTTGATGGAGCCGGTGTATCCGATCAGCATGAACGCCAGGGCCAGCTTGATGGCAATCCAAAGCAGGCGGCTGCGCGTGGTCGGCTCGGAGGGAATCTTGGGCTCCAGCACCTGGGCCACGCCGAGCGCCACCAGGAAGACGATCTCCTGGGTGTCGCCGATCTGCGGCAGCGCGATCAGCACGCCAAACAGCACGATCCAAACGAAATCCTGGGGCCGGACATGGCGAAGAAAGCGGGCGAGGAAGTTAGGAAGGCGCGGCATAACCGTGGACGCGGGCGGCGCAAACCGGCTGGCCGGCAGGATCGCAGGCGCAGCGAAGACCGGCCAAGACTGGCGCCGCTACATTATGCCACAATGATGTGTAGAAACGTCTCATGTCCAACTCGAGTATGCTGGATCAGGACCCGTCTGCCGGTCCGGATTCTCAAACCAACAACGAGCCCGGCGAATCGTTTGCCGACATTCTTTCGCAATACGAAAAGACGAGCTCCCACGCCGGCCAGGAACGCCGCGGATTCAATGGAACGGTAGTGGCCGTCACCGCCGAATCGGTGCTGGTGGATATCGGCTTCAAGACGGAAGGCATCCTGCCGCTGGCGCATTTCACCAAGGCCGGAGAAACCGTCAAGCGGGGCGACAAAATCCCCGTCTCCATCAAAGGGCGCGACCCGGAAGGCTACTACGAATTGTCGCGCCAGAAAGTGGAGCGGCCGCGCGACTGGTCGGCGCTCGAGAAGGCATTCGCCGACAAAGCTCCCATCGCCGGCATGGTGACCGCGGTGATCAAGGGCGGCGTCAGCGTGGACGTGGGCGTGCGCGCCTTCATGCCGGCATCGCGCTCGGGTGTGCGCGAAGCGGCCGACGTGGAGAAACTGGTCGGGCAGGAGATCCGCTGCCGCATCATTAAACTGGATACGGCCGACGAAGACGTGGTGGTGGACCGCCGCGCGGTGCTGGAAGAGGAAGAGCGCGAGGCCAAGGAGAAGCTTTACGGCCAGGTCAAGGAGGGCGAGACCGTGACCGGTACGGTGCGCAGCCTGACCGATTTCGGAGCCTTCGTCGACATCGGCGGGGTGGATGCCCTGCTGCACGTGGCGGACATTTCCTGGGGCCGCGTCAACAAGCCGTCCGACGTGCTCAAGCCGGGACAGGAGGTGGAAGCCCGGGTATTGAAAGTGGATGCCGCCAAGCGGCGGATCGCGATCGGCCTCAAACAGCTTTTGCCGCACCCATGGGACCTGGCCGCCGAGAAGTACAAGGCCGGCGACCGGGTGCAGGGCACGGTCACGCGGCTGGCCGATTTCGGCGCGTTCGTCGAACTCGAAAAAGGTGTGGAAGGGCTGATCCATCTTTCCGAGATGTCCTGGTCGAAGAAAGTGCGCAAGCCGTCCGATGCCGTCAAACCCGGTGAGCAGGTGGAAGTGGCGGTGCTCGCCGTCAACCAGGCCGAACGCCGTATTTCGCTTGGATTGAAGCAGGCGCTGGGCGACCCCTGGGCCGAAGTGCCGCAGAAGTTTCCGGTCGGCTCGCAGGTGGAAGGAACCGTCACCAGCCTGCAGAAATTCGGCGCCTTCGTGCAAATCGCCGAAGGCGTGGAAGGCATGGTCCACGTCAGCGATATCAGCGCGGACAAGCGGATCAACCATCCGCAGGAAGTATTGAAAGTGGGGCAGACCGTGAAGTCGCTGGTGCTGGAGGCCGACATCGCCAAGCGCCGGCTGCGCCTAGGCCTCAAGCAACTGGTTCCCACCAGCCTGGACGAGTACATCGCGGAACACAAACCTGGAGACGTGGTGACGGGGCGCATGACCGATGTCTCCGGTAGCCGCGCACGGGTCGAATTGGGCGAGGGAGTGCCCGCCACCTGCCGCATCCAGAGCGAGCAAGCGGGAGACGGGGCGCCGCAGCCGGCCGCCAACAAAGCGGACCTTTCTTCACTGACTTCCATGCTGGAAGCGAAATGGAAAAAGGGCGAGGCCTCAGGCGCCGCAGCGAAAGGCGAAGGGCTTCGCGCCGGACAGATCCGCAGTTTCCGGATCGTGAAACTGGATGCCGCGCAGAAGCGAATCGAAGTGGAGCTGGCCTAGGAGTTGCCCTCCGATTCCACTCTTGCGGGGCAGGTGACTTCGCGGCTGGCAGAGGTGCCGGAGCGGCAGGCGCGAGCGTTGCCGATCATGAGTTCGCAGCCCGGCGACCGCTCCCTGACGGTCGCAGCTCTGCATGGGCATCGGAAGTGCGAGGGTGTACCAATTTGCGGGTTGACAGGCGAAAGCGCCTGTCCCATTTTGACGCCGAAACGTTGGCGGGCGAGTCGGGCAGGCGGTTCCGCGTGCCAACCGGTTCTTTCCCAGCTCCCGAGGGCTTCAGTCCGCTGGCGCGCCGGAGTTGACTTCGGCTTCCTGTTCGGCCGGCGGAGCTGTTTCGGGAACAGGCTCACCCGGCAGGTAGCGCGGGAAACGGCCGAGCATGGCTCCGTAAATCAAGTGGCCCACGACCGCGGCGCGCCCTCCATAGAGGATGGCGGCCAGCGGCAGGACCGCCCTCCACAGCCAGCGGTAGGTAATCCAATACCATCCCAGGCCGAGCGTCATCGCGAGGAGCGCCAGGCGGAGACGAGTCATGGGGCGTGCGGCAGCCAGCGCAAACAGCGCTCCCAAACCACCGTAGAACAAGATGTAGAGCGCCACGCCGAAGGCAGTGCTCCATGCCAGGCCGGTGTGAAACGCCTGCGACGGATAACAGGCGCCCGCCAGGAGATTGGGGCTGGCCCAAAAATCCTCGCGCTGCCAGGCGGACCAGATACCCAGCCAGAGCAGCATTGCCAGCACACCGGTGGTGCCTGCCTGAAGCCCGGCCAGGGCGCGGTCCAGGCGCCCGGCTGCCAGTTGGGGGCGCGCCGTCATTCATTTTAGCCTATACTGAGCAAACAAGGAAAGGCAAAACCATAAAATGCGTCGCGTTGCGATAACGGGGATCGGCGCGGTGAGCCCCAACGGAATCGGTCGGGAATCCTTTTGGCAGGCCAGCCGCAATGGTGTCAGCGGAGTGAGGCGCATCTCGCGCTTCGACCCGTCGCCATTTCAGGTACAAGTCGCCGGGCAGATACCCGACGAATTCGATGAGAAGCTTTACGTGGATGTGAAGGACCGGCCGCACGTGTCGCGCGCCGTGCCGCTGGCGGTGGCCAGTGTAGGCGAGGCGCTGCAGGACGCGGGTCTGGAACCGGACCACATGACGCGCGACGAACTGCGCGGCATCGGGGTCATGGTGGGCTCTGGAGGCGGCAGCCAGGATTTCACCGAGGAGCAATACCGGCTCTTTTACACAGGGCACCAGAAGCAGTGCAGCGTCTACACGATTCCCACCGGCACCATCGGTACGCTGGCGAGCGAGGTGTCGATGCGGTTCGGTTTCCGTGGCCTCAGCCACATTGTCTCCACCGGCTGCACGTCCTCCACCGACGCCATGGGTTACGCGTTCCGGCACATCCGCGGCGGCGTACTTAATACCATCGTGGCCGGCGGCGTGGATTCCCCCATCGCGCCGCTGATACTGCGCGGATTTCAGCTGATGCGCATCATGTCGACGCGCTGGAACCTGGAGCCGGAGCGGGCTTCGCGGCCCTTCTCGCGCGACCGCGACGGGTTCGTGATCGCGGAAGGGGCGTGGTTCTTCGTATTCGAAGAGATGGAACAGGCGCGCGCCCGCGGCGCCAAAATCTACGGTGAAGTGACCGGCTACGGGTCCACCTGCGAGGCCTTCCACCGCGTACGGCTCGAAGAGTGCGGTGAAGAACCGGCGCGCGCCATAGGGCTGGCCTTGGAGGAATCCGGCATCGGCCCGGCGGACGTACAATACATCAACTACCACGGCACCTCCACGGAGCTGAACGACCGCATTGAAACGCGCGCCGTGAAGCTGGCTTTCAACGGGCACGCCTACAAGCTGCCGGGGTCGTCGCTGAAGAGCCTCATCGGCCACCCGCAGGGGGCCTGCGGCGCCGCTGGCGTGGCCGCGACCCTGCTCGCCATGCGCGACGGGGTCGTCGCGCCCACCATCAACGTAGACGAGCCGGACCCCGATTGCGATCTCGACTACATCACCGAGCCAGGCCGCAAGATCGCCATCGAGCATGCGGTTGCCAACTGCATCGCTTTCGGGAGCAAGAACTCCGCCATGGTGCTGCGCAAGGTGGAGTAGGGACGAAAAGCCGAGGCGACTCCCGGCTCAGCAGGCTGACAGCCTGCGCCACGGGCTCGCGCTGAGTCGACCCTTGCTTTCCAATGTGCGGCGGAGTATCAATCGGCTATGGGCACGGCTTTGTGGACAGAGCATGACCGGCTCTCTGCTTGCTGGGCTGGTCTGAACGCGCCGGCCGCGCGTGTCAAGTACGGAAGCCTGAAGGAACTGCGGCGCCTCAGCCAGGAGGTGCCGCATTTGCTCTACGCGGATTTCGGCAGATTCGCCGGCTTGTTAGATCACCCCAACAGCATTTTCCGCTGGAACGCGGCGCACATCCTGGCCAACATGGCGGGCGTTGACAGTTTGCACAAGATCGAACCGCTCTTGGATAAGTTGCTGCAGCCGATCCCCGGCCCGCAGATGATAGCCGCTGCGAATGTGATGCAGGCTGCGGCTGTGATCGCCGCCGCGCAACCGCTCCTGGCGGACAAACTCGCAGCCGGCATTCTCAGGGTCAGCCGGGCGAAGTATGAAACTAACGAGTGCCACAACGTGGCCATCGGGCATGCCATTCAGTCGCTTGGCCGATTCCCGGAGTCCATCCGGCGGCAAGCCGCGGTCGTCAATTTTGTCCGCCGGCAACTGGACAACCCTCGCCCGGCCACTCGCCGAAAGGCGGGACGTTTCTTGAAAAAAGGGAGTTTGCAGAAGAGACGAGCCGGCGGGCGCTCGGAGGATTGACGCCCGCCGTGGTCGAAGGCCGGAGGGAAATCCTGAAATCCCCACACCAACCCGTTACTATTGACGGTAGTGCGGCCAGGCAGGTTACAGGGCCATGAACTGTATTGCTGGGCAACACCTTCCTGGATGCTTTTCGCCCATGTGGTCCGACGGTAATGGAGCGCACGGTCCTTTCCGGGGCGAGGCTCGTCCGAATTTTGTCCCCCTCTTCTGTCTTCTCCACCCAGAAGATCTATTCCTGCCATAACGGCTAGACCCCGGCAGGCCTGCAGCCAACGGTACGTCCGGCGGTGGATAGCCACGGTGCAGCACAATAGGAGGATGCGGATTGTCCCATGGCTCCTTCTCGCGTTCACGCTGGCGGCGGAAACAACGCCGCATCCATTGACGCCGCTTACGGCGAATGAAATTCGCGCCGCGGCCCGGCTGGTTCGCGATTCGGGACATTTTCCGCGTCACATCCGGTTCGTTACCATCACCCTGGACGAGCCGCCCAAGGAAGCCGTACTGCGCCATGCGGCCGTGCCGCGGCGCGCGTTCGCCGTGCTCTATGACGCGCCGGCCAACCGGACGTACGAAGCCATCGCGGACCTCACCGCCGGGCGCCTGGCATCCTGGCGTGAAATCCCTGGCGCGCAGCCGGCGATCACCGAGCAGGATTCGGTGGAGGCCGACCGCCTGGTGCGCGGCGACCCGCGCTTCCGCCAGGCGCTGTCGGAGCGCGGCATCTCGGACTGGCAGGACGTGGTGATCTCGTCGTGGTCGGCGGGCTACTTCGGCCTTCCCGGCACCGATCGCGACCGCATCGTGCGCGCGGTGCCCTACTACGACGGCGCCGGTCAGAACTATTACGCGCATCCAGTCGAAGGCGTCTCAGCGCACGTCGATCTGACGGCGCACAAGATTCTCGATTTCCTGGATATCGACCGCAGCGCGCCGGTGACGCGCGAAAACTTCGACTTCACGGCGCGCGCCAACGCGCCGCTGCGGCCGGCGCCGGCGCCGCTCCACATCACGCAGCCGAACGGACCGGGATTCCACATGGAGGACGGAGAGGTCCGCTGGGAGAAGTGGCGCTTCCGTTTTGCGATGCGCCCGCGCGAAGGGCTGGTCCTGTACACGGTGGGAATGGAAGACGGCGCCGGCGTACGCTCCATCCTGTACCGCGCTTCGCTCTCGGAAATGGTGGTGCCCTACGGCGATCCAGGCGCGGGATGGTTTTACCGCAACAGCTTCGATGCCGGCGAGCTGGGGCTCGGCTCCGCCGCCAGCTCGCTCCGCCCGGGAGTGGATTGCCCGGAAAACTGCACCGTGTTCGAAGCCGTCATGGCGGACGAAAATGGTGCGCCCCAATCCATTCCCGGCGCGGTGGCCCTCTACGAACGCGATGCCGGCATCGCTTGGAAGCACGGCAACGAGGCACGGCGGGCGCGGGAGTTGGTGCTCTCGTTTCTCACCGAGGTCGGCAACTACGAGTATGGCTTCGACTGGGTGTTCCACCAGGACGGAACGCTCGCCGTTCGCGTGGCGATGACCGGGGTGATGGCCGTGAAAGGGGTGGCCGACGGGGTGCACGACGCTTACAGCCACGCCGTGGCGCGGCACATTGTGGCGCCGCATCACCAGCACTTCTTCACTTTCCGCCTGGATTTCGACGTCGATGGTACCGCCAACCGGGTGATCGAGATGAACAGCCAGGCGGCTGGCGCGCCGAATCCGTACGGCAACGCGTTCGTGATGAAGGAGACGCCGCTCGAGACCGAGCGGGATGCCCAGCGCAACCTCAACCTGGCGAGCGCACGCCGCTGGATCGTGGTCAATCCGTCGGCGACGAACGCGCTGGGGCATCCGACCGGCTACGCACTGCTGCCGGGAGAAAACGCGGTGCCGTTTGCCCAGCCGGAATCGTGGGTGCGCAAGCGGGCCGGGTTCCTTAATTTTCATTTCTGGGCCACGCCGTACCGCGCCGACGAACTGTGGGCGGGCGGCGACTATCCGAACCAGAGCCACGGCGGCGACGGCCTGGTCAAATGGACCGCCGCGAGCCGGCCGCTCGACGGCCAGGATGTGGTGGTCTGGTACACGCTCGGCATCACCCACAACCCCCGGCCGGAGGATTGGCCCGTCATGCCGGTGCAGACGGCTGGCTTCGAAATGGTGCCATGGGGGTTCTTCTCGCGCAACCCGGTGATTAACCTGCCGCCGGTGCGCTAGGCAGGACGGGCCAGGGCGGGGCCGGTGGGATGGTCAGAGCCGGCACATGGTGCGGCGGCGGGCCGGGCATGCCCGGCCCCTACGAAACAGGCGGACATGGCGGCAGGAGAGGCGGGCATGGCGACAGACGACACAAACCGATCGTCTGTCCTACTTCAGCGGGTGCGGTGATGCTCCAGCTCGTGCTCTTCGATCAGTTGGCGGAGGGTGCTCTCCAGATCGGCGACGCGGCGGGCAAGGTCGTCGATGGCCTGGCCTTCCGGATCGGGCAGGCGGCCGTGTTCCAGCACGCCGCCTTCGGGGCGAACGCGCACCACTCGGCCCGGAATGCCGACTACCGTGGAGTTGTCCGGGACAGGATGCACTACCACCGAGCCGGCGCCGATTTTGACGTTGTCGCCGATGCGGATGTTACCCAGCACCTTGGCGCCGGCGCCGAGCACCACGCTGTTGCCTATGGTGGGATGGCGCTTGCCTTTCTCCGTGCCAGTGCCGCCGAGCGTCACATTCTGGTAGAGCAGGACGTCGTCGCCGATTTCGGAAGTCTCGCCGATCACCACGCCCATGCCATGGTCAATGAAGAACCGCCGGCCGATGGTGGCGCCGGGATGGATCTCGATTCCGGTCCAGAAGCGGCCGACCTGGGAGATGACGCGCGGCAGCAGCGGTACTCGCCAGAGGTAGAGCCGATGCGCCAGGCGGTGCAGGAGAATGGCGTGGAATCCCGGGTAACAGAGGAAGATTTCCAGCACGCTGGTGGCGGCCGGGTCTTCGCGGAAGATGGTATCGATCTGTTCTCGAATGGCTCGAAACATGGCGCACGCGTGAGGCCGGACGCGTCTAGTGCGCGGCGGGCTGCTCGGCCTCCAGTACGGGCGGCCTGGCTCCGGCGGGAACAGGCGCCAACATGTCTTCTTTGCGCTTGATGAGGGTCGAAGTATTGTAGCTGGCCGCCTCGAAACCGTGGCCGTGTGTGATGGCGTCGGTCGGGCAGGCTTCCACGCAATAGCCGCAAAAGATGCAGCGATTGTAATCGATGTTATAGACCTTGGCGTAGCGCTCGCCGCCGGAAATGCGCGTCTGCGCGGTATTCTCCGCGGCCTCTATGTAGATGCAATTCGCAGGGCAAGCGGCGGCGCACAGGAAACACGCCACGCATTTCTCCATGCCGTTGACGTCGCGCTGCAGCACGTGGACGCCGCGGAACCGCTCCTCGAACTTGGCCGGCTCATCCGGGTAGTATTCGGTGACGGTGGGCGACAGCATCTCCTTCAGCGTGACGCTCATGCCTTTGGCGATGGCCGCGGCGGCTCCGAATACATCGATCTTGGTGGACATGGAGTCTGATTTTATTGTAGCGTGGCTCCGCACGGGAGCCTAGTTG
>CAZZHN010000146.1:0-11856 GCA_964654065.1 uncultured Solibacteraceae bacterium
ACGCGCAGATCGGGAAGGTGAAGATTGGCCTCTCCGCCTCCTTGTTCCTGCGCCATCGCCGGAATGGCGGCAACCGCCAGGGCGAGCAAAGCAAAAAAGATCCGCGACAGGGAACTGGACAGCGCCCGTGCGGCTCGAAGTGGCAGGACACTACTCGTGTCCGAAGTACTGACCATCTGTAAATCCTCCTCTGGGATATTACGGAAGAATCCGTGCGTGCAGTGAACACTCAGTATAAGAGATATACGCGTCGGATTTCAAATGGCCCCGCGGCGCGGCGCGACAACCGCAGTTCGCCGGCATGCCATGTGATAGACTCTAGATTCTCAAAATCCGCATTTCGGAGAAAAAAGCCTTGAAGCTCGCTCCGGTTGATTACGTCATTCTGGCCACGTACTTTGCCATGGTGCTGGGCATCGGATGGATGCTCCGCAAGAAGGTCGCGACCAGCGGCGATTTTCTGCTCTCCGGCCGCGCCGTCCCGGTCTGGATTACCAGCCTGGCTTTCATTGCCGCCAACCTGGGCGCCCAGGAGCTGATCGGCATGGCCGCCTCGGGCGCCAAGTACGGTATCATGACCGCGCATTTTTATTGGGTCGGCGCGATTCCGGCCATGGTCTTCATGGGCCTTTTCATGATGCCGTTTTATTACGGCAGCAAGGCGCGGTCGGTGCCGGAATACCTGAAGATGCGATTCGACGAAAAAACGCGCGGCTTCAACGCCTTCACGTTCGCCGTGATGACCATCTTCTCCTCGGGAATTTCGATGTATGTCATGGGGCTGCTGATGCACCTGGTGCTCGGCTGGAGCTTCAGCACCTCGGTGCTGGCCACGGCCGCCATCGTGCTGGCCTACACCTATCTGGGCGGCCTCACCAGCGCCATCTACAACGAAGTGCTGCAATTCTTCCTGATCGTAGCCGGCTTCGCTCCGCTCGCCATCCTTTCCTGCGTCAAGGCCGGCGGATGGCATGGCATCGTGTCGCGGCTACCCTCGAACATGACGCACTCCTGGACCCACATGGGCAGCGCCGCCGATAACCCGATGGGCGTGGAAGTCTTCGGAATGGTGGCTGGGCTTGGCTTCGTCCTCTCGTTCGGTTACTGGTGCACGAACTTCCTGGTGGTGCAGCGCGCCATGGCGGCCGATTCCATGTCGGCGGCCAGGCGAACGCCGCTGTTGGGCGCGATTCCGAAAATGTTTCTGCCGTTCGTCGTTATCCTGCCCGGCATCGCCGCCGTGGCGCTGGCGCAAATGAGCGCAGCCGGTGGCGCGCATCTCTACGACTTACCGGTGAAACTCTCGGGCGGCGTTTGGGTGAAGGATTACGACCAGGTGCTCACCACGTTGATGGCCAAGTTCTACCCGGCCGGCATACTGGGCGTCGGCCTCACCGGCCTGATGGCATCGTTCATGTCCGGCATGGCCGGCAACGTCACCGCCTTCAACACGGTTTTTACCTACGACATCTACCAGAGCTACATCCGCAAGGGCGCGCCCGATCGTCATTACCTCACGGTGGGCCGCATGACCACCATCGTGGGCGTGGCGCTCTCCATCGGCGCCGCTTACCTGGCGCAGTATTACAACAACATCATGGACCTGCTGCAGTTCGTCTTCGGCTTCGTCAATGCCCCGCTGTTCGCCACCTTCCTGCTCGGCATGTTCTGGAAGCGCGCCACCGCCAACGGCGCGTTCTTCGGATTGGTCACCGGGACCGTCGCCGCCGCGCTCACCTGGGGTCTCACGGTGGCCGAAGGCAAGGGCGGCGTGTTCGGTCAGGTGCACACATTTCCCTCGGTGATGGCGCAGAATTTCTGGATCGCCATCGTCGCCTTCACCAGTTGCTTCCTCGTCACCGTCCTGGTCAGCACGGTTACCCGGAAGCGCAAGGAAAGTGAACTGGAAGGGCTGGTATACGGGTTGACGAAGATTCCCCATGACGAGAACGCCCGGTGGTTCGAGCGTCCCGTTGTGCTGGCGGTTTTCGTTTTGGTTTTAGCCGTCATTTTGAACATTTGGTTTGCCTAATATGCTGGACTTACGAGTGCCTTCGGGCTGGTTCTTCACGCTGCTGGGCGTCATTCTGGCAGGCATGGGCGTGTTTGCGCCGGATTTACGCGCGGCATTGACCGACGTCAACGTCAACCTCTACAGCGGCCTCGCGATGCTGGCTTTCGGCGTGTTTCTGCTGGTGATGGCCCGTCTGGCCGCGGTCCGAAACCGATGATCGAAGTCTTCCGCCGGCTGTATGGTTCATCCGACGGGCTGCGGGTGTTTCGAGCGCCGGGGCGCGTCAACCTGATCGGAGAGCACACCGATTACAATTTCGGCTTCGTGCTGCCGGTGGCGCTCCAACTCGCCACGTTCGTCGCTACCGCGCCCAACGCCGCCGGCAAGCTGCGTCTGCACTCGGTGGAGCGCGCGGAGACACGCGAATTCGAGCCGGTGCAGCTCGCTGGCCTCGCTCCTTCCCATCATTGGACCGACTACCCGATCGGGGTAGCCCGCGAGATAGCCCGCCTCGGATTTCCTGTTCACCCGGCGAACATCCTCATCCACAGCACGGTGCCGGAAGGGTCGGGACTCAGCTCATCGGCTGCGCTGGAAGTCTCCTCGGCGCTGGCTTTCCTGAGCGGCCGTGAAATCGCCTCCTTGGAACTGGCCAGGCTCTGCCAGCGCGCCGAGCGTGAGTTCGTTGGCATGCCTTGCGGCATCATGGACCAGTACATCTCGGTCTTCGGGCGCGAGCACTCCGCCGTCGAGATCGACTGCCGCAGCCTGGAACACCAGCTCGTGAAACTGCCAGATGGCGTCGCGTTTGTCGCCGTCAACAGCATGGTCAAGCACGCCCTGGCTGGTTCTGCTTACAAGGACCGCGTAGCCGAGTGCGCCGCGGCAGTGAGCGCGCTTCAACAGAAGTTTCCTTCCGCCGCCAGCCTGCGCGACATCACATCCGCCCAGCTGGAATCCGTGGCCGGCCTGATGCCGCCGGTGGTAGCCAGGCGGGCGAAACACGTGGTGACCGAAGACGAACGGGTCGAAAAGTTCGTGGCGGCCAGTGCCCGCGACGATCTCGACTCAATGGGAGCATTGCTGGTGGCCTCCCACCGCAGCCTGCAGCATGATTACGAAGTAAGCTGCGAAGAGCTGGACTTCCTGGTGGACCGGGCGCTTGAAGCCGACGGCGTCTACGGTTCGCGGATGACGGGCGGCGGATTCGGCGGCTGCACCGTCACCATGCTGCGGCCGGACGCGATCGAGGCTTTCGGACAACGCATCGCGCACTCCTACAAACAGCAATTCCAGGTGACACCCAAAATCTACCGCTGCAACCCTTCTGCCGGCGCCAGCGAGTGGACTACTCTTGAAACCATCCCCGCGATCGCGTGACTAAAGGGTTAAAGCCGTCATCTTCCCTGTTTGGACCGGGCGCTACACTTGAATGCAGACCTGAATGCGGAAGTCGGCTTGGATCAACGCTGCAAATGGCTTGACTGCGCTGCGCCTGCTGCTCACGGTGCCCATCGTAGCCGCCATGTGGGCTGGGCGGCACGGCCTGGCGCTGGCGCTGTTTGCCGTCGCGGCGGCTACCGACGTGCTGGACGGCGCCGCCGCGCGCCATCTTAACCTGGAAACACCGTTCGGCGCCTACCTCGACCCGATCGCCGATAAGGTTCTCTTGAACGCCATCTTTGTCGCCATGGCCGGCGCGGAAATGGTCCCGTGGTGGTTTGTCGCCATCGTGTTGGGGCGCGACGTCTACCTATTGCTGGCAGCGGCCATCCTGTTTCGATTCACCACGCGGCGCAGATTCCCGCCCAGCGTCTGGGGAAAGGCCTCCACCTTCGTGCAGATTGTGACAGCCATCACTTCGCTCGCCGCCGGCATGTGGGGCCATTCGAATCTGTGGATTCCAGCGGTCGCGCTGTTTCGCATCTCGGCCGTGTTTACCGTCTGGAGCGGCGTGGAATACACCTGGCGCGGCATCGAAATAGCGCGCGCGCATTGACGCGTGCGGTGGTCCGGAGTAGTCTAAAGGTAGAATGGGGTTTCGCTGATGACTCGCTACCAGCCGGCGCGACACTATCTTTGGTTTGCAATCGCCGCGCTACTGCTGGGTGGTTTATCTACATGGCGAGCCCTGGTCTGGAACCCTACGTCCTGGCCCAGTATCGTCCTGGCTTTCCTGCCTGCGGTTCTCTTCGTGCTGACCACGAGTCTGCTGCTGATTCTCGCTTTTCGGCCGCCCATCGAGGTGCATGAAGGCTATCTTTCTATCGGCCGCCGGGTGATTCCCTGGATGGACATTCGCCGCCTGGATCGCACCGGTTGGATATCGCCACTGGTGGTGCGCATCACCTTGTTTGATGATTCACGCCAGGTGCTCCTTTATCCGGGCGAACTGGACTCGTGCAATGCCCTGCTCCGCCACATGCGCCGGTCCTCTCGAGACGCGCTGATCGACGGCATTCCTTACCGGCAGTATTGGGGCGAGGTGCTGGCGCCGGTGGCCGAATCGAGGCAGGCCCTTCCTCCGCGCTACCGCATCCTGCGGCCGGAGGACGAGGCCGAAGTCGAGCGCCTCTACCAGCGTCTCAAGACGGTCGGCAACCTTGACCAGAAGAATTCCGGGGACGAGAACTAATCCGTGGCGCGCCGCCGAAAGGTTGCGCTTTGGTTCGCCGGTGCACTGCTTGTCCTCGCATTCACCGCCTACCTGACGCGTCCGTTGTGGCTCAGCGCGCTCGGCCGCGCCCTGGTGAAAGACGAATCGCCGTTCAAAGCCGATGCGGTGGTGGTGCTGGGCGGAGACGCCTGGGGCAGCCGCCTCGAAACGGCCGCCGGCCTGGTGCGGGCGGGCTACGCTCCGCTGGTTCTGATCAGCGGCGCGCCTGCGGCGTACGGAACCAACGAAGCGGATCTCGCGATTCCCTACATTGTCCGCCAGGGCTTTCCAGCCGAATGGTTCGTCCCGTTACGCAATCAGGCCATGTCCACGCGCGAGGAGAGCTTCCTGCTGTTGGATGAGCTGCGCCGGCGGCAGGTACGCAGCTTGATTCTGGTGACCAGCGACTTCCACACCGCCCGCGCCTCGCGGATCTTCCGTGCCGCCGCGCGCGCCGTGGGGTACAACCTGCAGATGTGCATGGTGGCCGCGCCGGACCGCTACTTTCACGCCGCCTCCTGGTGGCGGAGCCGCGAGGGCCGCAAGGTCGCGCTGGGCGAATGGGAAAAGACCCTGGCCAACGCCCTGGGAATGTAAAGGCCAATCAAATCAATTGGTTGCGACTTTGTTTTAGCCTGCTGCAGAAAGAATCTGCGGCAACCCGTGCCACCGCCGCAGCATCCAATGCAGATGGGAACTGATCCGCGAACCAAAGAATACCTTTTGTTGAGCGACTTTGACCAGACCCTCAGTTTCAATGACTCTGGCATCGCGCTCAGCGAACTGATTGGCGTATCGGGGTTCCGCGAGAGAATCCAAGGGCTGTCGAATATCCATCTGGTGCAGCAAGGCGGCGAACTGGCCTACCTGCTGCTCCACGATCCGGAGTACCGCCGGGTGCGGCGCGAGCACCTGGTGGAAGTCGGCAAACGTATTCGTCTAAAACAAAACATCGGCCTATTGTTTGAATTACTCCAGGACATCGAAGGCCACCGGTTTGCCTTTTATGTGGTTTCGGCCGCGCCGGAAGAAGTGATCCAATCCGCGCTCGAGGGCATCATTCCGGCCGGCCACATTCACGGCACCCGCTTCCGCTATGACGAGGAGACGGGCGAGATTCGCTCCATCGAAAGCGTGCCCGCCGGCTACGGGAAAGTGGCCGTGCTCGACCGGCTGCGGGAGACGCTGAACATCGGCCGGGAGCGCGTCGTCTACGTGGGCGATGGCATTTCCGACGTCCATGTCATGTTGCACGTCAGCCGCATGGATGGCCTGACCATCGCCGTATCGGAGAACAAGTACCTCACCCAGATCGCGCGCCGCACCATTCTGAGCGATAACGCCATCAGTGTGCTGGTGCCTATCCTCGAAGATATCGTGGGCTGGGACAGTGCGCGCATCCATTCCTTCCTCGAAAGCCATGGTTTTGTTCTGCGCGAATGGGAGAAAGTGCGCACCGACCTGCTCACCATCAGCCGCGCCACGACTTCGGAATCATCCATGGTGGCGGAAGCCTGACCAAGAAGTAGGACAGACGATCGGTTTGTGTCGTCTGTCGAGAAGTAGCGCAGACGATCGGTTTGTGTCGTCTGTCGAGTGGCGGGGCTAGAGCTGGAGACGACAGGCCACCAACGGCGATGGCCTGTCCTGCCTCGCTCCCGCGAACAGTTTATCCTGGGGCTGTGACGCCCCGCTTCCGCTTCAAAGAAATCGTCGACTCCGGCCCGGAGAATTACGACATTCGCACCCGCGTCCCTGGCCCGGCAGGCACGCTGCCCCTGACGGCAGAGATGCTCCGCCAGCGCCCTTCCGGTGACCTGTTCGGATGGACCCAGGATGCCGGCATGGGGTGGGACCCGGCCCGGCTTGGCGGCCCCGAAGTGCTACTGCTCTCCACGCACGGCGGCATCCGCGCCGCCGATGGCACACCCATCGCGCTCGGCTATCACACCGGCCATTGGGAGGTGGGTCTGCTCATGCAGGCCGCCGCCGAAGAGCTGAAAGCGGCAGGCGCGGTGCCATTTGCCGGCTACTGCACCGACCCCTGCGACGGCCGCACGCAGGGCACTACCGGCATGTTCGATTCCCTGCCCTACCGCAACGATGCCGCCATCGTCTTCCGCCGTCTCATCCGCTCGCTGCCCACGCGCCGCGCCGTAATTGGGTTCGCCACCTGCGACAAAGGCCTGCCCGCCATGATGATGGCGCTCGCCGGCACTCCGGGCCTGCCAGCCGTGCTGGTGCCCGGAGGCGTCGCCCTGCTGGCCCAGGACGGTGAAGATACGGCGCGCGTGCAGACCATCGGTGTTCGCTTCGCGCAGGGCCAGATCACGCTGGAGGAAGCGGCCCGCGCCGGCTGCAGCTCATGTGCCTCGCCCGGCGGCGGATGCCAGTTCCTCGGCACGGCCGCCACTTCACAAGTTGTGGGAGAAGCGCTGGGCATGTCGCTCACCCACAGCGCGCTGGCCCCGTCCGGCCATGCCATCTGGCTCGATATGGCGCGCCGTTCCGCCCGGGCAGCGCTCAACTTGGAGGAGCGGGGCATCCTGATGCGCGATATCGTCACCGAAGCCGCTCTGCGCAATGCCATGGTGACGCATGCCGCCTTTGGCGGCTCTACCAATCTCATTCTGCACCTGGCCGCAGTGGCCCATGCCGCCGGCCTCGCCCCCCCCGCCGCAGCCGATTGGGCCGGCGTCAACCGCCGCGTGCCGCGCCTGGTGGATGCGCTACCCAACGGCCCGCGCAACTTCGCCACCATCCAGGTCTTCCTCGCAGGGGGCGTTCCCGAGGTAATGCTGCACCTGCGGCGCGCCGGCCTGCTCGACACGAGCGCCCTCACCGTCAGCGGTGAAACCCTCGGCCGTATGCTCGACTGGTGGGAGAGTTCCGCGAGGCGCGCGCGCCTGCGCCAGTTGCTCCACGAGCGCGATGGCATCGACCCCAACGACGTCATCATGGACCCGGATTCAGCCGCTCGCCGCGGCCTCACTTCCACCGTCTGTTTCCCTCATGGGAACCTGGCGCCGGAGGGTGCCGTGATCAAGAGCACCGCCATCGATCCATCCGTGCTCGATGCTGACGGCATCTACCGCAAACGCGGCCCGGCACGCGTCTTCATCTCGGAAGCAGCCGCTATGGCCGCCATCAAGCGCGGCGGCATCCAGGCCGGCGATGTCGTCGTCCTCATGGGCCGCGGCCCCAGGGGCGCGGGCATGGAGGAAACTTATCAGTTGACGTCCGCGCTCAAGTACCTTGCTTTCGGCAAGCACGTGGCCGTGGTCACCGACGCGCGTTTCAGCGGTGTCTCCACAGGCGCCTGCATCGGCCACGTTTCGCCCGAGGCCCTGGCCGGCGGCCCGCTCGGCAAAGTACGCGAGGGAGACCTCATCGAGATCGTCGTCGACCGCAACCGCCTGGAGGGTCAGTTGAACCTGGTTGGTCCCGGCGGCGTGCAAGACGGGAACCGTATCCTCAAGGAACGCACGCCATGGCCGGGCCTCGCCGCCGATCCATCCTTGCCCGACGACACGCGCCTCTGGGCCGCCCTGCAGGACGTGAGCGGCGGCACCTGGGCCGGCACCGTTTACGACGTGGACAAGATACTGCGGGTGCTCGACGCCGGCCAGCGCGCGCTCGGGGAACGCTGACGGCGCGCCGCGCACTGGCGGCCTAAGCGGGTCCGCGACCTGATCCACCAGTCCCCCGCGGCCGCCACAAAGGCGCCATGCGTTCCCAAAACTGCTCCGGCTTTTCGCGGTAAAGCCGGTCGCCGAGCGCCAACGCCTTGAGGCGCAGCTCGCCTTGCAACTCGCGAATGAGGCCGCGGCAGAGCTTCGCCTGTTTCGGCATTCCCCGGCGGCCGGCTTGCTCCGCCAGCCGCGTCGCAAGCACTTCCAGGTTGTGATGCTCGCCCAGCCACTTCTCCAGCTCCTTGAGGCTCTTTTCGCGGGACCGCGCTGCGGCGTGCCAACGGCCCTCCAACAGGCGCAGGTGATACCAGTGATCCTTCACCCTTTTTCGCCACTCGTGGCAGTACTCCGCCTGTGTGTGGCGGCGCACGGATGCCATAGCCTTGCGGCCGCGGCTGTAGGCCGTTTTCATGCCTGGCGCCAAGGCAACTGGCCCATCGATCAGCAGCCGCCAGCGGCTGGCGCGGGCTGCAGCTGCCAATAAAGCATCCGACGCGCGGCGCATCGCGCTGGTCATGCGCGATCCCCGCTGCAGCCGCTGCCGGTTGGCGACAAGCCCGAGCCGTATCGAGGCCAGGCTTCGGCTGGATGGATCGCTCTTGTAATGCTCGTGAAGCTGGTCCAGGGTCTCGATCATGACCGTCGCGTCGCGATACACCGACAGCCGCCGCGCCAGATCGCGCAGGCGCCCGTTCTCGACCTCATAGATCTGGCCCAGCTCGCCCTTCATCAGGCGTAGAATCGCTCTGACCTTCTTGACGGATTTGCGCGCCTCGTGGATGGCATCATCGCGCGTGCGAGCCGTGGCATGCTGCAGCAGACTGGACGCAGCAGAAAGCTCCTCGCACGCGATGCGTCGCAACCCCGCCGGCACAGCCTCGCCACTTTGCAAACGATACGCCATCCACTGGTCCTCGTATCAGCATAGAGCAGCAATGTTAAAATCACTACGGTGGACGAGCGTCAGCTCCCGGCATGATCCGGTCGCTCCAAAGTAAAGCCTCGTTCCACGCCAGGAACTCCATGGTTACCCGTCATCGCCCCCCGCGCGGAGCAATTCTCATCTTTCCAATCGCTCTTGGTGCTTGCCTGTTCGTGCCCCAGGCCTCGGGGCAATCCGAATCGGTCGCTGACTATACCTGGGCGCCGGTCCGTATCGTGGCCGGCGGCTATATCCCCGGGCTGATCGCGCATCCCACCCAGTCCGGTCTGATTTACGCCCGGACCGACATCGGCAGCGCCTATCGTTGGAATGCAGGCACAGCGGAATGGATCCCGCTCACTGACTTCCACCCGCCCGGAGGTTATAACCTGCAGGGTCCAGAGAGCATCGCGCTCGATCCCACCGATCCCAACCGCCTCTATATCGCGGCCAGTATGTACGCCGGCGGGGAAGCGGGGATCATGGTTTCCACCGACCAGGGCAAGACGTTCACCACTTACCCTCAAGTTCCATTCACCATGGCCTCGAATGGCGACGACCGGTCAGCGGGTGAGCGCCTCGCGGTCAACCCGTTTCAGCCGAACCAACTCCTGATGGGTACACGAAGCAGCGGGCTGTGGGTGAGCAACGACAACGCGCAGTCATGGACGAAGGTGGCGAGCTTTCCCGTCTCGGCCTCCCCGGACGGCTTCGGCCTTCAGTTTGTCGTTTTCGACCCGAATAACAATGGCGTGATTTATGTCGGCGCGTACACGACGTCACTGGTTTACAGGAGCGCTGACGGCGGCACCACCTGGACCTCTCTCCCGGCCGTGACCTGGCCCTACAGTGTGGGTAATGGGACCAGGCCGCCAACTCCGAACCGGGGCGTTATTAACCCGGACGGCAGCTTCTACGTTACTTTCAGCGACGATCGCGGCCCATCCAATATGTCCTACGGAGTTGTCGAGAAGTATAATCCACAAACCAACTCCTGGACCAACGTCACGCCGTCAGACTACCTGACGACGCCGAGAGGCGGGTTCTGCGGAATCACTCAGGACCCCAGCCGGCAAGGCACCGTCGCCGTAACCACGATGGATCGCTGG
The DNA here is from genome assembly GCA_964654065.1 of uncultured Solibacteraceae bacterium. Lineage (GTDB taxonomy): Bacteria > Acidobacteriota > Terriglobia > Bryobacterales > Bryobacteraceae > Bog-375. The sequence goes on from CAZZHN010000146.1 coordinate 10,394, forward strand.
TACCCGGTCGACACGGTTTACATTACGCATGATGGCGGCAATACGTGGGTCGATCTCGGCGCCACGTCCTCCATCGGCGGCGTCGACGGCCCGCCCAACGGCAACTCTTATTTCAACCCTTCTGTATTCACACCGATTTCCCCCTGGTTGACCTTCGGCAACACGTCCTATCCGACGTCCCCTATGCCAACCGCGAAGTTCGGCTGGTGGATGTCGGCCGTTTTGATTGACCCGCTGAATCCGGATCACCTGATGTTCGCCACCGGCGCGACACTCTACGCCACTGACAATGTCTCTGCAGCCGATTCCGGCCAGCCGCCTGCCTGGTACGTGCAGGCGCTGGGAATCGAGGAAACCGCCGTGACGGCGCTGATTAGCCCCACGCAAGGCGCCCACCTGTTCAGCGGCGTCGGTGACATCGGCGGCTTCCGGCATGACGACTTCGCCGTTTCGCCCGCTGCCGGCATGTATACCAACCCTGTCACGGGCAGTGCCGGAAGTCTCGACTGGGCTGGACAAAACCCGTCGTTCGTAGCCCGCGTCGGCTCGCCCAACAGCGTTTCCACGAGCCCGTGCAATTACGGCGCGTACTCCACCGATGGCGGGAACAATTGGAAACCCTTCGACGGCTGCGCATCCGGCGCCGCCAATGGGACGGGGACCATCGCGGTCGACGCCAGCGGAACCATGATGTTGTGGACCACTGCCAGCGGCTCTACTGCACCCCAATACTCCACCGATAACGGCGGCGACTGGAGCGTCACCAGTGGTCTTCCCCAACTGTTGACCCCTGTGGCGGACAAAGTGACACCGCAGCTGTTTTACGCTTTCGACAGCGCCAGCTTCTTCAGCACGACCACCAGCGGCGGCACCGTTTTCACGAAAGTGAATCAAACCACATTCCCGCTCGGCTCGCCGCAGCGTGCCCCGGTGGTCAATTTCGCGCGTGCCGGGGATTTGTGGCTGCCTCTTGGAGCCTTCGGCCTGTATCATTCCACCGATGGCGGCGGCACCTGGACCAATGTGCCCACGGTCTTGCAGGCCAACATGGTCGCCGTGGGCGCGGCGAATCCGCGCTCGCGCAGTGCCGTCCAGTCGATCTTCTTATACGGCGCAACCAAGGCGTCCAATACCTTGGCCATCTACCGATCCGACGACAATGGATCCACCTGGGTTCGCGTCAACGACAGTGCGCATCAGTACGGCGGCCCGGCGGTCATCGCCGCCGATTCGCGCGTTTATGGCAGGGTCTTTCTGGGAATGAATGGCCGCGGCATCGTCTACGGTGACATTGTCACCCCGCTCGGCAGCGGCGGCCGCTCCGGTCCAATCTAGGCGTTTCCTGGGTGCTGAACCTGCCAAGCGAAACTGGCGGAGAGGGGGGGATTCGAACCCCCGGTAGAGCTTGTGACCCTACGACGGTTTAGCAAACCGCTGCTTTCGACCACTCAGCCACCTCTCCG